>NZ_JANZKV010000012.1 GCF_025060895.1 Stieleria sedimenti | reverse complement strand
AGATGAGGGCCCGTAGGCTCGCGCCAAACGGCTGATATTCGTTTGACATCAGCCGGTTCGCGCCAGCGTCCGGGCCCCCTCATTCATGTTAACTTAGCGGTATTGCCCCTAAGGCCGCGCGCAACGCCGGTTCGATCGCGTTGGCTTGGTTGAAGAAACCGAGATCCGAGGGATGGGATCCGTCGGTGGTGTCATCGCGATTGTCCGCCAACAGACTTTCGCCGTCGACATAGAACAACCCTTCCGTGCCGGCGTCCAGCAATCTGCGATAAGCCGCTTTGAACGCCTCGCGACTGGTCTGATTGCGGGTCTGTTGTGACTCGAGCAACCATGATCCCGAGTAAGAACGGTCTTCCACGAGCACGATGGGAACGTTCCGATGGGCGGCGCGAAGCTGTTTGACCATCGGTTCGGTTCGCTCGGTGATTTCGGCGGCCACCATGTTGGGCAGACAATCCAAAACATAAACCGCGGGATCCAATTCGACCAAGAATTGACCGACCTCTTTTTCCAGTTTGCCATTGCCGGAAAACCCTAGGTTGATCACCGGGCGATCGAGTCGACGGCCGAGGATCGACGGATGGGGCATGCCCGGTCGCGACGCACAAGCACCGTGTGTGATCGACGTGCCATAGAACACGATGGGCTTTTCGCTGCGTGCTGCGATCGGTTCAAACAGGCTGGATCCATCGACGCCGATCTTCAGCGATTCGGTTCCGTTGTACAGCGGCAGGTAGATCGAGTAGTCTCGCGCGCCCGGACGCAAGCCTTGGACCAGCGTCGTCTTCATGTGTTGCGCGGTGGGTTTGCAAACCGCAACCCACTTCCAGTTCCCCTGTTCGTCTTGGGCGTAAAGATCCAGACCGCTGACTCCCGTTGCCGGCATGTGTGGCATGGCCAGACTGGACGATGTGACCGAATAGTCGACTTGAATCTCGCGGGCGTCGGTTCGAAATCGGACCAGCATTCCGGCCGAATGCCGACTCAGGTTCCAGACCGCATCGCGAACAACGCCCTTGGCTCGGGCCGGCAAGCGATCAAAGTATTTTTCGGTGTCGTCGAACCCGCGGCCTTCGACGCCCCAATCGCGGACGTCGTGCCATCGGATTTCGGCGGAGTCGGCGGCCTGTACCAGCGGCGTGGTCGCTGCCGCAACGCCCGCCGCGGTGAGAGACAGGAAACGCCGTCGAGAGTAATCGATCTTCATTCGAGAATCTTTCCGAGGTGGGGCTGAAGGTGGGAACCGCCTATGATAACCGAAGCTTGGATCCGGCATCGTCGCGCAACAATTAAACGGCTCCCTCTCCCGGCTTTGGAGGTCGTGCAATTTTAACGTCACCCTCCCTGGCAGGCATTGGTGTCTACACATTTGGCGTCACCCTCCCTGGCAGGGAGGGTCGAGCGCAGCGAGGGGAGGGTCGATTGGCTGTGACGGAGTGACGCGCAGCCGCAAAGCCCCCACCCCGGCCGCTCGTACCTCGCGTCCGCCCCTTCCGAAACGGGAGGGCGACCTCAAGTCTGGCGACTTGTGTAGAAACCAATGCGACTTACGCGGACGCCAAGCGGGGTGTCCTTGTTAGCGGTTGGGCGCGAGCCCTCCGGTCTTTCACGGTGCGACCGGACGGCTCGCGCCGTTCCGCTAACACCGTCAGGGCCGATGGAAGTGGCATTGGGTGCCCGGACAAAATCGCGGAAATGACCAACGCGATTCACCGCTGATCAACGTGTCCTCGACTTCTGATCTCGAATCCCTCCGCCACGTCGCCTCGCGAAGCCCCGCGTCCATCGGCTATAACGTCGCTCAAGCCGTTCCAACGTTTTTCCCGTGAGATTCAGGATGCCCGACGCTTCACTGCCAGCCATTTTTGCCGGAATTCCCCTTAAAAACCCATCGCTCTTCCGCCGTATCGGTGTACCACTGGGAGATCCAGCGGCCTGGATTGAAACCACGGATCGGCGTGTGGCATTGGTGCGTGATATCGAAATGGACCGCGTCCGTCGTCTCAGCAGCGCCGACCGCGTCGTCTGCCCCATGGATTATCAGCCGGCGGGAAAGCTGGACGCGGATCGCGAGACCGCGACCGCGCAAGCCGTCGCCGAATGTTGCCGACGCGAGAATCTGGCGGCAGTCCGAGTCGATCGCAGCCTGCCCTTCGTCTTTGCGTGGTATCTTCAACAGGCCGGTATTGAATTGTCATACGATCCCGATCTGGGCGTGATCGACCGGCGCCAGAAATCGGAACAGGAAATCGAGCGGTTGGCCGAAGCCCAGTCGGTCACCGAATCGGTGATGCGCTACCTCTGCGAAACCATTGCCCGATGCACCGTCGCGGCCGATGGGACGTTGGTGCACGAGGGTGAAGCCTTTACCAGCGAACGCACCAGAGCGATGGCGGCCGCCGAGTTTCTCAAACGCGATTACTCGATGTCACACGGTGCGATTGTGGCGACCGCTCCGGAGGTTGCCGATTGCCATCACGCCGGGACGGGGCCGTTGCGAACAGGCGTTCCCGTGATCGTCGACCTGTTTCCGATGAACAATGAAACGAGGTACTGGGGCGATTGCACGCGGACCGTCGTTCATGGCCAGCCGAGCGCGACTGTGCGCAAGATGCACGACGCGGTTGTCGCTGCCAACGCGGCCGCCACCCAACAGCTTCGCGTGGGCCAGACGGCCGAGTCGGTGCACTTGGCCGCCGACCAGGCATTGCTCGACGCCGGGTTCGAATTGTCCCGTGGAACCGTGTCGGACCAGCCCACGATTCAACACGGGACCGGCCACGGAATCGGGCTCGACGTCCATGAACCGATCCTGTTGGACCTGGGCGGCGGCCCATTACTGGAACGCGAGGTGTTCACGATCGAACCAGGGCTGTACGGTCGCCAAGACGGCGGCGTCCGCGTCGAGAACATGCTGGTCGTTCGCGAAGGCGACGCTCAGTCACTGAACCAACTTCACGAGGGACTCGACTGGACATGACACCACCGGATCAAAACCAACCCAGTGCCGATCAACCCCGTGCCGCCAAGATCGGCATCGTGACCGTGTCGGATCGCGCCAGTCGGGGCGAGTACGAAGACTTGGGCGGCCCGGCGATCGACGCCTACCTGAGCGACGTGTTGACGAGCCCGTGGAAGCCGATCGCGCGGGTGATTCCCGATGACCGCGAGATGATCGAAGCGACGCTACGACAACTCTGCGAAATCGAAGGCTGCTGCCTGGTCGTGACCACCGGCGGCACCGGGCCGTCCAAGCGAGACGTGACACCGGAAGCCACCGAAGCGGTCTGCGATCGAATGATGCCGGGATTCGGCGAATTGATGCGGAAGGTCTCGCTGGAAAAAGTTCCCACGGCGATCCTATCGAGACAGACCGCCGGCCTGCTGGGAGACAGTCTGATCGTCAACTTGCCGGGAAAACCCAAAGCCATTGCCGAGTGTCTCGACGCCGTCTTCCCCGCCATCCCCTATTGCATCGACCTGATGCACGGGCCCCGACTCGAAACACATCCGGAACGGATGGTGGCCTTTCGGCCGAAGTCAAAGTAGAGCGATCGAGATCTCGACGCCATCGCCCAACGTCACGTTCAGCCGTCCGCCATCCGAGTGGACTTGCGGAACCGGAGACCTTTGGTCGGCTTGCAGGGGAAGATGGAAACCAAGCCATCCGCTCGAATCGCAGCGTTTGACATTGACGGCCACCTGGTTGCCGATCTGTCGGCCAAAGTCCGGACAGTAGAGGCTGTCTTCAATCGATAATCCCGCCGACTCGCCCAGACTTTCAATCCTATAGATCGACTCGGGGGCGTCGCAATGGTACACCGAGACGATGGATCGATCGCGGCCGAGCGTCAGTCGCCAGTCGGGATGCCAGTGCAACCGAGACGTCGCAATTACCTTGCCAGGATAGCCCTGGAACCAATCGATCACGGTCCAGGCGGATCCGCTGGAGACAATGATCCGGCCCACCGGGCAATCAAAACCGTCGTGCGCCGCAGCGCACCACGAATACCCATCCGTCGTCCCATGTCGCTTCCATAGCTGCTTCGCTCGGCGGCCCATGCGAAAGCTGGACCAGATGTCGCATTGTTCACGCGATCCGAGTTGCAACACGTTGTGTGCCGACGTGCGGCGGCAACGTTGACGCAACTCACCGGGTTCGTATTCGAAGTTTCCGGTGTCGACGATGGCGTCGCGACCGCCCAGCGTGGCGGTGATCTGCAGCAGGTCGGCGTGAGCGTGGGCCGGCAAGTGATCACATCCGAGCGGGCCGACGTCAAACAGCAATCGATCGCCGCGATCGGTTTGCGTCGCCCAATAGTCCACGGTTGGATTGCCTCGCGCGCCGGGATCCCAGAAGGTCTCAGCCCATTCGAACAGCTTGTCCAAATCCGGTGTTTCGCCGCGTGCCGAGTCGGCCAGCAAGGGAAAGCGACCGTCAGGTTGCCGAATCCACTGCGCAAATTGAAACATCTGGCTGATCACGATCCGCAACCGATCCAGCTTGTTCGACTGGGCAAACCGGGCCGCTTCGGCGCATTGCAAAACACTGACCATCATCAACGCGTGATACGTCGGCGCCCGTTCGTAGTGCTCGCCCGACGGCAGAATTTGTTCGTCCAACTCGGCGAGCAACCTCGGCTGTACCCATGTCCCTCCGGCGGCAGCGTCTAAGTCCAGATACGAGTCTGCGAGATAGAGTGCAGACAAATTCTCCAACAAATGGTTGCCACCGAGGTCCCACTCACAGTTGCGACGTAGCCAGAGGACCTGATCGGCAACACAGCGCCAAAACGGTTCCGAGATGTCAGCGGGTGGATCGTGGGCGGCTGCCAGAGAAAGCCAGACGGGCAAACGTCTTGAAATACAAAACGGGTGCCAGGCATCGGGGTCGCGCGTCGGACTCAGATGACGCGGCTGAGCGAGCCACGAGCGGACGATTTTGTAGGCGGCATCCGCGC
Organism: Stieleria sedimenti; assembly: GCF_025060895.1. Taxonomy (GTDB): domain Bacteria; phylum Planctomycetota; class Planctomycetia; order Pirellulales; family Pirellulaceae; genus Stieleria; species Stieleria sedimenti. The sequence continues at coordinate 120,195 of NZ_JANZKV010000012.1, read as the reverse complement.
CCGGCTGGTCGGCCAGATCGGTCAGGTATTCCTGGCACTGAAGATGAAAACGCCACAACCGCGGCGCCTCTGGATTCCAGTCAATTTGGGGATCATTGCCGAAAGCATGGATCCGCAGATCGCGGGTTTGGTTCAGGAACCGAAACTGCCCGGCGGCGATGTCGGCGGCGTCGACGCTGCGCTCGGGCCAAAGCTGTAACCTGCGTGCGGCGATCGCTAGGAAGGCGGCCTGGGCGCCGGGTTTCCAGCCAGCTTGGCTGCGTCCGACTTGAAAAACCAACCGCTCGGGCAAACGCCGGCGAAGGTGTCGTTGCGCGGTCCGGTACAGTCGCCAGGCAAATTGGCCGGGTCGGTGATAGCGAAGAAGCGCGGCCAGGCGAGACAGGCGGCGTGGTGCCATTGCAATGCCGGCCGGTCAGCGGCGAGTGCCGCCGGAGGAGGCGACAGGGGTCAGGTTCGTGTCGTCTGAATGGCCGCCAGACTCTTCCCCCCAGTCTCGATCCTCAAGACAAAACACTTCACCTTGGGACGTGCGCCGGATGATCGACAACATGTCCCGCGCAAGTTGGTCTCGGTTGAAGTGTTCGATCACGAACTTGCGGCCGTTTCGCCCCAGCTTCCGGACGGCGTCGGGGGCGCCGATCATCCAATCCAGAATCTCAAACAGTTGGGCGTCGTTTTCCGGTTCCATCGCAACACCGCTCTCGGCCGCGAGCACGATGTCCAGGGCACGCCCGCGGACGCCCATGATGATCGGCCGCTCCATGGCCATCGTTTCAAAAATTTTGGACGGGATAACGTGTTCGAACAAATCCACTTTACTGAGATGAACCAAGCAGGCATCCGAAGCCGAGAGCACCTGCGGGATCTCGGATTTATCCAGGCGACCGGTCAATCGGATCAGATCGCCGAGCCCCAGCTCGGCCACGGTTCGTCGCATTTGCTCCAGCTTGGCTCCGCCACCGACAACCAGAAAAACGACGTCTTCTCTCCCCACCGCTTTGAAACGTCGTGCCGCATTGATGATCACATCCAATCCGTGCGCCATGCCGACGGTGCCGACGTAAGAACAAACGAATTTCCCCATCAGCTCGTAACGTTCCTTGAACGAAACGCTGTCGGTTTCCGGGCTGAATTGTTTCGGGTCCACTCCGTTGGTCACCATCGAAATTCGATTCGCCACGTCAACCTTTGAAAGGATGTTGTCACGGTAGCCCGGGCCGACCGTGACGATATGGTTGGCACTGCGGTACATCCAACGCTCCATCCATTCGAGTGCTCGAATGATGACTCCGCGTCGAATCGCACCGACGGTCACAATCGACTCCGGCCAGATGTCGCGGACTTCCAACACCAGCGGACACCACTTCAACCAACTGGCCAGAACCCCGGTGACTCCACAAAAAAATTGGGGAGTGGTCGCGACGACCACACTCGGACGCCGCACGAAGAACACGAACGCGAACAGGGCAGAGAATAGATAGGTGAGGTAGTTGAGAATCAGTCCGGCCCGGCTTGGATTGTTCTGGATGAACGTCCAGACGCGAACGACATCAACCCCATCGACCGTTTCCCGTTGTGGCCACCAGCGATTTCGGTAACCCGGATAAACGCGACCCTCGGGCACATTGGGGGCACAGGTAATCACCGTGACTCGCGCCCCGCCACCATCCTTCACCCACCGCGCACAATGATCCGCAGTGCGGGAAGCCGGAGCGTTCCCCTCAGGCGTGTAGTAGTGAGAAAAGAAGACGATGTTCACTGGAAGCACAACTATCAGCTCGGCAGGAGGCCAACACCCAAGGCGATCACAAGGGACGCTCTCCATCCTCGTTCATCACCGGAATGTTCACAAGCGAACAATCCATTGACGGAGATTGTTTTCGATCTTCGCCCATTGATGAAGGGGACCACATCGCCGGTGCAGGAGCGACGAACAAAAACGGCCTCAATACTCTCCAAAATCATGCGGTAGAAGCGAAAATTCCTCGAATCTTCTTCAGCATCTTCCGTGCCCCCAACGTTCGGGCAAGCCGACGGATCCAGGAATTGGGATAAAGCCGCTGCTCGTGAATCCGGTCCGCATGCCGGTCGTGCTGGACGGTTGCAGGATGATGGAGCGGAAACTCAAGTGAACCACGTTGCAAAATGTGCTGCTGCGCTTTTCCACCGGTGTGTGTGGCACCGTCACCGAATCCGACGTTGGACACCAAATTGCACTTCGGCCGAACCGTCAACAGATCATTGGCGTGCAGGGCGAGATCCCAGTAGCAATCCCAAGTTGAGATGGATCCGCATTGATCCGCATCCAGGATGGCAAAAAACATCTGTCGATAACGCTCGGTCTGGCCAATCGATCGTCGCAGTTCATTCAGTTTCCCGGCGTATGCATCCAGAGTGTCATCATACAGTGCCCAGCGATCACGCCAGGTCGCCCAACCCCAAATGCGACCGAGTTTCGAGAAGTGGTAAGAGTCCTCCCGGTTGCTTTGCACCTGGTAGTGATTGATCCCGCTGATCATTCCGATCCGCCGATCATCGGCATACCGCTCCAGCAACTCGCTGCAGAGACGAAAGAAAGTCGGATCCGCGACGCAGTCATCCTCGATCACGATACCGGCCGGTTCATGCTCGAAAAACCAGCTGATGCCTTCCGCCATGGCGCGTTTACAGCCCAGATTTTGATCGCGGTAAAGCGTGAAGACTTCACAATCCCAATCCACCTCGTCAAGGATTTGGCGTGTTGCTTCACAGGCGGCAAGGTCGTCGTGACGATCCGGCCGGGGACCATCCGCGGCGACGTAAAGGCGATGGGGCTGGGCCAGCCGAATCGCGTCGAACGTCTGGCGTGTTTGCTCAGGACGGTTGAAGATCGTAAACAGGACCGGAAATAACTGCATGCCTAGTTGCTCTGGTTCGCGCGGCGATAGATTTTGTTCGCATACGAAGGAGTGCGCCAGATCCGCTCCCAAACGTAGCCATGGTTTCCCAGCAACGCGTCAATCTGCTGCTCATTGGACGGGCGTACTTCCACCAGAATCCAGTCGAAGGTGGTCTGGTCAAACGCGATTCCCTTCAATACTTCGAGCTCATACCCTTCGACATCGAGCGAAAGAAAATCGACATGTGAAATGTTAGCGTCCGTTAAGATTTGCTGAAGCGTTCGTGCCGGAACCTCGACGGCCGCCTGTTCATCAAGCCGTTGCACATCGCGGCCTTGCCGGACGTGGTCTTCGACCGCAGACGCCTGCAACACACCGTCGTTGATCACACTCATCAATCCGGCGCGCTCAAGCTTGACAGTCGGATTGGGGTAATTCTCTCTCACCAAGGCCGCGTTGACCACACGCGCCCCCCGACGGCGTTTGCGGCAAAGCGATGCAAGCTCTGGCATCGGCTCGACAAGCACTCCGCTCCATCCAAGCACCTTCTCCAGGTAGTAGGTGTTGCTCTGGCTGATTCCGTCATTGGCCCCCGCCTCCACGAACACGCCGCCGCGTCGACGTCCCATCAGTGTAACAAGCTGCAAGTCGAGATAGTCGAGTGCCACCGATGAAAACGGCCCTTTGCCCACCAGGTGTGTCAGCGGGCGCAGCAACTGATTACGAATCAGCAACAAACTCTTCCGCATGGCTGATCGAAACGATTTCGTCACGTTCATTCTTCGCTGCTAGGGTTCGTTTTCCAAGGCTTACGAAGCGTCAGCCACTGAAGCTTCGCAAACCAGCGTGTGCGTTCGAAGACAAAGCTCATCACAAAGGCAGAGATGGCAAAGCTCAATACCGTCGCGGCGGCAGCGCCGGTAGCAGAAAGCACTGGGATCAACGCGAAATTGAGCAGTATGTTGATGACGCCGCCAACCACGGTCGCCCACATTCCGTAAATGTGAAGTTTTTCCAGATTCAAATGTTGTGCACGAGCGACGCCCAGAAACACAAACAGAATTGCCAACGCATGCAGCCGAAAGCAAGGAACGCTCTCGACGTATTGACTGCCGAATAACAGGTAAATCAATGGTGGAACAAACAATTCAGCCAAGACCACCGTGGCATAGCCTGCCAGAGTGTTCAGCCGCAAGTAGCGAAAGAGTGCAACTTTGTATTGGGACTGATCATCGGCGAACGCTCGGGTCAATCCCGGAAACAAGGTTTGCGCCAGCGCCATGGGGATGAAGAACCAGAACGTCGATAACCGAGCGGCGACGGAATAGATCCCCACGACCTCGGGGTCTTCCAGCAGCCGAAGCATGACGACGTCGACGTTCATGTAGAGCGCGATGCTGAGCCCCGACAGAATCAACGGCCAGCACTCACGGGCCAGTTGAAGGAACGTTTGCCAATGCGGACGCACAAATTTGGGAAGGATGTCCAGCATTCGGGCCGACGCCATCGTGGCCATCACGGTCACTGACACGGTGCAGGCATTGACCGCGGCAAAACTCGTCACATCGGCTTCGACCGCAACCAGGATCAGCTTGACGATGGCCGCGATGGCCAATGCGACGTTTGCAATCCAGACCACCCATTTCTCGCGCACCTCGGATTGAAAGATCAGCCGTGGGACATCGAAGGCCAGCGTCGTCAACGGCATGCAACCGATCAGCAAGACAATGGCTTCGGTGCTGGAGTCCGTGGGCAACAGATGCGTCAGGATCAGACCACAAAGCACCGCATATGAAAGCACTCCGAGCAGCAGCCTTGTTGCAAAGACGGTCCAAAAGAGGCGGCTTCGGTCCCCGGATGTCACGAATTCGCGAACGACAACGCTGTCGAAGCCGAGCGTGATCAGCGGTGTGATGATCGCCAGAAATGAAGCGGCAACTGCGATCAGTCCGTAGTCGGCCGGCCCCAGGTAACGCGCGACGACCGCGGCGATGAAAATCCCATGAAAGATCCGCACTCCCTTGTCGGCCGTCAGCCAAAACAGGTTTTCCGCCAGCTTCTTTCGGTGTGGGGTGACCCATGCCGATCCACGCACGCGCCATTGTTGAAAACGGATCAATTTGTGCTTTGTTTTCGGTTAACCGGATCGAGCCAGTTGATCGCGAATCTGCAGGTGCGCATCGATGGTCGCACGACTGACTTCGAACAATTGCTCCGCAGGGATCGGCCAACTGCCTTCGAGACAAGCCTTTTGAAGAAATGCCCGCAGTTCGGACGCATGCCCCTTGTCTTGACGACGTGTTTTGAGGGAACGTTTTTCGCCGATCAGAGACGATCGCCGGAAATTATCGATCACGGCAACCTTTCCTCCGGCGAAGACTTCGATTCGTTCTTTGGGAAACGCTTTGCTGCCGTTGGCCAGGTAGTGGATCGTTGCGATGGATCCATCCGCAAACGACAAGTGAATGGCAACGCAATCTCCCAACGCACCATCGCCACCCGTCATCGCCCTGGCTTTCACCTCGGTGATGGGGTGGTCGACGAGATGACGGGCAAGATCGATAAAGTGACAGGCTTCGCCGAGAATCCGCCCGCCACCGAGTTCCAAGTCTTGCGTCCAATGGTCGGCCGGAATCATGCCGGCATTGACCGTCAAAATCAGGGCCTTGGAACACGGTGCCGATCGAAGCCAATTCTTGACGGCATCGGTATGAGGCGAGAACCGCCGGTTGTAGCCGACAAATAGGCGCTGTGTGGGACGCGACTGCAAGCACGTTTGCACGGCATCTAATTCCTTGTGATCCATTGCCAGAGGCTTTTCGACAAACACGTGTTTTCCGTGTTCCAAAGCTCGAATCACAAAATCAGCGTGCGTCTGATGGGGCGTCGTGATCACGACCGCATCAACCGCGGGATCGACCAGAACGCTCTCCATCTCCGTCCCGCACATTGCAAAACCAAACTTCTTGGCCGCATGCGCCGCCGAGACTCCGGTACCGCTGATGATCGAATGACGCACCACGTCCTCTTTCGGCAGCAGCGGCAACAGCATGCGGGTCGTAAACGCTCCGGCCCCGATGAACGCAAGGACGGGGGATCCGCCGTCGACCTTCCGGCCGACGTCGGATACGAGGTTTAAATCGTCGCCGGACGCCTGCCCCGTCCGAATCAGGTTCTGCCGCCGATCCTGTTCTCTTTCACCGGTGTACTCAAGGACAATTCCCATCGCTCCCTGTTCATGAATCGCTTGATAACCTCTCAACGCCTCGTCAAACGAATAGCGATGCGTGGTCAATGGCGTCGTGTCGATTCGTTTTGTCGAGAGCAGTTGCAACACGGCTTCGAAATTACGTTTCTCTGTCCAGCGAACCAACCCGAACGGATAGTCCAAACCGCGCTGTTCATATTGGGGATCATATCGGCCCGGTCCGTAAGAACATGAAACTTGAAAGGTCAGTTCTTTTTCGTAGAAGTCGGCGCGTCGAAGATTCAGGCCGATCACCCCGACCAGAACGATCCGCCCTCGTTTTCGGCACATCGTTGCGGCTTGATGGACCAGTGCGTCGCTATTGGTCGAAGCCGTGATCAGCACACCGTCAACGCCGTTCCCGCCGCACCAGTGTTCGGCCGCGCGAACGGGGTCTTCGTCGGCGGACAGATCGACGGTCGTGGCACCGAATGCTCGGGCCAACTCCAGTTTTTTCGGATCGAAATCGATGCCCATCACTTCACATCCGTGCGCCCTCAGCATCTGCACACTCAGCAAGCCGATCAATCCCAGTCCACTGACCACGATACGTTCGCCCAGTGTCGGGTTCATGAGTCGAATGCCCTGTAGCCCGATCGCCGAAACCACGGTGTACGCCGCGGATTCGTCGCTCACATCGTCGGGGATTTTCGCGACCAGGTTTTCTGGAACGCTGACAATTTCCGCGTGCGGTCCGTTGCTGACAACACGATCACCGACCGCGAAAACGGAGTTCGGCGACGACTCGATCACCACCCCGACGTTGCTGTACCCGAGTGGGATCGGGGCATCGAGTTTCGCTTTGACCGCATCGACCGTCGTCCAAAGACCATCGGTCTTGATCTTCTGGAGAACTTGCTTGACCTTGTCCGGCTGGGATTTCGCTTTCGCCAAATAACCGCCTTTTCCGAAATCGATCAGCATTTTCTCGGTGCCGAGCGATACCAAGGAACGCGAGCTGTCAATCAAGACGTTCCCCGAGGCCCGACGCGGACACGGGATGTCCGCTAACAATGTCTCCCCATTGCCGAGGTTTTGCAGAATTTGTTTCACGTTAACGATTGCGGAACATCGATTCGAATGTTCACATCAGGTTGAAAGAGCAAGACGTATCGGCACCATGAGTGGGTCATGATGACCGGCAAAAAACATAGACGCTGCCGTAGCGATCGATCGGTTCCAATCCCGTCGCCTGGAATTGAGATGCCAACTCCTGCACGGATACCTGTTTGCCATGGACGGTCGTGTCGTGCAGTTCGACGATCGCGACACGGCATCGGGACAGGGATTCCGTGTCAGCGGCTAGAATCCCCGCCTCGGCGCCCTCGATATCGCAGACGAGTTGAAAGTCACCCTCGGGGATGACACTTCGAAGACGAATGGCGTCCACCGGCGTCAGCATGGAGTTCTCGTCCGATTGCAGCGAGGAGACGCGATTATCTGCGGAAACGGCAAACTCAATCGACTCGCTGTCGTAAGCAATGGCCGCGGGCAGGATTCGCGTTTTCAAATGCCCGGCGTTGTTTGCAAGATTGGTGCTCAACGTGTTGATCAGATTCGGATTGGCTTCCACGCACGTGAGATCGGTTCCCGGTCGCAGTCGTTTTCCAATTTGGCTGCTTATCGCTCCAATACTTGCGCCGAGTTCGACCGTCGGGAGCTCTTCTTGCAGATACTGATTGACGAATCGATATTCCGCTGATTCATACATCCCAAAGAACAGCCGCGCCTTCGTACTGTTTCGGATCATCGCAGTACGCAGATCGATTGAGACGCCACGAAACGGGATTCGGTTGCGATAGACGACGCCCAGTAACCAGCCGACCGTGTTGCTGCACAGAATGAATGCCACCCATCGCTTCAGGGCCGAAAATCGGACGGGAAAGGGCTTCTCGTTCACTCTCGGCTCCTACAAATGTCTTCGATTTCGTCAGCCCACCGTTCCGCCCATTGGTTCGCCGAAAAAGCGTTTGCCAGTTCACTTGATCTTCGCCCAAGTTCTGGAAGCTCCGCTTCGTTTACGTGGATCCAGGACATCGCGTCACTCAATGCCGAGCGGTTCGCCGTCGGCACCACGCGGCCGTTGAACCTGTCCCGCACCAATTCCGTGCTGCTCCCGCACGCCGCGGTGCAGACAATCGGCAGGCCCGCCATCGCGGCTTCGACCAGACTCAGTGGCCATGCATCGGACCGGCTTGCCAGCACAAATGCACTCGCATTTGCGAGTGCGGCAGTCAGACCTTCAGGCTGCACGAATCCTCGGTCAATCACGCCTGGTTGCGACTGCAGCATCGTGGCAAGCTCGCCGCGTCCGCAACAGATCAAGTCCCATGGATGGTCATGGCGTGCCCGATAGTCAGCATAGGCATCCAACATGATGTCGACGCCTTTGCGCTGGCAGTATCGCCCCGTGAAAATAAAGTTTTTTGGCCAACCGTTGGATTCCCGATCCGCGATGCAAGGCCTGAGCGACAATTCGTCAACGCCGTAAAGGCCCTTGGCAATCTTTTCGTCCGGCAGCTTCCACGATTTCATCAATTGATATCCACGATCCCCGGGCACGAAGATGCGGCTCGCCCGGTCCAGCAGCCAACGGATCTTGAAAATGCCTAATCGCTGTCGCCAAGTGTGTCGGATCGGATTGTCGGAGCATACGATCAATGCTGAGGATCCGAAATGATTCTGGCGTATGGCATGGACATAGCCGGGATGTTGCCATCCCGAAACAACCAACACGTCAGGGGTTTGATCGGGAAGATGCCGTTTCAGACTCGAGTAATCATCGGCATCGGCGTGCGGGATCAGGCGTGTGGTCACTCCATCGAGCATCTCGGGTGCGAAGGTTGGATCGCTGCGGTCGGACGGATTCGACTCGATTGCGACGACTTCGACATCCATCGTCTCGTTGGATGAAAGCTGTTTCCAGCACGCCGCCATGTAGCCAGAGTAGCGTGACCACAGGAACAGGACTCGTCGCTTCTTCATCGCGAAATTCCCGCGACGTCGCGGACGTCGATGCCACGAACCACCAGTTCTTTCGGCCCCACCCATCGACTTCGGCACTTACGAACCATCAACTTCGGATCGCGGAGCATTTTGAGGATCGAGGATTGCAGGCCGCCCCGCAACGGGGTTCGAACGCCAACCCGCGCGGCCATTTCCTTGCGATCTTGCAGATAGCGATCAGAGGTTTGCTGGCTGCCGGTGATCGAATCTTCGTGGATGCGAAACATCCCGATGACCTCATCGATGCGTTTGAATGTTGCGCCATTGCGTCCCATCTGAAACAGCAATTCGCCATCCCAGCAAGTCCGGTTTTCCGGGTTGAAATTCCCCGCCTCGCGGACCGCGGACAATTTGTGCGCGCAGGATTGCTGAAAGATCGACACCAATCCTTTCGCGAACGCACGCGTTCCCCAACGATCACTGTAAACCATTGTGATCGAGCCGTCGGTTTCATTGAACGTCACGCCGTGACCGTAAATCACGTCGGCGTCGGGGTATTTCCCGATGTAGTTTGCAAGCGTCCTCATCGCGCCGGGCAACAGTAGATCATCGGAATTGATGTAAACCAGATAGCGACCCTTGCAGTGATCGACGGCCGATCGGAGCGCATTGGAAGGTCCACCGTCGGGGCACGATCGCCAAAATGCCAATCGATCCTGGATCTGCTCGATCAGCTCAACGCTTCCATCAGTCGAACCACCGTCCATGATCAGGTACTCAAACAGATCGGAGTCCTGTGATAGAACCGAGTCGATCGCTTGTTGCAGGTATTTCCGCTGGTTGAAGGAAATGGTAACGATAGAAAACAAGGGCGCGGTTGACATTTCAACTCAGGAATAAAGCTTCGTGCTGGTGATGGGCCCGCGATTGCATCTCGCAGGCAGCTTCAATGCACTTCTCGGACGCACGCAGATAGTCGTCTTGTGGCATGTTGACGGCGTTGATGATCGCGTCTTTCCAACCGTCCAAGTCGTCGGGGTCAATCACCCAGCCACATCCGTTGTGCGCCGCGGCGGTCCACGGCGTCCGGTCACTGATTAAAAATGGAACGCCCGCTGCCGCAGATTCATAGATCGCATGCGCGAAATTTTCGCCACGGCTCGGCAAGATCGAAAAACTGGCGTTGCCCAGGATGTCCCAAATCTGATCGTGTCGGTACGGACCACAATGTCGGCCATGATTGCCACATCGCCCAAGTAACCCCAAGATTTTCCCCAAGTACTCCTGATTGATCGGTGATCCATGGATCTCCAAGACGCCCTCGAATCCACGACCAGAGTCGCTCAACGATTCGAAGGCCGAGATTGCGATTTCCAGGTTTTTGATCGGCGCAATTCTTGAGTTGAAGACAAACCGGCAATCGCCAGATGGGCGTGCTTTCGGCTGACCGACGACCTCGGATGGAATGTCCATCGCGGTGTGAATCGTGTTGTCGGGAAACCAACGCTCGATGAACCGTGCCTCGTCGGCGGATGAGGCTTGGAAACGAACGCCCTTGAACAGCCCCAAGGCCTTTCCGAATTGCAAAAAGACACGTTTTCGAATCGGTTTGATGGCCAGTGCACCGGGACTGAGTTCACCCCGTACCGCCAACAACAGGTCTGGATTTCCTGTGCCTTGCCGACATGCGAATCGCAATACCGACCGTGTCAGCGGCGACATCAGACTGTTCATGTAGATCGTATCGGGGCCGACGCTGCGGATGGTTTCCCTGATGATTTGTCCCAGGTTCTCACTTGGCGACACGTAGCGCGCTTGAATACCCAGCACCTCGTTCCACTGTTTCGCAATGATGTCGGGGTAGGCCTCCGATGCGTTGGGATCACGATCGCGGGTGACCACAAACAATTCGTGTATTGATGAAAACTTCTGAACAAAGTTCACCAAGGACCGAATCGGTCCGCTGGCGCGGATCGACGGATAAAAGTAGTCAGCGGTGATCAGGATCTTCACGGTGTGTTCTTCTCGAAACCATCTGTTCGAATTGACGCTGAGCGGGGTCCCGCATCAGACCTCAGTCGCAACCCACTGCGGCGTCGATGGCGTCGCCCGTTCGGGCTGTACCGTCTCGCGTTCCCACGCGAGACGTTTTTGTTCGGCCGCTTGGTACAGCAGAATGTTGACAACGAAGAACGGCGGCCACGCGTATCGAGCGTATCCGTGGGGCGAGAAGAAAATGTTCCAAACACCCTCGACGAGCAGGAATGCGGAAAGCAGTACGAATTGGGGATGGTCGGAGTTGATCGCAGATCGAAAAAACAGCACATGAATCCAGAGGATTGCGATCCAAAACGGCACACCGAGGATACCGGAAAACACCCAGGCACCGAAGATACAGGAGTGGACCGGAATGGAGCGCAAGTACTCTTCGGACGTCGTTTCACGCATGGCGCGTGTGATGTACTTGCGATTGTATGCCTTGGATCCATGGCCCAGGATGGGCCTATCGGCAATCGCTTCAAACGCGACTTGCAATCCGCCTCTGCCCGCGCTGACCACCGCAATCGGATTGTAGGGATTGCTGGACGCCCTGAGTTGCATCCGCGCTTTGTCGCCCAGCACGCCGCTGAGACCGAAAAAGACATACACCTGGAAAACCAGAAACGCCGCAACAAACAGCGCGACGCCTCCCCACATGAATTGCCGCCGTGTGTAATTCAAGAAATCTTTCGGGCCGCCGCGTGTTCCGTACCAAAGCCCCACGCCGGTCAACAGGTACGCCAGCCCGTGGGATCGACCTCCGAAGATAATCGACGCGCAGCCGTAGGGGATGGTCAGCAATGCAACGTAACTTCCACGATACTTTCGATGAAGAAGAAACAGCATCAACAGGATCAGCCCACAGGAGGCCCAACTGGCGATGAATCGGTCCCAGTATTCCGTAGTCGCTGTTTCGTCAACGACGCCGCGGAGGCGGTTGATGATACGACAGAAGAACAAACCCAACAGATACGAAGCGAATCGATTGGGATCCGGCTTGAACAGGACAACGAACGCTGCCACGGAAACGAGGATCATTCCGATGTTGGCGTGGCCTTTGAGCAAATTGACCCTGGACGTGTGATTTGCCATGTCGCTGATGAACTGCGAGCCCAGCCAAAGCAAACCCAGCGACGCGACGGGAACCGCAAAAGGCGTCGCAAAGAGTTCCTTTACTTTGCCAAATGGTAACATGATGATCAAATAGACCAACAGCATGATCTCGGAGATCCGCAGCGTCCCGATGAATTCGTACTCGGTTTCCAGGGTCAGACCGACGGCGAACGCCAGAAGATGGCCGATGACTTTTGTGAACTGCACCCTCAGAGTCCTCCACGCTGCTGCATTGCTTCTTGATAGAGCCCGAGATGCTGTGCCACGCACTTTTCCCAGGTAAAACGCGATGCTTGCAGACGCCCTTTGTCTTTGAGCTGCTCGACCAAGCTGGGTTGCTCAATCACTCGATCGATTGCATCAGCAATACACTCGGTGTCGTCGGGGTTCACTAGTTCAGCTGCTTGACCGACGACTTCAGGGATTGAACTGCGATTCGACGCGATGACCGGGCAGTCGCATTGCATTGCTTCTAATGGTGGAATGCCAAACCCTTCGAATTGCGAAACATAGACCAGCGATTCTGCGTGACAATACAGAGAGGCCAGTTCGTGCTCTTGTGGTCTGCAATGCAACACGGAACGCTCGTCCAGCCCCGCATCATGCCAGGTTTGCCGCTCTTGCTGGGACAGCGGCGGTCCTCCGGCGCAAACCAAAACGAAGTCAGAACGGAATCGCTTCGATTTCCCTAGTGATTTAATCAACGACCCAAAATTCTTGTAACCCTCCCGAGTGCCCACCCACAAAAAGTACGGACGGTCGGGGAGGAGTTTCGATTTGGCGGTGTTCGGTCTCATGTTCGCCGCAAGATGAATCACTCGCACTTTTTCTGGCGCAACATCCAAATAGTGGCAAACATCGTTCTTCGTCGCTTCCGAGATGGCGACCAGTTGGTCCGCGGCATCTGCGGTTTGCTGTTTTTTTCTCAGCGACGATTCGCTGGGGAAGAAACGCTCGCTGATCATGTCGTAAACGGTTGCGATTCGCGCGCCTCGAGCCTGACGCAGTGTCGAAGCGTCAAAAAAACCTTCGTGAACCACGTCCGCATTGTTCAACGACGACGGCATCAGCGTCTTGACGATGAAATCGTTTAGACGAGAAAGTCCACGTTTGCGATGGCGAAAGTAGATCCCGCGATGATGCAGCGGCGATCGGTATTCGCGCAAGTAGTGGTTGACGTATAGCGGTGCCGCGACGCGCGCGTTCCAGTCCGACGAGGCTTCGACACCGCGTGCCAGTTCGACCAAATAACGTGAGACGCCCCCGAATTGCTGGGTCGAAAAAACGCTTCCGGTAACGAGTAGTCGCTTCAATGTGCCGTGGTGGAAGAGGATTTGCGTCGGCGAATATCGTCGCTAGACGGCGAGGGGTCGCGCCAAGCAAGTTGGGCTAGCGGTGGCTAAAAACGCGATGTAGACGACGACGCAGTTTCGCCCACAAATTGTCGCCGGCGATCGAAAAGTCGATCGGTCGCCTGGAGATGCAATGCAGGTTCTTTCCATTCGTGTAAAGCGTGGCCCCGTGGCTACCGGCCAGATGATCTAGCGATTTGACCGTGTAGAGCGAGACATGCTGCCCACTTTGGGGAAGGAAATACCACCATTCATCGACATCTTTGGGCGGTGGCTCGGGAACAATCAGTGTCGAGAAAACGACGGTGTCGGCAAGCTCCAGAAGCTGCTTCAATTGTTTGGCTGGGTCAACCAAGTGCTCAAACACTTCGAAGGCCGTCACGAGCCTGTACTTTCCCGGTTCTTCGACTTGAACCTCAAACTCCTTCGCAAAGAGGTTTTGGCAATGGGGATCACAGTGAAAGTAGTTCAATCCGCGGTCTCGCATCAACCGTGTGAACACCCCGTATCCTCCGCCGAAATCGAGATAGCGATCCTGCGACTGAAAATTGGCTTTGATCAGCAAGGTCATGATGTCGGCGTACGTGATGCATCGTTGCAGCAACCCGCTGTCTTGGGCTGTAATCGCGTCTTGGTACGCTTCGTCAAGCCAGTAAGGAGTTTCCGTTTGGATGAACCCGGTTTCTCGACATCTGAAGTATTGAATCTCGTACTTGTCGAGGACCTTGGCTTGATAAGCCACGTCGGTGGGCCCCCCGGTGATACGGCTGCATTCGGGCAATGTCATTGATCGTCGGCCATCTCAAACGCCGTGTTCAGTCCTGGATTGCGGCACCAATCGTTCGGATTCGATGGAGCGAATGAGCTCAAATAATCGCTGGAAACGGGAGTCCTCTGGAAACAGTTCACGACCTCGGCTTGCTTCCAGCTTGGCATCAGCCGACCGTCCGACCTGACGCAATTGCGAAATGTAATCGAGTAAGAACGCTTTGTTTTCCGGTGCAACACGTGTCGATTGCTGTAGCCGATCCAAGCCGATGTCGGTATCGCCTAATGAAATCGCGACAAGTCCGGTCAACCGCAGGCATGATGCCTTTTCCACTCGCACCTGGCCCTCATCGCATTGCAGCAAGGGCAACGATTGCTTCATAAAATCGGCCAGTCGGTCCCTGGTACCTTGTTGCGATCCATCACGTGTTTGCGCGTCGCTCAAACTGTCATAGAGAGACAAAGCATGTGCGATAGCCCTCCGTCGTGCCGCCGCTGACGATGCAACGGCTTGGTCCAAGGAGGCGTCCTTGCATCGCAATGCAATGTCGATGGCTTGCGGAGCGGTCTGAATGCGGAGATTCGATGCCGTCCGACAAGCGAACTCGACGAAAGGTGCATCTTGGTGGTCGGCAGCGATTTCAGCGAGCCGAATCAATTGTCTCGGATTACGGTTTTGCAGCCTGCCAAGTTGACCAATCATCTGACGCGTCGCAGCTTCATCACCGTGGGCGAAATGAAGATAAATCAATTCCGCCCTGGCGTTGATCGACAGCGGGTTCAGTGATGCGAGTTGGACCGCACTATCGACAGCGGCCAGATAGTCATCGCGAATGTCAGGCGCGAGCGAGGGCACGGTTCGCTTTCCGCGTCGTGTCGCCGCGTAGGCTTCAGCAAACTCAAGTTCCGATTCCGGAGCGAGACTCTCTATTTCTCGCAGACGGGCGATCTGAAATCGCGTTCGGCATTGCTGGTACAACAATGCAGCGGTGGGGTTCTCTTCGACTTGGGCCGCAATACGATCATCGGATGAACGGAGTTGGTCAATCTCCAGCTTGATCAAATCAAATTCGATCTGCGACCGCTGCGCTACCGACTCCGACGCCGCGTCGCTGTGCAACACGGGCAGTGAGAGCAGACTGAGCACTGCCAGTACAAGCCCCCAGACAACCTTACGGTCGGTGACGGGTTTGCGAGTCGTATTGGTGCGTCCAATGCCGCTTTGAGCATTTCGAATCGACACCAGTACGGATCGAGTCACGACGATGGATGCAAGGATCGCAAACAGATAGGCATTGGCCGACAGGATCAAACCAAAATCGAGGCATTGACTGATCGCCGTTGCGACCAGGACGTACAGCCCCATCGTACCAATCGCTTGATCAGACTCATCCTGGGACGATTGCAGCCGACGACAAGCGTTTGAAACCATCAGCATGATGGCAACGACGAACAACAGGCCGATGACGCCCTGCTCGACGAAGACTTCAAGCCAAAGGTTATCGGCGTGTTGAAACCACAGGTCGCCACCGGAAGACTGAAACGGCAAGTAGGCGAACCCGTAGGTTCCCAATCCGCTCCCCATTGGCAGATACTCCAGTGACGCTCGCAATCCATCCCACCAATGGCTGACACGTGCATTACTAAGCGCGTGCTCAATGGAATTGCCCGAAGACGCATCGGTAGCACGGCGGATTGCATTGAAGCCGACGTCGGGAGTGAGAACGACGATGACCACAATCGTCATCGGAATCACCATCATCGCCAGGGTGACAGCGAAACTTCGCAAACGCGCGCGAAACCCGATCGCGATCGCGAGTGCGAGTGCCATCGCCAGAACGCCCCCACGAGATCCACTCGCCATGATACCGACCAAGTTCAGCGTCACGCAGCCAAAAACCATCCAGCTTTTAGGATCCGTCGCCCAGTCGATCGCCGTCAGCGAGGTCGGCCCAAAATTCCCTCGGCATCGTTCCGCATGATGTTCAAGGGCCAGTCCCAAACTGGCCGCGAGTCCAAGGTTCATGAACAAAGCAGCATTGTTTCGATTGATGAAACCTCCAAAACCGTGGCCAGCGGTAAGACCTGTGATCGCAGGAAATAGAATACACGCCATTCCATAGACGGCGTGCAGCGACGTGCCGATGGCGATGACGACCAGAATTAATTGCGCGAGTCGTCGAGTTCGGACCAATTCAATCGCCATCCACATCAGCGGCAACAGCATCACCAAAAATGCAACCGCATGCCGGGTCTGAGACACAATGATGGAGATCGGAGCGTTGGTTCGGTCCGCCGGTCCAGTGATCGATAGCGGAGCGTCTAGCCAGTGGGTGTAGGCATCGTAGGAACCACCGCTGGCCCAAGCCACTGTATTGTCAGACAGCGGAACGGTTTGGCAATAAAGCAGTGCAACCCACACGGAGGCAAGATAAAGCAGAGCGTACGACGGGCGTTGACGAACGCTGGAACTCTCTTTACCACCTGGACATCGGGCCCCGATCAATCTACCGGCCGCCAAGAGAGCCAGAAACGCGACCGTGAGTGTCACAATCGCGAGGGCCGAGCAATACTGTGTCCACGCAAGGTGCCCGCCGAAGTCAAAACTGACCACGACAGGGATCAATGCGAGCAGCACTGCAAGGACGCTCAGCATCCCACGTTCACCCACGTTGCAAGGTGACGCCGCCAATGCGGTCGCTGACCAACCGAAAGGCCGCATCGTTCCAAGGATGGTTCGGAGACGAGTTCACGAAGTGGCGCGACGCACCGCTTCGTTTCTCGCCAATTCCAAATCGTGGTCGACCATCAGTTTGGCGAGTTCTTTGCAGCTGGTTTCGGGTTCCCAACCGAGCACGTTTTTGGCTTTGCTGTAGTCGCCGAGCAGTAGGTCCACTTCGGTTGGACGGAAATAACGCGGGTCGGTCTCGACGTAGTCTTTCCAGTCCAGCTCGAGGTGTTCGAAGGTGTAATCGAGGAACTGACGGATCGTGTACGTTTCGCCCGTCGCCAACACATAGTCGTCGGGTGTGTCGTGCTGCAGCATCAGCCACATCCCACGCACATAATCCTTGGCATAGCCCCAATCCCGCTTGGCGTCCAAGTTGCCCAAGTACAGTTTGTCTTGCAGCCCCAGCTTGATCCGCGTCGCCGCACGCGTGATCTTCCGCGTCACAAACGTTTCTCCACGACGAGGCGACTCGTGGTTGAATAGAATCCCGTTGCAGGCAAACAGGTCGTAAGCGTGGCGGTAGTTGACCGTCTGGTGGAACGCGTAAACCTTGGCACAGGCGTAAGGGCTTTGCGGTTGAAACGGAGTCTTTTCCGTCTGCGGCGTCTCCAACACATCGCCGAACATTTCGCTGCTGGATGCCTGGTACACCCGAGTCGGCTTTTTGCGGTTCAGCTGGCGGGCAGCTTCGAGCACGTTCAACGCGCCGACGGCCGTCGTCTGGACGGTATAGACCGGGCTGTCGAACGAGACGCGGACGTGTGACTGGGCACCCAGGTTGTAAATCTCGTCGGGCTCAATGTTGAGAACGAGATTGGTCAGATTCTGTCCGTCGGTCAGATCACCATAGTGCAGAAACAACCGCGCGTCGGCGTTGTGTGGATCGGTGTAAATGTGCTCGATCCGATCGGTATTGAACGTGCTGCTGCGGCGGACGATGCCATGGACCACATAGCCTTCCTCCAACAACAACTCGGCCAAGTACGAGCCGTCTTGGCCGGTGATTCCTGTGATCAGTGCGGTCTTTGAATTGCCTGATGCGTTGCTCATGGTTCGTTTCGCCGTCGAATTGATAGCAAGAATGTGTGGGTTTTGGGTACGGCGGGGCGCGTCACGCTAGTGCCGCCGGACAGCTCAGACTGCCCGCAGCGCGCCGGATTGGCTCGCACGTAAAAAGTCTTCGTAGGTTTTTCGGACGCCGGTTTCCAGACCAATGCGTGGCTGCCAACCCGTTGATTTGATCAAATCGATGTTGGTGCGTTTGACCGGCGTGCCGTCGGGCTTGGAGGTATCCTGAGAGATTTTACCGTCGAATCCGGTTGTTTCGGCAATCAATTCGGCCAATTCCCGGATCGAAATGTCGGTTCCGGTGCCGACATTGACCAGATTTGGCGGTTGCTCCAGATTGACCAGATGAATCAGCCCGCGGGCCAGATCATCGACGTGCAGAAATTCGCGTCTTGGCGTGCCAGTCCCCCAGACCACCACCTCATCCAAACCGTCGCGCACCGCTTCGTGAAAACGACGAATCATCGCCGGCATCACGTGTGAGTTTTCGGGATGATAATTGTCGCCGGGGCCGTAAAGATTTGTCGGCATCGCGGAATGAAACTTGACACCGTACTGCGTTCGGTAGTGCTCGCACAGTTTCAATCCGCTGATCTTCGCCAACGCATACGCTTCGTTGGTCGATTCCAAGGGCCCCGTCAGCAGGCAGTCTTCCGGCATCGGCTGGGGAGCCATGCGAGGGTAAATGCATGTGCTGCCGAGGAACAGAAATCTGCCGGTGCCAAACCGATACGCGGCGTGAATCGCGTTGGCCGCCATCATCAAGTTGTCATAGATGAATTCGGCCGGATACGTGTTGTTGGCGTGAATGCCTCCAACCTTGGCCGCCGCAAACACAACCACGTCGGGTCGCTCGGCGTCGAAGAATGACTCGACATCCGCTTGCCGGATCAGATCCAATTCGCTCCGGTCGCGGGTGATCAGGTCATCGTCACCGATGCCAAGTTGTTGCAAATGACGAACGACGGCGGCGCCCACCATCCCACGATGACCGGCGACATAGATTCGTCCCTTGGGGAGTTGTTCCGAAGTCATTGGCTGAAACGATTGCGTTAGGTCAATTCGCGAAGCCGCTACGACTTCGGTGTGCGAAAGGTCATCAAGTCGAAAACGAAAGCCGGGGTGACTTTCGCGGCAGAGGTACTGATCGGATCGAAATGTTTAGAATCCGATCCCGTGGTACTCGAATCCCTTGGCCTTGAGCGCCAGGTCTTTCAGTCGGTTGCGGCCGTCGAACACGAACGCCGGCTTTTTCATGGTTGAATAGATCGCGTCGAAATCGGCATCCGCGAATTCGTCCCATTCGGTCAAGATGGCGATCGCGTGGGCGTCGCTGGAGGCTTCTTGAGCGCTCGAGGCGAATGTCACGTGCTTTTCGATCAGTTCGCGTTTGGCTTCACTGATTTTGTTGTCGCCCTCGGTAAACACGTATTCCAAATCGTTCAGGATTTGATGCTCGCTGACTTGCGGGTCGTAGATGCAAAGACGGGCCTTTTCCAACAACAGATCGCGGCAGACATAGATGGATGCCGATTCACGTGTGTCGTTGGTGTCTTTCTTGAAGGCGAATCCCCAAATGCCGATCTTCTTGTCCGAGACGGTGTTGAACATCGTCCGAACCATTCGCGTGACGAAGCGTTGTTTTTGGTAATCGTTCATCCGAACGACTTGTTCCCAGTAGGCTGCGACTTCGGGAAGACCGAAGTACTCGCACAGGTAGACCAGATTCAGGATGTCCTTCTGAAAACAGCTGCCCCCGAACCCGACCGAGGCTTTGAGAAACTTGGGTCCGATGCGAGAATCGGTTCCGATCGCGGCGGCCACTTCATCGACGTCCGCCCCGGTGGCTTCGCACAGGGCGCTGATGGCGTTGATGGACGAGACGCGTTGGGCGAGAAACGCATTGGCCGTCAGCTTCGAAAGTTCGCTGCTCCACAAGTTCGTCGTCAGCAAGCGGGCGCGTGGAACCCAGTTGGCGTAGATGTCGACAAGTGCTTCGATCGATTCGGGACGTTCCCCCCCGATGAGCACTCGATCGGGTTCCAGCAAGTCTTCGATGGCCGTCCCCTCGGCCAGAAATTCTGGATTGCTCAAAACGTCGAAGGTCGCGTTGTTGGCCGTGTTGGACAGGATCCGTTTGACCGCTTCGGCGGTACGCACCGGCAACGTCGATTTTTCGACCACGATCTTGTGGCCCTCGGAAACCTCGGCGATACGTCGCGCGCATTTCTCGACAAACTCCAGATTCGCCGCTCGCCCGGCACCGACACCAAACGTCTTGGTCGGTGTGTTGACCGAAATGAACACCATGTCGGCGGCGCGAATCGCCTGATCGATCTCGGTCGTAAACGTCAGGTTCTTGCCGCGGCTGGATTGAACGATTTCGTCCAAGCCCGGTTCGTAGATCGGCAGACGGTCTGAATTCCACTGCGCGATCCGATCGGCGTTGATGTCGACGACTTTGACGTCAATGTGAGGGCACTTGTGCGCAATCATTGCCATCGTGGGGCCGCCCACATATCCGGCTCCGATGCAGCAAATCTTAGAAACGGGATCGATCGTTGTTGTCATCGTTTGTCCATCGCGAAAGGAGAGTCAGTGACCAAAAGCAGAGTTCACGCGTCGCTGCCTTGGGGTTCGGGGGCACTACCGAGTGGTTCCAATTGGCAGTCGTCCAGTTTGACACTGACGCCTTGGTCCATGAAGCGGACCGAAACCAACAGTCGAGTCTCTTGATCGCGGCGGATCACCACTCCTTCGAACCCAGCGAAGGAACCGTTCTTGACGCGAACCTGCTGCCCCGGCTGCAACCGACCTTCGACCGAAAGCGGGACGCCGATGTCGACCAGTTCGCTGATCTGAGTCAAATCGTAGATCAGCGGCTCCACATCCGTGATCTCGGTCGCCTTTTGGACACAACCGGTACAAATCGACTGATAGCGTGATTCATCACCGCCACAGAGAAATACATAGTTGTTGAACAGCGGCACGTAGCTCGTTCGGATGCGGCCGTTGGGAGAGCGTCTCCGTTGCTCGATCTGGGGACCGTAGTGCGGAACCTGCAACTCGCGGAGCTGACGCATCAATTGCTTTTCTTGACGCGACTTGGTGTAAAGCAACCACCAGCGAGAGAGTTTCGCTTGTTCGGACGCGAGCAGATCGTTTGGAAATCGATCGGGTTCTTTCGCAAGGATTGGCATTGAGATCACCCCCGGTGATGTGTAGGGCGGGTGGATTGGAAATGCGAGGGACGTAGTTTGAACGAGGTGGCGGAGATTGTTAAGTGAAGGGGCACTGCGATTAGCGCGGACTTCGTCCACGTGGGTGGCACGCAGCCCTTGGATGGGGGTAGCGTGTGATTCCCCGACCTTTGTTCAATCACGTTTTGGGCCGATCCACAACGACACGTTTGCTTAGTCGGCTTGTTTTGCCTATCGGCTACAAATTGTGTCGGCGTAACAGCCAGACTTCAATGAGCAACCCGACCGCCGAACCCATTCAATCCCGCCTTCGATGTGTAGCGAAACGCTTTTGATTGCTGTGCCGATCGTGCGGGAACGCCCCCCAACTGAGGTGAGAGATTCGGCCGTCCCCTTCTTCGCGATTGTCCCAGACACCGGGGAAATGGAGAAGGACGGGGGCAGAGATACCCTACGCGGTTTTCGTCGACGCTCTGGTGTGACGATCGAGTCCACGATCCGGTTCGACGATGGCCGGTTCAACGATGGCCGGTTCGACGATGGCGAGAGATCAGTGACGGCTGGGCACAAGCGGCGTTGGTTCCGCCCTGCGCTCGATGCCTACATATCGAGGTGCCGGCACGATTCCGGCCACTCGAACGTCGGCGGGTGCGGCGTGTTGCCGTTCCAGTTCGGCGATGATCAACTGAATCTGCGGCTCAAGGTCCATCAACCTCAAACTCAAATCCGCGATTCGTTCGTGAATTCTCGGCGACGTGGCGGAGGCGACGACGTGAAGCGTGCCGATATTCACGGTGTTTTGGTTGCGTCCGGCCGTGATCACGATCGGCCATCGGACTTGCACCTGCTTGTCTCGATCGGGCATCCGAACGTCTGACCAACTGGCGTGATAACCTTCGTGCAGCCACGACAAATTGAGATCAATGCTGATCTTTGCAAGGCTGTGGATCTGGGCAAAATCGACAAGCGGCTCCCAGATCAGGTTCCAATCGCCGCTACCTTGCAGCGGCAAACAACGGTGATTCTTTTCGAGCGAAGATTGCCGCGGCGTGATAAAAAACGATCGCGTCATGTGAGAAGCTTTCATCATCAACAGCTGACATTCCGCGTGCCCGAAAGAACGCGTCACCACGAGGAACGTGCCGGCAAGGATCATCCCGAGCAACGCCAACCAAGGCATGGCATAGTGGGCCGATGCGATCGCCAGCACCGTGGTCAAGGTGCAGAGGCCGGCGACGATGAACAGCATGCCGAAATGCCCGTATTTCTTCTGCAGCAGGTGGTGCAGGTGGGCGCGATCGGTCGCGTAAATACTTCTACCGGTCAGCCAGCGGCGGGCAATGGCGGCGGCGGAGTCAAACAGCGGTACAGCCAGGATGGCGACCGGCGCCGATGCCAACAACGTGGAACCCTTGACGCTGCCCCACACCGAAAGGACCCCGACTAGCAAGCCGATGACCATGCTGCCGGCGTCGCCAAGAAAGATGGTCGCCGGAGGTTTGTTGAAAAACAGGAACCCGATCAAACTGCCCGCCAAGCAAAAGGAAAAAATGCATCCCAGCGGCGTGCCGTGTTCCCAGCTGAGTACCGCCAGTCCCAGACTGATGAAACATCCGGCGGTGGTCGCCACTCCGTCGGCACCATCAATCAGGTTGAGCGCATTGACGGCAACCAGCAACCACAGCACGGTGACGGGAAAGGCGAGCGAGCCCAGGTAGATTTCAAAGCCCATCAGGCCGATCTTGTCGACCACCGTGCCGCTGCCTACGAGTGCGGAAATGATCAGTATCTGCAGCAGCAGCTTTTGGCGTCCGCGCATCACCCAGGCATCGTCGATCAATCCCACCACCAGGATCGCGAAGGCGGCGAACACCAACCCGTACCAACGCGCCGAAACGTATCCCAAGTCAAAGTCGCCGAAGGACCGGTCATAAAGGATCGTGCTGACGAATCCCACCAACAGGGAGCCAAACACCGCCACTCCGCCACACAGCGCGATGGGCTCTCGGTGGAGCTTGCGCTCGTCGTCGGGCGCATCCACCATTCCGACGCGGCGGGCCATCAAACGAACGACCGGGACCAGTACTGTCGCAGCAAGGATGGAACAAAGGAGCGAAACCAGGGTCAACCAAATCATTGGTGTCTTATCATGCGGCTAAAAAAGTCGAAACGTCGAAACTGACCGTCTGACTCGTTCCCCCCGAGAGGAAAACGTGTTGGTCATCACAGTTTACCCGACGATTACAGAAGCCCTCAGTGTAAAACGGAACCCGCTTTGGAGAATGCGTTGAATCTTCATTTTGGGTGTTCTTTGCAACGATCGGAGGGAAAGCCCGCCCGGATATCCCCTCCCGGGCGGTGGATTCATCACTAAAAGAACGGTCCACAAAGGCGATAGAACCCCTACAGCTGACGTTTCCGTCAGTTTTGGCTAAATCCTTTCGACCGTTACGGCGATAAACACCCCTAGGACGGTACGCCATGAACCGGTGAGCTGCCCGAAATGCTTGACCCAATTTCGAATTCCGCCAGCAGCCAAGGGGGGCCAAATGGCGATTCGTTCAACACGTGCGGCCAGCGCACCCGAACACCACCCGATTCCGTCGGGACACAACTCCGAAACACCACCGCAATCGACCTGCGATCGCGGCGCACGACCGAAGCGTCGCAGGACGGCCCGGCGCCGGCTGCGATCGTTTGTCATTGCCGGGACCGCAGCTTTCATGCTCGCCGGCGCCTCGGGATGTTCGTTGGTCTCCAACGCGTATCGACAGGTACGCAAAGCGGAGTACCTGGACGAGTTCATGCTCGCCCATCGCAACAAGGTCTTTGCCACAAAGGCCTGGTTGCGAGAGAAACACCTCTACAGAAACCGCCCACACCTGAATGAGTTCAAAGCAGGTTTCCTGGAAGGCTACGCCGACGTGGCCAGTGGTTCCGACGGCTGCCTCCCCTGTGTCGCGCCGAGCCAATACTGGGGGTGGAAATACCAGTCCCCCGGTGGACAGGCCGCGATCGACGCCTGGTTCGCCGGGTATCCGATGGGAGTCAAGGCGGCCGAACAGGACGGCGTTGGGTATTGGGGCCGAGCCCCGATGGTGGCCCATCAGCCGCCAGCGGCTGATGCCAACACGATGCCCGAGGAGGCCGCGCCCGTGCTCGGCCCTGATGGAAAACCGGTCCCTCCGGAGATCGTTGTCCCGGGATCGACGCGTATCATTGAGACGACAACGCCCATCGAGTCGTTGCCGGCCGAATTGCTGGCACCACCGGCAATCGAGCTCGGCGAACCGGATCTCGATACGGACACGTTCCGTGTCCCAGCGATCGGAGATGACGCGGCGTTGAAATCGAATTCCGATCGGCCGGGCCCCGACGGCGAGGTGGACAGCCTCGTCGATGCGGCGACCCTGGTGCCGCGTCAATCGGCACCCACCTACACCCTGGAAGACGTCGGTCGGCCGACCGGTTCCCTGGGTGAAGATGCGATCGAAGGGATTTTCGGTTCGATCGAAATGCCCACCCCTTCAAGTGACGCCGCTTTGGAAACAAATGCTTCACAAACTCAATCAGGGCCGTCCCACCAAGCTGACGCGATCGTCGAGACGGCCAATGCCGACTCGGACGAGATTCCATTTAAGTTTGAATAGCAGCAGCCAGTGGTCGCTTCAATCCACGCTGAAAACCTACAGTGACGAGTGCAGGGATGAATAATAGTATTACTAACTTGGGGCCAGTTCAGTCACGGACCGACGGGCGTGACTTCGGCGACCGCCGAGTCTGCCGCGGCGGTCTGCTCGGATCCCTTCGCACTGGCCTTCGGTGTCTCAGTGCCAAGGCGGCTGCGGCCGTGCTGATGGCGGGCTCGCTGACTGGATGCTCTGCGTTGACACAGCCGATCGATGGTGTGCCCGCCGCTCGGCTGCCGCAACAGTACTTCGCCGAACCCAAGAACGATCTTGTACCGGTGGACATCTCGGCGCTGTCGCTCGAACCGCCGCGTGAATACTTGATCGGTCCAGACGACATCCTCGGTGTTTACATCGAAGGTGTGCTGCCCTTCAATCCGCCCAACGCTCCACCGGAACCGCCGCCGGTCAACTTCCCCGACGCCGAAAGCACCTTGCCGCCGTCGATCGGATATCCGATCGCCGTGCAAGAAGACGGGTCACTCGCGTTGCCCTTGATCGAACCGTTGAACGTCGATGGCTTAACCCTCGACCAGGTCCGCGACGCGATTCGCGATGCTTACATCGATAACGATATCCTGCGACCCGAGAAAGCACGTCCCATCGTGACCGTCATCAAAGAGCGGACGATCGATGTCATCGTCGTTCGCGAAGATGGTGGAAGCAGTGGAGGATTGACGAACCAGAGCGTCGGAGCCCAGTTCGTCTTGGGCGGAAGCGACCGCAGCGCGACCGGCGGACTCGTCAAACTGCGAGCCTACCAGAACGACATCCTGCACGCCTTGGTTGAGACCGGAGGATTGCCGGGCCTCAGCGCAAAAAACCAAGTCAAGGTGCTTCGTGCAAACGAGGAGAATAAGGCGGCACGTGAAGCGTTCTTGAAGAAATTTCGCGCCCAGCGTCAGGCTGCCTTGCTTGACCCCTGTGCCTGCCTGCCGAAGTTGCCCGAGGATCCGAACATCTTAAAGATTCCGTTGCGGCTTCCGCCGGGCGAATCGCCTAATTTGACTCCAGAGCAAATCACTCTGAAAGACGGCGACATCGTTTACATCGAATCGCGAGCAACGGAAATCTTCTACACCGGCGGATTGCTACCCGGAGGCCAATTCCCCTTGCCGCGTGACTACGACCTGGACGTACTCGGAGCGATGGCTCTGGCCGGACAAGGCGTCTATGGCTCGGTAGGTCGCGGCGGAGGAGGAGGAGGAATCGGAGGCATCGGCGGACAGATCGCGACGATTCCACCGGGCCGACTGTTCATCCTTCGAAAAACCGACTGCAACGGACAGGTTGCGATCGAGATCGACTTGACCAAGGCCATCAACGATCCCAAATCACGACCGCTCATCCAGGCCGGCGACACGCTGATCCTGCAGTACAAGCCCGAAGAAGAACTGCTGAACTTCGGTCTGGGAACGTTCTTCACCTACGGGATTCAGGAACTGTTGCGGAACAACTAGACCCTCCGCAACCAGATCGACAACGATTTACCGATCGCCGCGAAAGGCAACTTTCGCGGCGATCGGTGTGTTGAAATAGGTCGCCCAACGCCCCGCGGTCCCCAACGCAACCTCAACGCGCCACTTCATCCCATTTCAACACGCGAATCGATCCGCTCGGTTCCATGAACTCATACGCCCCCATCTCAAAACCCTGAAAGCTCGGGCGGGCGTTGCCATCCAGGTCAATCGAAACCAAGCCCGACAAGTCGGTGCCGGAATTGATTGCCGGCGAGCCCATCGAGAGATGGAAATCGCCCGTGGCTGGATCGGCAAAGAGCGGCGGGTCGTTGGTCTCGCCGATTCCCACGGAGCTGTTGACGTAAGGGCGACGCAACCCATGAACCAGATTGTACTGGTGGTCGAACGTGCCGCCGGGCCGGGCGTTGTAGAGGCCAAAGTACGTCGCGTCAAAAATCGAATTGCGGATCGTGGTCGAACCTTCGTAGCGAATCAATCCGTAATACTTCACAGCGGCGACGGTCGTGTGCACAATCGAATAGTCCGCATCCGTCGCCCGCAGGTAGATCCCATAGTCCGTTCCCGCGACAACCGTATTGGTGACCGCGCCCCGATCGGTCTGCAACGCGATTCCGTATCGCCCCGTACGGATAGTGGATTGAGAGACATCACAACGGTCGCCCCTGGCCAGGATCGCCCAACTGCCCGTCAGCCGCGCGAACGAGCAGCCATGGATCGTCCCCGATCCGCTTGCTTGGTAAATGCCGGTGCTGGACAAGTCGGCGAAAAACAACGTGTCCACCGTCGCACGGGTGTGATTCAACACAAGTCCCTGTCGGCCGCTGCGAATGCTGCTGTTGCGGATCGACACGGGCAACGGGTTCGCCGGATCGCCGCGGACATAAACCCCGGCGCCGGTTGCCCCCGTCACGACGGCTTTGGAGATCTGGACCGGCAGATTCGTCGTTCCGACGGCTCGCAGATAAATGCCGTAGGCCGCGTCGTTGAAACGGGAGTCACTGATATCGCACCCACCATCCAGGTAAGCCAGTACACCGTAACGCGTCGCGGTCAATGAACATTCCGCGATCGACAGGCTGCCGCGGGAGCAATACGCGCCGATTTCGTTGCCGGCAAGCTCGATGCCCTTCATGGTCAGCTTCTCTTTCTGGCACAGCACGCCATACTGGTTTCCGGTGATTGCGACGTTCATCGCCGGCAGCAGCGTCAACGGTTGATTGTTGACCCGCAGGCCATAACGGTTGTTGTTGAGCTCGAGATTAGCGGTGGACGACGGATCAAGCGTTGCTCCCGTCATCAGCAGCCCGTATCCGGTGTTGCCGGACAGTTCGCAGTTACGGATTGCCGGGCGGAGGTTTCGTTTGCTGTAGACGTACATCCCGTGACCGTTGCCATTGGCAACACAACGGTTGATTTGCACGTTCACGCAATCGTTCAGCACCACGCCGTAGGAACCGCAGGCCGTCACCGCCAAACCGTCGATGTTGACCGCTTGCGACTGATAAGCATAGAAGCCGGTGGTCGTTCCTTGTGCGGTCGTGTCGGTGACCGTGCAATCCCCGTAGTAATCCGTGATCGGGTACTTGCAGGAATCGCTCGTGGTCACCTGATTAATCGACCACGTGACGGTGTTGGCAATCACGCCGCGGGGACAATTGCGAAACGAGTGCTTGTCGGCCCCGTCGTACGTCCAAGTGCCGCCACGGATGTACAGCGCCGCGGCCGTATGATCTTCCGAGGTCAGTTTCTTCAGAACGGGAGCCGCTGCGGAGGTGTTGTGGACCATCACACCGTATCGCGAGTTTGCGAAACGACACTTCTCGACCTCGATGTCGTCCGAACGGACGTACAGCCCATAAGTACATGCGTTCGCATCGGCGGGGTTTCCGTTGAACGTGCTGTCGGAAATGGTGGCCGACTTGTTGTCCGACAGGTAGGCGCCCATCTTGTCGCCGCCGAACGTGCATTTGTCGACCGAAACACGCGTTCGATAGCTGACCAGCCCACGGTTGTTGCCGCTCAAGTCCACATCCGACAGGATCAGTTCGGCGTCCTCTCCCTTGGCGTGGTTGGAATAGATGGCGTAATCGTTGTCAACGAAATCGATGCGATCCTTCTTCGACAACGTCAAACGTTTGTTTCCCGACCGTTGGTACAGGCCGTATCGGTTCCCGCGCAACGTGACGTTTCGGAAATCATAATCACCTTGGTGCGCGGTGATGCCGACACGCGTCGATTCGATTTGCAAATCAGAAAGCTCGGCTGATTTCCCGGTCGTGTCGCCCAGCGTGACGCCATAGTTGCCACCCCTGATCGTGCAGCGGCTCATCGAAAGCGACTCGCCGTCGCAACGCGCGGCATAAGACGTCGTGTCCAGAAAGTTGCTACGGGTGATGGTGCCTGATTTTAGTGCCGTACCATAAACACCGACCGTGCAGCCGTTGAACTCACAACGGGATACCGACAGTCCCGTGCGGACCGCATAGACGCCACGTGTTTTCGTCGGTGCATCGCTGGCGTTGATCCGATCCGAAAAACGCGTGCCGGTCACTGACAGTGAGTTCCCGTCGTATCCGATGCATCCGTACTGCGTCGCCGCGAATTGGCAGTTGCTGACGTTGGCGGATTCAATCCCCGTCGCGTAGACGCCGTACGTCACCCCGGCGAACGTGCATCCACTGACATGCAATTGATGCGTGCCCAGATCACGCAACGCATAGGTCAGATCGTTGAAACTGCAGTTCAGATAGTACGCGTGCCCGGTCGTATTGGTGACCAGACTGCCGTAGCTCCTGCCCTCGATCGCGGCATTGCGTGCGAAGGCGAACCCATAGAACAAGACGTTTCCGGTGTTGAAGACACGAATCGTCCAAGTCTTGGCCTGGGGGCGGATGACGACCGATCCTTTGTCGCCCGTGTACGTCCCCGTCTGGTCCGCGTACAGCACCAACCAGGCCTTGGATGTCGCGCCTCCGCCACCCTTGATCACGACGTTTTCTTCATAGGTTCCCGCACCGACGAACAGAACGTCACCCTGTCCGGCGACAGAAGTCGCTTTGGTGATGGTGCGAAACGCTTGGTTGCGATGGGTTCCCGGGTTGCTGTCGTTGCCGGTCGTGCGGACGTAATAGTTGGTCGCCTGGGCCGTCGTGATCGGCAACAGCGCGAGGGCCCCGATCAGGATCAGTGGTCGACAACGTGGAATGCAGTGCGTCACGGGAATTGGCCGGTGGAGTGGTGTGGTTGATTTCGCTGGCGACTCAGTCGACTCAGGGCAAGCCCGGCAAACCCTCCAACTCGGGCAATTCAGGCATCTCGGGTAACCGCAGTTCCTCGGGAAGCTCGAGGTCCATGCCATCGGGAATTGCCCCCAGTCCCAGGTCCGGCTCCGGCGGAGTCGCAAATCCTGGATCCGATATTTGGAATTCGTCGGGCGCCGCTGAGTGACGCGTCGTTGGTTTGGGATGTGCCGCGCGGCGTCGAACGGGTTGGACCGCGAGACCTTGCACCGCGGGGTTTTCGATGGGTTGGTCCATCATCGCCAACGTCATGCACTCATCCAGGTGCCGGATTTCGACGGACCTGTTTTTCATATCTGCCGAAAGCAATGAAATGCCGTCAAACTCCTCACCCGCTTGAATCGGAATCAGTTTTCCGCCGACCCGCAGCAGCGCCAGCGTGGCATGCTCATCCTCTGAATCCGAAGTCACAAATCCGATCAACCGCACCGTCGACTGCTCGATCTCCGGCTCCGGCGTATCAACCTCGACTTTGACGGTCGCCGTCTTCGGCGGCAGGAAGAAATTGAGGTGATCGGGAATCGGTGAGACGTCGCGTTCGTCAAGGTCCATTTCCGCCGGTGGTTCATCCACCCCTCGCTGCACCGTCACACCTTCTTTTGTGGATGCCGGCGCATCGGCATCCGAGTTCGCCGGCCAAACCGACACGCGGTACTCGACATCGGTCAGCGGAAGAGCGGCTTCAGGTTGTGCCGTCACCGCAGGCCGCTCCGGTCCGCAACCTGAGACGCAGATCAGAGCCACAACGATGGCTGACGTGATGTGACGCTGGGGGATGGGCGATGCGATGGGTTGCATAGGTAGCACAGCACGGGACGTGACGATGGATCAAAACGATTCTCTCTGTCGCACTCTGTGACACGCCCGCATGCGGCGGCCGACTGGGATTTCGAATTGACGGTTTTCCCTCGCTTGAGGGCGATCTCAAGTGGCTTCTATGCGATCTTTGCCAACTGTCAGGTCCGCGTTTGACCGAAGGTTTCGGCAACCTAGCGTTTTGACAGTGTCACCCTGTCAGTGCGTCCTTCCCTGCCTGCAATGAATTCAGAAGCAAAGAAAATCCTGGTCTACATCGCCCATCCAACGGTGTTGGAGGTCACGGTGTTTCGTCTCGAGTTGCTCGGGATGCGGACGACGGGAGTGAGCAGTAGCGACGAGATGACCGAGGCGCTCGCCGAAGGCTTGCCAGATGCCGTTTTGATCGATCTCGATCTGGAGACGGGCGAAGGGATTCGCTGGGTCGAGAAAATCGCATCGGACGAATGCACCAGCCATATTCCGATCATTTGCATCTCCAGCCGCGGCGACCTGGTCGAGGTCGAAAATGCCTACAAAGCCGGCGCGAAGAGCTTTGTGATCTCGCCTTACGATCCGGTCGTTCTGGAGTCGAAATTGGTGGCGTTGCTGAACCTTGTTTCTGAACCGATCGCGACCCACCGAGATCCAGCAGAACGAACATGAGCAGCGTGAAAATTCGTCGCATCGGAGACATCTTGCTGGAACACGGTGTCATCACCGAACAACAGTTGCAGACCGCGTTGGTCGACCAACGCCAAACTCGATTGCAACTGGGCGTCTTTCTGCTCAGACGCGGCTTGGTCACGCGGGAACAGTTGGGCAAGGCGCTCGCCGAACAATACGAATTGCCGTTTTGCGGGTTTGACGAACACGTCACGCACGGGCAATTGGTTCGATTGCTGCCCGAGTCCTTTGCACGTCGACGCAAGGTCGCTCCGGTCCAGCTTCAAAACAAAGTGTTGCGACTCGGGATGGTCAATCCAAGCGACATGGAGGCGATCAGTGAAATCGAGTTGATGACCGGCTATCAAGTCGAACCCGCGATCTGCCTGGAAGCGGACATCGATCGGATGCTCGAATCGGCGTTCGACGACAAGATCAAAGCGAAACAAACCGCAGTCGACATCCGCATTCAAGAGCTGGACGAACGCGGCTCCGAGACGGTTCAATGCGATGAGAACTTGGAGGACAGCGACGCACCGGTGGTACGTCTGCTCGACGCGATTTTGATGGGGGCGGTTCGAGCCGAAGCGAGCGACATTCACCTGGAACCGGACTCGCCGCAGATGCGTGTCCGCTATCGCATCGACGGTCAGTTGCATCAGATCATGACCGTGCCGGGAGACTCCGAAGACGCCTTGGTCGGACGGGTGAAAGTGCTGGCGGATCTGGACACCGCGGAAAAACGACGTCCCCAAGACGGAAACTTGACCATCCAGGATGGAGAGACCCGCGCCAGTTTTCGAGTCAGCTGCATCCCCTGTGTCCGTGGCGAAAAAGTCGTCATGCGGGTGCTCGACGAATCGAGCAAGACCTTCGATTTCTCGCTGCTCGGAATGCAAGAGCGTCAACTGGCAACCGTCAAACAGTTGCTCGACCGGCCCCACGGAATGATCGTGATGACCGGGCCGACGGGGTCCGGAAAAACGACGACGATGTATTCCATGTTGTGCAGCATGGACTCGGCGTCGAAAAACATCTCCACGATCGAAGACCCCGTCGAGTTTCGACTGCCGGGAATCAATCAAGTTCATGCCAACAACGAATTCGGTATGGGATTCGCCAACGGACTGAAGTACTTGATGAGACAGGATCCGGATGTGATTCTGGTCGGCGAGATTCGCGACCACGAGACCGCCACGACGGCCGTCCAAGCTTCGCTGACGGGGCACTTGCTGATCAGCACGCTGCACACCAATGACGCGGTCGGAACGGTTGCCCGTCTGAGCGATTTGGGACTCGACAACTTCAAAATCGCGGGGGCATTGGTCGCCTCGATCGCACAGCGTCTGTTGCGACGACTGTGTGAGCATTGCAAACGCGAGTGTCAGCTCAACCGGTCACTGGTGGAGCTGATCTATCAAGGCCGTGACATCCCGACGGGGCTGGATCTGAATGGCAAATTCTTTGAAGCGGTCGGCTGTGAACAGTGTGGCGGCACCGGATACTCCGGCCGTGCTCCGATCTTTGAAATCATGGTCGTGACGCCTCAATTGGAGCATGCCATCGAATCCGGCATGCCCGGCAGCACCCTCCGCAGTATCGCCTGCTCCGAAGGGATGGTGGATCTGGCCACGATGGGACTGGATCTCGCCCAACAGGGCGTCACGTCCATCGAAGAAGTTTACTTCAAACTGTCAGGTTAATCACAATGAGTACCGCATCGAGCCGCGGTGGTGCAGGTGCCGTCAATGGTGGCGACCAGAGCGAATCGTTTGCGTTGCTGAAGACACTGCACGAGATCAAGTTCGGCAACGATCCCGAGCGCCGCTTCAAACGCAAAGACCTGATTCTGTTCTTAAGAAACTTGACGACGTTGGTTCAAAACGGCGTGTCATTGACACACGCCTTGGAAACCGTGTCGCGCGATCGGTCGCTGAAGAAGTACCATCATATTTTGGCCTCGATCTCACGGGCGCTCAAAGGCGGCGAGTCGTTGTCGGCGGCGATGAAGACGTTTCCCAGCGCGTTCAACCCGACGTTGATCAGCCAGGTCGAGGTCGGAGAACGTTCTGGCAAACTCGATCAGGCGTTGGTTCGGGTGACCGAGCAACTGGAGCGATCATCGGGGCACCGCAAGATGATCCTCAAAAAGCTCGCCTATCCGGCG
Organism: Stieleria sedimenti; assembly: GCF_025060895.1. Classification (GTDB taxonomy): domain Bacteria; phylum Planctomycetota; class Planctomycetia; order Pirellulales; family Pirellulaceae; genus Stieleria; species Stieleria sedimenti. Next base: position 86,751 of record NZ_JANZKV010000012.1, on the reverse strand, counting down.
ATCCTGGTCGTCGCGGGAACTGGCAGTGTGATCTTCATGCTGTTGTGCGTGATTCCGACCTTTCAAGAGATGTATGAAGACGCCGGCGCCACGCTTCCGGCGATCACCCAACTGCTGATCGACGTCAGCAAAATCGTTCAGGTCTATGGCTTCCATCTGCTGGGGTTATCGATCGTCGTGGCGATCGCAATCATCACGCTATTCAAGAATGCCCAATCGAGACGCTGGATCGATCGCAATCTGATACGCATTCCGATCGTCGGTGAATGGTTCCGCAACCTGGCGATTCTGCAGTTCGCCGATGTGCTGGGCAACCTGATGGAAAGCGGATTTACGTTGGCCGAAGCGTTGCCGCCGGCCGGGCGTGCGATCGGCAACCGCCATGTCCGGGAAAAAATCCTCGGGCTCTACACCGCCATTCGCCGCGGCGAACGGTTCAGCCAGTCCCTGGAGCGCGAGGGCGATCTGTTTCCCGCGGTCGTGAATCAATTGGTGATCGTCGGTGAACGGACGGGGCGCCTGGTTCCGGTCACGCATCAAATCCGAAAACACCTTCGACGCGACGTCGAAGACAGCACCGATGCGATCGTCGGTGCGATTGAGCCCATTTTGACCATCGTTTTGGCGGTCGCCGTCGGTGGCATCTTGCTGGCCGTCTACCTGCCCATGTTTGACTTGATCGGAAAGGTGAATCAGTGATCACATCACCGGGATCATGGCGGTCCAAACGCAGCGGGCTTTCGCTGCTCGAATTACTCGCCGCGCTCGCGGTCATGGGCGTGATCGCAATCGCGATTGTGCCGCGGATCAGCGGCGGTGCGCGCCAGGCGAATGACAGTAGCTGTCAGCTGCGCAAGGCGGTCATCGAGGTGCAAGTCTCGCTGTGGCATCGGGAAACCGGTCGCTGGCCGATGGGGGACCTTGCGGACATCGGCTCGAATGTCCGCTATTTCCCAGATGGTCTGCCGCGATGTCCGGTGGACTCAACGCGATACACGATCGATGAATCAACCGGGAGGGTAAACGGGCATCATCACTGAGCCAAAGGAGGGAACCGACGGGATGCCTTGACCTACCTTTGAGCAACGAAGTTCCGTCAAAGCGATGAACTTCACACCCGCCGAAATTGACTCGATCGATTCAATTCGCCATTTGATCCCCCCGATAGCCTCGAAAGTAGGGCACATCATGCAACGAGCAAGAAACGTCAAACGATCCGGTTTTTCGCTTCTGGAACTGTTGGCCGTCGTCACAATCCTCGCGGTGATCGCTGCCGTCGTTGTGCCACGTATCTCCAGCTCTAAACTTGCCGCACAACAAGAAGTGAATAAGCAAAACATCGCCGAGATCAATGCTGCGGTTGAACGCTGGTACTTTGAAAAAGGAAGCTACCCGCAGTTGAACCTGTCGGACATTGCCGCGGACATTCAGTATTTCCCCGAGGGAATCCCGCAAAACCCGGTGGACAATTCATCGTATCAGCTCGATGCAACAACGCACCGTGTGATCAAGTAGCATTCGAGCGCAAGAATGATTCCGTGTTGACACATCGACGTCTACGAAGTGGCCTCAGCCTGATCGAGTTGCTGGTTGTCGTCACACTGCTGGGAGTGTTCGCGACCGCGGCATTGATGCGATTCGGGCGTGACACCTTCGGCGACACGGGAGCGAGATCGGAAGCAAGGTTGCTGTCCTTGGCAATGCTACACGCACAGCGCGCGGCGATTCGCACGGGAGATCCGCACGGCGTTGTGATGCAAGGCCCCGCGGCGGCCGCGACCAGTTGGGCGGTCATCGGGCGGCGTCAAGACGGTTCTCGGGTGACCGTCGAAGGGCCCCACCCCGTCGCCGAACGGGTCCGCGTGTCCGCCACTGCAAGCGAAATTTGGTTCGACTTTGAGGGCGTCGGCTCGCAACCGTTTGTGGCCCAACTGCGGGGTCCCAATCGTTCGTTCGCCGTCCAAGTGGAACCGTTGACGCGGATGATCCGAACGCAAGAGGGTTCGCCATGAACAGAAGCAACCCGCGGTCTGGACAAACCATGCTCGAGCTGATTGCCGCAACGATCGTCATCACGATTGCGTTGGTTCCGGCGCTAAAGTTGACGCGCACACGGATCGCCAACACGGAAGACCTGGAGCGGGCCGAAACGCGTCTGGCCTTGTGCACCAGCAAGTTGGAAGAGGAGTTGGCGTACACGGCTGCGAACTGGGAACTGAATTCCCATCGCGGCAATTTCGGCAGCATCGGACAGGCCGGCGTGTGGTTCCAAGTCTCGAAATCCGATGCGATCGCGGCCGGCGGACGGCCCGGCGAGCTGGCGACGATCGATGTCACGGTCTGGCACGACCAAGATGCCGACGCCACGCTCGACGCAGACGAGCAGCGCGTCAGACTGGCAACCAAAATTGCAAAACTTGTCGCCTACCAGAGCGAGTTCAGTGATCCGTAGAAAACCGTTCTTATCGATTGCTCACCGGCGACGCTGCGGTGTCAGCATGTTGGAACTGGTCATTGCCGGCAGCATGTTGGCCGGGGTGATGACCGGGTTGTCGCTGGTGATGCGTACCGCCCGCCAATCCTGGGAAACCATCGATAGCGAGTATGCGGTGTTGCAGCAGATGCACGCCACCTCACGGCACTTTGTTCGCGCGGCACGTGAAGCCGTCGGTGTCGAATCGATCTCGCCCGACGGCAACGCCATCACGTTGAAAATGCCGGACGACCGGACCGCGACCTGGCAGTGGTACCCCAATCGCAGCGGACAGGTGGGCGTGGTGACGTTTCGCGATTTTTCGAATCCGTCGGAGTCGATGCTCGCTCAACAAATTGACGACCTGAGTTTTTCGGGCTTCGACGCCGATGGTGTGACCGCGACCAATGACCCCGACGCTATTCATGTCATACAGGTTTCTGCGACAGTGACCTTGCCCAGATCTGCCGTGGCACAACGGACCACGCGTTGCAAGGTGTGGATCCGATCATGGTAAACCGACAACGGGTCAGTCAATGAACGCAACGACCTTCCCACGACCGATTCCCGTTCGACGCGGTGCCGCGTTGTTGCTGGCGATCTTTGTGATGACGCTGGTCAGCACGTTGGCGGTGGCGACACTGGATGCCGAAATGATGCGTTACATGGCACTGCGGAACACACGCCAGTGGGATGAAGCTCGCTACCTGGCCGAGGCGGGACTGAATGACGCATTCGCGCAGCTGGAAAAAGACATCTCGTGGCGGGGCGGGATTCCGGGTACCGAGTTTCCGGCCGGAAGCGGATGGACCTATCGGGTGACCGTCGCCGATGGTGCGGACGGTACCGTCGATCTGTTGTCCACCGGGACCGTGGGGAACTTCACGCGAACACTTCACGTCACCGTCAAACAGGGAGGATAAACACGCGACCATGGCAAGCACACTGCAAACCGATTTATTGAAGGCCGCCGATCGCGAACCCGCGACGCTTGAACGGCGCCAGTCCCCGCGACGGCGTGTCCGTCGCGATCGGCGAAAAGGTGTCAGCCGAACCGTCGGCATGGATGTCTCACCGTCGGGCATCGCGATCGCAGTCGTCGAAAAGTCGGGCGGCGAATCGAAGCTGATCGTCGAGCGAATCGCGTTTCCCGCGGACAGTGGACCGCGACAGGGTGATTGGAGTGACAGCACACTCACCGATGCACTCAACGAACTGGCGTCCAAATACAACCTCGGCGGACAAGCCGTCACGGTCGGACTGGGCGGCAACCCCTGCGTGACCCGCGTGGTCGCCGGGGACAACGAAGAAGTCGACAACGAAATTCGCGAACTGACGCACCGGACTCAGCGCTATATCGGGATGGGTTTGGGCAGCAAGGTCAGCTGCCAGAGCACCCATCGCATCGACGCCAAACGGAAACGTGTCTGCGTCACCATCGCGATTCGGCAAATGGTCGACGCGATCGCCGCGGCGGTTCAGTCGGCCGGGATGCGTTTGGCCCATCTGGAACACAGCATGTTGGTCCTGTGCCGAATCCTGCACGCCTATGAAAAAGACAGCCAAGTGCCGGTCTTGTTTATGGTCGAAGAGTTGGGCCGCGTTGACCTTGGCATCTCCTACCAAGGCCGGCTGTTGTTGGATTACCGTCCGGCGATTCCAGAGGCGTCGGTGACCCATGGATCGATCGTCCAGCGACACTTGAAGTGTTTGCGGCGTTATATCCATGCTCAATTGCCCACCGCGTCGGCCGACTTGTCGACATTGTTTGTTACCCAAACACATTCCGACCACGAATCACTGGATCAAAGTCTCGATGAACCTTCGATCCTGGGGCGCCAACGTTTTCCGATGGAAGAGTTGTGCGAAGGGTTTCAGGTGCAAGGCGAACTCTCGGAAGACTCCGGCACGATCGCGGCGATCGGACTGGCACGGCTGAACAATGACGCAAGGTTTGCCGAAGAAACCAACGATTTGGTGTCCACTTTACGCACCGGACGTCGGGTGCAATGGGTTCCACTGATCCAGTACACCTGGCCGATCACGCTGGCCGCATCGATCGCCCTGGCGCTGTTTCTGATCGGCCAACACACCCGCCGCTTGGCGCACCGCACCGAGGCGCAAATCGAAACGCTGACGCTGCAAAACGCTCAGGGAAACCGGATTCGCTTGACCCTGCAGCGGCGGATGCAGCGAGCCGAACAGGTCGACGCCCTGGCCGCCGGGATTCCGACTCGCGATTGGGCCGATGTGTTCCTGACAGCCGGACGAAGCCTTCCCCAGGGATCGTGGTTGGAATCCGTACGGATCGAAAATGATGAGACGGTCCGAATCAGCGGCGCCAGCTACTCCGGTGAAGCCGTCTATACCTATATCGATCGACTGAAACAGACCGGGATGTTTTTGCACGTGGCGCTCGAGTCCACCAGCGCGACTCGAAATAGCGTGGGCGCCCAATATCGATTCCAAGTCTCGGCGATCGTCCAGCCGAAGCAGCAACCGAAATCGTCCAGCCGAGTTGCATCGACCACCGCCGGAGGACTTGATCGTGGGTAACCCATTCGTCCAAGCGTTTCTCGATCATCCGCGCCGCGGCACCATCGTGTGGGCGACCGCCGTCGTGCTAGGCTTGCTGTTGGTGATTCCCGCATGGGATTACTACACCGGAAGCCGAACCGAGGTGGCGCGGTACAACACCGAACTCCGCGAGATCTCATACTCGTTGTCCAACCTGGATCTGCTGCGTGCCAAACTCAAAGAAGTCGAATCGAAGCCGAATGCTAGCAACCAGATGATGGACGGCGACGCGGCCGCACAAGTCCGCGAGCGAGTGACGAAACTGGCCCAACAGATGGGCTGTCGCGTGAGGCGTTTGACGATGAGCCACCCCGTGATTCGCCCCTGGCATGTCAACGACAATCCCTTCGATGAAGACGGCTCACGTGACGCCGAAGAAACGAACTTTATGCTGGAGACGCGGACACTGACGTTGTCCGTCGGAGGAAGTCTCGCAGAGCTTACAAAGCTCACAATCGCGCTGACCCGACTGGACCGTTTTGCCGTACCGTCAAACATGACCTTGCAGCGTGAGGGCAATGACGGACATTTGATCTTGGACGTTGAGATTTCTTTGTTCAACCTTGCCGAGACGTTCGATTGAGCAGGTGGGCACGGATGCTCAGACGCGCCGATCGGTGTTTTCGCGCCAGACCGGCCCATTCCACGGAGAGGTATTTTGGATCCCCACACCACGCGTGTTCAAGTCAAACGAAGGCGGATCAAGGCATCGCGATGGCCATTGGCGTCGACGGTTGTCTTTGCGCTAACGCTGTGCTTGATCGGTGGGGCTTCCGCACAGACCGATCTGTCGGTCAAGAAGGAGGTCTCGGCAGAGATCCAGAACAAGCTGTCCAAGCGTTTCAGTTTGGACCTCCGCGACGCCACGTTGCTGGAAGCCCTGTTTGCCGTTCGCGATGTCAGTGGGCTGAACATTGTCGTTGGCAATGAGGTCACCGGAACGGTCAATGCGTCGTTCGCTGACACGGCCGTTTATGACATCTTGGATTCTCTGCTGATCACGCGAGGGTATGGCTACCGCGTCGTCGGCGGCAGTCTGGCGATCGTACCGCTGGCGAGTCTTGGCGACCAATTGCCCCTTTTTCAAACCCAGGTCATCGGCTTGGTGCACTGCACTCCCGGCGACGTCTTGTCGTCCATCGAATCGATGCTTTCGCCCGAGGGCCGAGCCCATGGTGTCGAATCGAGCAACTCGGTCGTCGTGATCGACTATCCCGAACGCATCGACACCGTGCGAAGGCACCTGGAATCGTTGGAGACCGCGGCCGCGAGATATCGCCAGGAGCAGCGTTCGGCGAACGCTCAGCAGCGGGTGATCGATGGTAAATCGACTTCCCCGGACAGCGACATCGTCCGCGTCTTTCAAACTCAATACGTTTCGTCGGATATTTTGACCGAAGCGATCACACCGCTGTTGAGCGAGAGTGGACAAGCGACGGCGGTCGTGCTTGAAAACAAAGTCGTGGTCGCCGACAAGGCTGCCAATGTCCAGCGGATCGCGTTGGCGCTGGCCGAGTTGGATCAGCCGCGCCCACAGGTCAGGATCTGGGCTTTGATCTATGACTGCAGCACCGATGACCTGGAGCGGCTGGGGGTGAACTGGAATTCCGGCGTCAACAGTGCGTCCATCTCCGCCGCGACCGGCACCGCAGCGCAATCGATTGCGGTCAATGCCGTCACGTCGCCGCTGGCCACGGGCGCAAACGGCGTGGTCACCCTGACCAGCCTCAATCGCTACATGAACATCCAATCGATCATTCAAGCGCTCGACACCGCCGGCGATTCTCGGTTGCTGGCCGATCCGAACGTCGTCGTGATGAATCACGAGAAGGCGGAAATTCAAATTGTCACCGAGGTGCCCTATCAACAATTGACGCAAGGGCTGGAGGGAGGCACCATCGGCACGACGGAATTCCGCGAGGCCGGCGTGACGTTGAACGTGGTCCCGCACATTGCCGACGATGACACGATCGCATTGGTCGTCAATCCGCGTTTCAGCTTGTTGACCGGATTCAGCGAACCGGACAACGCACCGATCATCGACCGACGCGAGACGACAACCACCGTTCGAGTGGCCAACAATCAAACGATCGTGTTGGGCGGTCTGCGGCAACGCACCCGGATTGCAGAACGCAGCTCCATCCCCGGATTTGGCAAGATCCCCTACATCGGAAAACTATTTCGGCACCGTTCGGCCACCACGCGTGAAAGCGAATTGCTGGTCTTCATCACGCCACAAATCATCCTCGACCAAAGCATCGGAACCGCTCGCGAGCACTGCGTCAATCAAATCCTACAAAGACAAATCAATCAAACGCCGACGGACCCGGTTCCCTTTGGGATCGAACCCTTGCGAGCCGAACTGGACGCGCGCGCCAAACAGATCGATCATTTCAAACACCAGAAACCAGACCACGTACGGCAGTTACAAAGCTCGACCAACGCCTGTGAATGCTTCGAAATCCCGTGGGACCAGGCCTTCGAAAACCAGGCCGAACCGATCGACATCGGTTTGTCGGACCCGGTCGGACAGTGACGCAGCGGTTACACCACACGGTCCTGATCACGAACTGCCACGTCGTCCCGTTGATCAGCTTCCGGCTGTTCCTGGACAACGACTTCCGCCTGGTCGGCCATGGTGATTTTGGCGATCCGTTTGGCAAAGTAATACATCCGTTTGACGTATTCCATGATCTCCGATTCGAGTCGATAAATGGCCAGTCGATTCGGAGCCTTGGCCACCAGACGGGACGAAAGATGGCGCTCGGCCTGGTCGGAGAGAGCGTTGATGGTCGGTTTCGCAGCGGAGACTTCTCGCGCGATCTCGACGTCGCCGGAGACGACCGATCGGATCGCCCGTTCGGTTGCCCGGATCACCTCGATGTTCAACGCCTTCAGCACCGCTTCGGTCTCTTCGCTGATGGTCAAATGGTTCGCGATTCGTTCGCGCCCCGCCTGGATCAGGTTCGATTCGATCATGTCGCCGATGCTTTCCAGGTAATTCGCCACCGCCAGGTAGTCGTGCAACTGCTCCGATTGGCGGTCCGTCAATTGCTCCTGTGAAAGTCGCCCCAAATAAGTCACGATGGCTCCGTGCAGCGCATCGACGTGATCGTCGAGTTCCTCAAGTGCATCGATTTCTTGGCGTGACCCATGGATGACGGTTTCCAATGCGCCACGCATCATGTGCAACGCCGCGGCACCCAATCGGCCCAGTTCCATGCGAACAAGGTCCATCGCCAGGGACGGCGTCTGCAACAAAATCGGGTCCAGGTATTTGGGGTGATCCGGCTCGACTTTGGAGACCAGGCTCTCGGGCACCAGACGCGTGACAAGCCACGCCAGCGGAGTCGTCAACCCGATCAACAGGACCGTGTTGGCGACATTGAACACCGTATGCGCATTCGCGATCTGACGCGGCGTCTCGGCGGCGACGCGTGCCAGACCGGTCAGTTCTGGGCTTGCCGGTGAGATCCACGTGACGATCTGGGACAGTTGGGGGATAAACGCGAACCAGATCGCGACGCCGGCGACGTTAAAGAGCACATGGACGGCGGCGGCACGCACCGCTTCACGCGGTTTTCCGATCGAGGCCAGTCCCGCCGTGACGCACGTGCCGATATTGGCGCCGAAAATCAGCGCGATGCCGGCTTCCAACGAGATAAATCCTTGCTCGGCCAACGTGATCACCAATCCTGTCGTCGCCGCCGAACTTTGCACCAGTGCCGTGAAGACCGCGGCCAGCAGGATCGCCCAGAGCGGATTGTCCATCCGGTGCATCATGTCGACGAACGGGGTGTAGGAACGCAGCGGTGCGGTGCCGTCATTCATCAGCTGCATCCCGAAGAAAATCAGCCCAAACCCCATGATCAAGTGGCCGTAGTGACGGACGGTGTCGTTCTTCGTGCCGAATAACGTAAAAAAACCGATCGCAACCAACAGCAGGGAGTAGTGGGTGATCTTGAACGCGATCAACTGGGCGGTGAACGTGGTACCGATGTTGGCTCCCATGATGATGCCGATCGATTGCGTCAAGTTCATCAGACCGGCCGAGATGAAGCCGACGACCAGCACGGTTGTCACCGAAGACGACTGCACGATGGCCGTCACGATCGAACCGGCCAACGCCGCGGTGAAACGATTGGTCGTCAGCTTCGCCAAAAGCTTCTTCAAGTCGTCCCCGGCGATCAACTTCAGCGATTCGGACATCTGCTCCAGCCCGAACAGGAACAATGCCAATCCGCCGAGCAATCCCATCAAAAGAGGCCCGATCTGCAACGAGTCGGATGTGACTTCAGCCAACAACACGGCGGTCCGATAAGAGATTAAGATTCACGTGAATTTCCCCAAAGCTTAACACAAGCTTCGCCCCAATTTGGCCACTGGACAGTTCGGACACTCGCGCCGGCAGACGGATGGGCGAATACGCACGGGCTGATCGGCACCACCTCGTCGACACCACACCGGTTCATCGGCCTTCGACCACAACAAAGCATGACAGTGACGCGCAACCCCAGAAATAGCTTCGGTCGGCCCCTGCCTCTTGATTCGGTGCGTCAATGCCGTCCGGGACGCTTGCGGGCTGTCGATTTAAGCCCGCACGCGTTAGCAAGGGGCCACGCGGCGCCCCTCGCTCACGCGTCGGGCTGTCATCATGGCATTGATTTCGGAACATCGACTAAATCGACAGCCCGCTTGCGATCGGTTTACCGTGGTTGGAGGGGGGGCCTTGGTCTTGCGTTGCTCGTTTCCACACTCCTGTTCGGCCAATTCGCCGGCACAGTTGTCGCCGCCCCGCAGACGGACACTCCATCGGAGAACGTCTCGGACGCCCCGGCGACTGGGATTCCGGGGGACTCAAACGGATTGACGATCAAGCTGATTCCGGACCAGAAAGCGTTTCTCGGATCCCCCGCCACGCTGATCGATTTATCAAAAATTTTTGCCGAAACCGAGATCGGCGACGAGCCGTTCGAAATCGAAGTGCTGCGGAGCAAAAAAGATGTCGCGGAGGCGGTGGTCGACGGACACCGGCTTCAATTGAATTGGCAACGAAAAACGGCCAAGAAGCGCGAGGTCCTGTTGCGGGCGACGAGTGCTTCGGGAAAAACCGTCGACACCAAGTTCTACGTCGAGCTGTGGGAACCCGATTACTGGAAGTTGATTCTCACGGTGCTCGGTGGCCTGGGGCTGTTTCTGTTGGGGATGAAAAACCTCTCCGAGGGGCTGCAGGCGATCGCGGGCAACGGGCTGCGGCGGATGATCAGCATCGTCACGGACAATCGCCTGATGGCGACCGGGGTCGGGGTTTTGGTCACGATGCTGGTGCAATCCAGTTCGATCACGACGGTGATGGTCGTGGGGTTCGTCAACAGTGGTTTCATGACGCTGACCCAAGCGGTCGGCGTGATCATGGGGGCCAACATCGGGACCACGATCACCGGCTGGATCCTGGTTTTAAAAATCGGAAAATACGGCCTTCCGTTGGCCGGCGCCGCGGCGTTCTTCTACCTGTTTTCCAAGCGAGATCGGCTGCGATACTGTGCCTTGGCCGTGATGGGCCTGGGGCTCGTGTTCCTGGGACTGGAGCTGATGAAAGACGGTTTCGCGATCGTCAAAGAATTGCCCGAGTTCGAGGCTTGGTTCAAGGCCTTTGATGCCGGCACCTACCTGGGCGTATTGAAGTGCGCCCTGGTCGGCTGTGTGCTGACCTTCATCGTGCAATCGTCTTCGGCCACGTTGGGTATCACGATCGGCCTGGCTCAGATCGGCGTGATCGATTTTGATACCGCGGCGGCGCTGGTGCTGGGTGAGAACATCGGCACGACCATCACCGCATGGTTGGCGTCTTTCGGATCCAACACCAACGCCAAACGGGCGGCCTATTTCCATATCGTTTTCAACGTGTTGGGCGTCGCCTGGATCACCGCCGTGTTCCACTTTTACCTGATGCTGGTTCGCTATGTCGTCGCGGGCGACACCAACGCGGACATGACGCTGGGGGTGATCTCAAGCGCTGAAATCACAGCCGCGATTGCGATGGCACACACCGGCTTTAACGTGACCAACACGATTGTGTTTCTACCGCTGGCCGGATACATCGCGACGGCACTGAAACGGGTCATTCCCGATCGCAGGAGGCCGTCGGACGAGGAAGAGCATCTGACCAATCTCGACATTCGCATGCTCGAATCCCCGGTCGTCGCTGTCGAGCAATCCCGTGTCGAAGTCCTCCGCATGGTCAACGCCTGCAAGCAGATGATGGCGTGGTTGAAGGAACTGCATGAGACCGACGGCCCGGGCAAGCAATTACGAAAACAAATCCTAGACATGGAGGAAGAACTCGATGTCATGCAGAACGAAATCGTCACCTTCATGTCCAACTTGTTGGTCGGCAATGTTCCCCATGATGTGGTCGCCGAATCCCGTCGGCAGCTGCGACTGGTCGACGAGTACGAATCGATCAGCGACTGCATCGCAACGGTGGTCAAAGCGCATCGCCACCTCGAACGACACGAATTGCGATTGCCCGACGCTCAGCAACAGGAACTGATGGAGTTGCACACGATGGTGTCCGACTACCTGAGTCTTGTCAGCAACTATTACGAGCAACTCGGCCACGCCGGCGGGGCCGTGGAAGCACTTCCGCACGGCGAGTCGATCACCAAGCATGCCAAGTCGCTGTACAAGGGGGTGATTTCCAAACCGCCGGAAGAACAGCTCGAAGTCCGCTCATTGGTCTCGTACAACCGCATGGTGGCTGCCTACCGACGCGTCCGCGACCACCTGGTCAATATCGCCGAAGCGCTCGCGGGTGAAAAATAGTGACCGCTTCGGTGGCTTGTTGACCGTTGGCGCCACGCCCTATACTTAGCATCCCCCAAGATCGGTGGGCAACGAACAAGACTCCTTTCTAATCGAAACACGGCAGCGAATCTTATGAGTCAACGACCCCTCAATGTTGGTTTGATCGGCGGTGGCGGTGGTGCATTCATCGTCCAACCGCATCAACGCGCGATTCATTTTGACGGCACCCGGCGCGTGGTCGCCGCGGCACTGCATCCCGACCCCAAAGTGGCCTTGGAGGAAGCGGCCAACTGGGACTACCCGATCACGGGATACACCAACTATGACGAAATGATCGAGGTGGAATCCAAAAAACCGATCGGCGAACGCGTCGATTATGTGGTCGTGGTCACACCCAACCATGTTCACTTCGACCCGTCGATCAAATGCGTCCGCGCGGGGATTCCCGTGTTTTGCGAGAAACCGCTGACGCTCAATCTCGACGAAGCTCGGCAGTTGGTCGATGCGGTGGAAGAAGCCAAAATCCCCTTCGGCGTCGCACACACCTATCTCGGTCACTGGACCAGCCGGTTCGCCCGCTTCATCGTCACCAGCGGTTTACTGGGCGAGGTCCGTTGGGCCGATTCACGTTACTTGCAGGGCTGGCTGGCCGGGCGAACCGAAGATGCGGGCGTCGCCCAGGCCGAGTGGCGCGTCGATCCGAAAAAGTCCGGGATCAGCTGCTGTGGCGGCGACATCGGAACGCACGCACTGATGCAACTGCGGTACGTCACCGGACTTGATGTCACCAAGGTCCAGGCCAACCTGGTCACCTTCGTCGGTGGGCGTCTACTGGACGATCACTTCACGACCTACTGCGAACTGTCCAACGGCGGCAAGGCGCTCGTCCGCGCGTCGCAGATCGCCATCGGCCACAAGAACGACCTGGGCATCGAAGTCAACGGCACCAAGGGCACGTTGATCTGGGACCAGGAGTTCCCCGAACAGCTGAAAATTTTGTTGCCCGATCAGCCGGACCGCACGTATTTCCGCGGTGCGGTTTCCGCCAACGACGGATTCCTCGGCGATTTGCCGGAGGAGCTGATGGCCGAGCCCAACATCCCGGCCGGTCACCCGGAAGCCTTCCACGATGCCTATGCACGCCTGCATCGTTGCTTCGAACAAGATGTGCGAGCCTACAACGATGGCCAGCCCTTCAGCTGTGACGGCAGCAAGTACGCCAACGTGCAAGACGGGCTCAACGGGATGAACTTTGTTCAAGCCGCGGTCAACAGTTCGGCCAACGGTTCGACCTGGGTCGATCTCTAGTCCTCTTTGGCGACGCCGACGCGGGAATCCACGCCGCCACCTTCGCGCGTCCGAAGGTGGTCGCCGGCCGCGCTGCGGAGATCGTCCTGGAGATCATCCCGGGGTGTGACTGAACAAGAATCGGTCACACCCGATGTTGCTGTCGACGGTGACGCTGTAAAACCATTGCATCAGCGACCGTAATCGACGCATCCGGATCGAGTTCAATGGCCAAAAACCTTTACATTGCCGCAGGTGAACCCGACAGCGGCAAGTCCCTCGTGGTGCTCGGCATCATGGAAGTGCTGTCACGACGCGTCGAGCGTCTGGGCTTCTTTCGCCCGATCATTCGCGGCAACGGTAAACGCGACAACGATACCGAGCTGCTGCTCAACCGGTACTCTCTGAAGCAAGACTACGAAGAAAGTTATGCGTTCACCTCGGATGACGCACAAGCGATCGCGACCGAGAAAGGACTGTCGGTGCTGCTACGAATCATCTTGGAGAGGTACAAGGCGATTGAAGCGAGGTCCGACTTTGTTCTCTGTGAGGGCACCGATTTTGAAGATGTCGCATCGGCGTTCGAGTTCGACCTGAGCGCGCAGATCGCCACGCATCTCGGGACCCCCGTCGTCAACGTGCTGTCGGGACGAAACAAGTCACCCGAAAGCGTTCGCAGCGCCGTGCATTCGACCAGAATTGCGATGGTCGACGAAGGCTGCACGGTCACAGCAAATTTCGTCAATCGCGTCGCAACCGACAACATCGAAGCGGTACGACGCGAGGTGCAAAAGAGTTGGCTCTATGACGACCCGGTCTTTTTTGTCGCCGACGAACCGACGTTGGAAGCGCCCACGGTCGGCGCGGTCGCCGAGGCGCTCGGGGCGGTCCCGATTCGTGACGGCGAAATGGATCTGAATCGGGAGATCCTGACGATCTCGGTTGCGGCCATGCAGTTGCCCAATTTTCTGGAGCGGGTCCAGGAAAGCAAGCTGGTGATCACTCCCGGTGATCGCAGTGACATTCTGCTGGGATGTCTGGCCACGGTCGCGTCGGACAACTACCCCAAAATCTCCGGGATTGTGCTGACCGGTGGCATGCGTCCTCCCGAAAGCGTGACCCGATTGATCGAGGGCATTCGCCGCCCATTGATTCCGACCTTTGCCGTCGAGACCGATACCTACGAAACGGTCAGAAACGTGATGTCCGTCGACGGAGCCATCACCCCCGACAACGAACGAAAAATCCAAGCCGCCTTGGGTGTCTTCGAATCATCGATCGATCCCGAAGCCTTGGTCGAGCGGATCGACGTCGCACGCTCGACCGTCGTCACACCGGCGATGTTCGAATACGAATTGATCGAACAGGCGAAACGCCGCCGCCAACGGATTGTGTTGCCCGAGGGAGAAGACGAGCGAATTCTGAGGGCCACCGAGATTTTGCGTCGACGTGACGTCGCTGAGATCGTCTTGCTCGGCGATCCGCTCAAGATCCGCACGCTGGCGGACGAATCGGGAATCGACCTGGCCGGCGTCGAGATCATCGATCCCACTGACAATCCCTACCGGGAATCGTTCGCACAACGATTCTTCCAACTGCGTCAACACAAGGGAGTCACCGAGGATCAGGCCCACGATACGGTCCAGGATGTCAGCTATTTTGGCACCATGATGGTGTACGAGGGCATCGCCGACGGAATGGTTTCCGGTGCGGCACACACGACCGCCCACACCATACGTCCGGCTCTACAAGTGATTCGAACCAAACCGGGATGCTCGATCGTCTCGAGCGTGTTTCTAATGTGCTTGAAGGATCGCGTCCTCGTCTACGGCGACTGCGCGATCAACCCGAGACCGAATCCCGCACAACTGGCAGACATCGCGATCAGTTCCGCCGGCACCGCAAAAGCATTCGGTATTGATCCGATCATCGCCATGCTGTCCTATTCGACCGGCCAATCGGGCAGCGGCGAAGAGGTCGAGCGGGTCAAACAGGCGACCGCGCTGGTCCGCCAGGCCCGACCAGATTTATTGATCGAAGGTCCCATTCAGTACGACGCGGCGATCGATCCCGGCGTTGCCAAAACCAAACTTCCCGACAGCCAAATCGCCGGCCGCGCGACGGTCTTCATCTTTCCCGATCTGAACACAGGCAACAACACCTACAAAGCCGTGCAACGATCCGCCGACGCCGTGGCGATCGGCCCGGTAATGCAAGGGCTGAAAAAACCCGTCAATGACCTGAGCCGCGGCTGCACCGTCACCGACATCGTCAACACCGTCGCGATCACGGCGATCCAGGCACAGCGCAACGGAGCGGAATCGTGAAACAAATCCTGGTCCTCAATTCCGGCAGCTCGTCGATCAAGTACGAGCTATTTGACATGGATGCCGCTGGCGCGCTCGAATCCGGGCTCGTCGAACGGATCGGCGAAGGCGAGAGCCGCCTGAAACAAACGTTACCGGCGTCGACGCCAAAGTCCCCGTCCCAGTCTCGCTCAATCGAAGTTTCGGTTCCCGATCACCGCCAGGGCATGGACCTGATTCGACGTGCGCTGTCAGAAAACGCAAGCTTTGCCGGCGGTCAGTACCTGGTCGGTATCGGTCATCGAGCCGTGCACGGCGGAGAAACGTTCTCCGGTCCGACGTTGATCGACGACCACTTGATTCGGACGATGGAAGAACTGGTGCCGCTCGCGCCGCTGCACCATCCCGCCAACCTGATCGGAATGGAGGTCGCGCGATCGGCATTTCCGGAGGTCCCCCAAGTCGCCGTGTTTGACACCGCCTACCACCAGACGTTGCCGCCTCATGCGTATCGCTATGCCGTCCCACAAACTTGGTACCAGCGATATGGCATGCGCCGCTATGGCTTTCACGGTACCTCCCACGCCTACGTTGCCAAGCAGGTCGCTCGCCATCTCGGGCGTCCCTTGGCCGAACTGAACACGATCGTGTTCCATCTGGGGAACGGGGCGAGCGCGACGGCGATTCGGGGCGGCGTCAGCGTGGACACCTCGATGGGCTTGACCCCGTTGGAAGGCTTGGTGATGGGGACCCGCTGCGGCGATCTTGATCCCGCGATTCTGATTCACATGGGGAAGGAATCCGGGATGAGTGTGGATCAGATGGACGGAGTGTTGAACATGCAGAGCGGTCTCAAGGGACTGTGCGGGGCCAACGACATGCGAGAAGTGTTGTCGATGGAATCGAACGGTGATCAGGCCGCGGCCTTGGCGGTGGAGATGTTCGTCTATCGAATCAAAAAGTATTTGGGGGCGTACCATGCGGTGCTGGGGCGATTGGACGCCGTCGCCTTCACCGCCGGTATCGGCGAGCATTCACCCCAGATCCGGGCCCGCAGCTGCAGCGACTTGGAAACGCTCGGCATCGCCATCGACCCCGTTCTGAACACCGCGGTCGAGCCACCGATTTGCGAAATCCAAACATCCGACAGCCGTGTGAAAGTCCTGGTCGTCAGCACCGACGAAGAATTCGAAATCGCCGAACAAACCCTCGCCTGCGTGCAAAGTTAGGGTGAGACCGGACGGCACGCGGGCTGTCGATTGAGTCGGGTTCTGCTGAGTGAATGGTGAGCGGCTGGCCGTCAGGCCTCGGGCAACGTCGCCGTGCCCGGCCGCTTACGCGTCGCGGCTCACAAAACCGACAGCCCGCTCGCGCCGTTCCGCTAACGAAAGACACCCCGCTTGCCGCCAAAGCAGGTGGCTTTGTGCCAAGTGGACACGGTTCCGCGTGGCAATCTCGTTTGGCCTTATAATTGCGTGGCAGAGCATTGACGGTATCCGTCTCCCAATTCACTCGTTGGACGTAACGAAACCATGAATGAGACATTGGCCCGAATCGTTCGCTTCGGAAGTCGAGGAGAGGACGTGGTACAGATCCAGCAGATGTTGAATCAGGCACGTTCCGCATTGCCGCCATTGGTAACCGATGGAATCTTTGGCGCAAAATCAGAGTCCAGAACCCGAGAGTTTCAAGGCCAACACCACTTGGGGATCGACGGCATTGTTGGCCCCCAGACATGGGCGGAGTTGCTCGCGCAGCTGGGAAATATCCTGGGCATTCCTCCGGTCACAACACTCGACAAAGCAGCTTTCCGCAAACGTGTCATTGAGGAAGCGGGCAAGCTTGTCGGCAAAGTCGACTTTTTGCAAACGATCGATGGCCGGCCGAAAGGACTTGATCTGGTCCAGAAAATGTTCAAAGACGCGGCAGATGTGGCGCTTACCGATGATGATTTCAAAGATCCGATCAGCAAAGCGTGGAGCCCTCAACCCTACCTTTCTGGCAAGAAGAAGAGCTGGTGCGGTATATTCTGCGTCTATTGCTACCACCAAGCGGGTCTGCGGTCGATCCGCTGGGATTTGGGCGTTGGTGCCCCGCGAGGCCCCATTGCTTTGAACAGCTGGAGTCCACAGTTCGTGCAGAACATTCAGCTTGCTGATATCGGCACCGTGGCCACGCAGCAGCACCATTTTTTAATCGAGCAAGTGGATCCGAACAGCGCCTTCACACCGCGTCTCAATACCATCGACGGAAATTTGGTCGCGGGCAGGATTCAACGGCGAACCGGTTACCATGCCGTCGGCAAGGACAATTTCAACTATTACAGCCTCCACTAAGTTCGACCAACGAAAAGGCGGTCTTAAGGGGGAACAGGATTTTCAATGCGGCTTCGGCCGACGCAGTGACCCCGCTCACGTTGCTTCGAGCGTTGCATCTTCTTGTCGCCGTCGTTTCCCGGCTCTCCCATTTTTCCGCCCGCTCTTTTTCGGCCATCTCGATCGCGATGTTGGGATCACACGATGAAGAAATCAAACCACCAGCAGCGGCGTTCGGTTGCACACCGAGACCGTGGCGGGTGCGGAAAACTGTGCGTCGATGCACGGCACTCGCCAAAAGAATTCGCCGTTGCCTGCTTTTCCTGAAGCCGGACAGCCTGATCACGGCGTTGCCGCCTTTGGCACGAAAATTGCCCCTTCATTGAACGCGAGAAGATCCACTCTCGACAGGCATTCGAGGAGCAGAGCCATGTCACCCGATTCCCAAATCGCGGGCGATACTCGCGAGAAGTTGGAACAGAGGTATTTGGAACTAAAAGATCAACGTGACGATCTATGCCGCGATCTCGCCGGCTGGTGCGGTGTTTACATCGCTCCCGGAACCGATCCGGTTAATTCCATGGAGCCCTGTAGAGAAGCTGCCGAAGTTTGCCACAACACCGAAAAGTTGGAGATTCTTGACCGCATCAGCAACTACACGCTCGACATGCGAAAACTCCAAGAACTGCTTCGCGCGGCCGACGCCGAACGCAGTCACTTTGTGATCTAGCATGCCCGAGAGGACAAGCCGCACCAAAGCGGGTGACCGGATTCGAACCGGCGACAAACAGCTTGGGAAGCTGTCACTCTACCAACTGAGTTACACCCGCGATCAGCGGGCGCCTCTTAAGCGATGCGCCCGCGGCAGTCAAAGTGGAACGGTGGGTTGCTGCAGCAGTCGCTTACCACCTTTGCTGAAAAATCAGATACAGACTTTCGGCGTCCGAGGCTTGGTTGGGCCCGGCAGTTTCCTCTAGGAAGCGTCCGCCAAACAGCTTGTTATAGCTGACGAGAAGATCGGAGTATCTGGTGAGGTGGAAATTGATAACCAGATCGATTTCATCACCGACGTTGTTGCCGGCCGATCCGGTCGGGTCACGGCGATACGGGACACCACCGGCGTTGTACAGCGCGTCGCGGTCTTCGGCCAAGTAGAAGTGATGATACTGGAGCCAGACCGTCGTCCATTTTGACGGATAGAGGTAAAGGTGTGCGTTGATATCGTGGATGTTTTGACGGCCGACCAGATCCATCCAGCCCAGATAGTAGTGCCCAAACGGAAACTGCTGGTTGAACGTGTTTGACGTCCCCGATGCCGGATCGTTGTCTCCGCTGGCGTAGTCGTAATAAAGCCAAAACGAGGGTGACCAAAATGCCTTGCCCCAATGTTTTCCCAAGCCGAGCGTTCCCATCCCGGCCATCAAGTCTCGATCGCCTTGTTGTCCAGTTTGCAACGCCGCTTCTGCATCCCATAAGAATCCATCGCGACTCCCTGCCCAACGTGTGCCAAACGTGTGGGTTTGGAAAGGGGCTCTGCGGATGCCCAACGGCATTGCCGCGTTTTCATTGTCGTAGAACAGGTAGTACAGGTCGCGCGACTCACCTTTCTGTGGCCGGTGAGTCAGCCATAGCCCGGCAAACGTCTGATTGTCATCGGCCGAATCAAACTCACTCGCTTGCGGTGGCACGTAGTGGGTCCAAAACGCGTCGACATCGAATGATTCCCCTTGGCGGAACACCCGAAAACCGTCGAAGGAGTGACGCTTGTTCGCCCACGGCAGGGGAGTGACCAGTCGCTGTGAACCGAACAGTAATTCCTGACGGCCCCCGCGCAAGTAGACCGGTTTGCCTGCCAGATCTCCGAGGCGAATATCAACGAATAGATCCAAAAGGTCGCCGCGATCAACGTCCGGCGGGACAGGCGCCAGTTCTTCTCCAAAACTGTCCGCCCAGACGTATTCGCCGTACACACGAAGCATGTCACCGTACCAAACATCCAGGTATTGCCGGACATGGCTGAGCAAGTAATCGTTCTTCATTCCCGACAGACGACTGTTGGTCTCATTGGAGTAACGGAGCCAAAACTCGCCTCCCGTGCTGAGCAACAGCCTGTCGGTCAAATGGATTCGCTTCATCCGCTCGACGATTGAGCGTTGGGCGTCGGGGACTTTCTCGACATACCTCCAGTCGGCGTCGAAGAAGGGCCACGCATTGATGGCGAACGGTGCATACCCCGACGGCGGTTTGCCCGAACGGCATCGACCGGTCAACGCATCAAATGCGGAATAGTAGCCGCAACCACTCGGCGGAATTGAAAAGATTCCCGGCCGAGGCATCGGACGAACGGTTTCGGGATACTTGGACCAATCCAGGCATGTCCCCGTGACGTTGTGTTGGCATCGACAAGACGCCGGAGCGACGGGGGCCGGCTCCGTCGCGGCGTGCCGGGGCAGCCCATCAAATTCGGGCGGTGTCGCGTCGACAACGACCGCCTGTTGGAGAGTGGAAACGGCACTGCCGTCATAGGCCGCCGTGTTAGAAATAGCGGCAAACGCCACCAGGAGAGCCAATCCATGGCCTCCGGCTCGAGCGAAATGCATCGGTACGCCTCAATGTGCAAAACTTGTTTCTGAACAACGTTTTGCTCAACCCTTGTCGGTACATGTCGTCACAGTCGACCGCTCGGCGCAAACTCAAGTCGTTTCTGCTGGCCCAATTTCCCTTGCCAGGGAGGAATCGACTGCATTTTTGTCATAGTTTAACAACGGCTCGGCGTCTTTCGCCTGTCCGCAACGGTGGCGTGTCCAACGCATTTCGATGGCCAACGCCAAGGGACCGACCAGGAACAACGCGTAATACGGTGCATGAATGAATTCTGCCAACCGCAGAAACATCTCGACCGCTGCGATCAAGCATGCGACGACGCACTGCCCCCATTTGGGACGAACCGTCGTTTTCGGGTCGGTGATCATAAAGAAGACAAACAGCTGGTACATCGGTCCGGTCAGTGGTGACACGTTTGCCAAGAACGGACTTCCCGTCAGCCAACTCCGCGCCCCTGCAAACGCGATGAATGAGATGACATACGTCAGACAGATGTGAAACCGTTTCAGACGGCTGATGATCATCGACCCAAGGACCCAGACCACCAGCATCGGCCACAAGGTGTTGCCCCATTGGATGCTAAGACTGGCCACCGCCGTCGGATACAAGAACAGCATCGCGCTGACACCGAAATTGGACGGGTTCCAAAGGTGTCGGTCGTGAATCCGCAAGACGTATTTCGACATGATCGACAGTCCCGAGCACATGGCGTAGGGCCAAATGAATGGCGATCGGATCAAAATACCGACGCTGATCCCAGAGATGTAAGCGCTTGCCAAGTGCGGAAACTTCCCGACCACAAGTTTTCCCAACACAAGCTCACTGGCGATCGCAATCCCGATGGCGATCAAGGTTCTCGACCAGCTCTCAAGAATACCAAAAGTCAACTGCCCCACCAGCAGGATGCTGGTGATCAATAACGGTGCCAGAAACCGATTTTCCAGGGTCAGCCACCTACGCCATGTGCCGCCCGACGGAATCTGCGCCCCATCGGATGCGGAGTCAGCTCCAACGGCGTCACCGATCGAGGCAACATTGGATGACGATTGCAGTGATTGAGAATCACTCATTGTACCTCTCGAATCGTATGGAGTTGATCAACCGCAGGGGCAATGATCTCTTGTTCCTTTCCACTGGGCCATCGAATGACGACGCGCTCAACGTCGGACGCGGCTCCGAGTCCGAAATGCAGCCGGCCCTGGTTTTGCGAGGAATAGCCACTCGCAGCGACTATTTCTTGCAGCTGCTGCTGCCCGTTCCAAAACACGCGGACACGCGCACCGATCGCACTGCGATTGCTCTCGGTTCCTTCCAGGTCGAACGCAATCCAATGTCGTGACGGATCGACCGTGTTTTGGTACACCAACGCTGGCCCCCGCTGGTTCGCAACGACGACGTCCAGGACGCCGCGATTGCGGAAATCCGCCAATGCGATCGCGCGGCCGTCGTACCGGTCGGTCACGCCCACCCACTGCGCGACGTCTCGGAAGCTGCCCGAACCGTCGTTGACCCAGAGACGCGTCGATTGGTAGCCGGCCAGACTCCGCTGCCGCATGTCCGGCCAATTGGTCGCATCGGAAATGATTTGCTGATGCCCGCCGGTGATTTGAGAAAAGTCATACCAGTAGCTCGTCCCTTGTTCGCCCGACACGTAGCCGTTGGTCACGTAAAGGTCAGTGAAACCGTCGTTGTTTAGATCCCCGAATTGCGCTCCAAAACTCCAGCCCCCTAGTTCCACTCCCATCACCGAGGCCAGGTTCTGGAAACGAATCGACTGGTCGTCCGATGGGAACCACAAGTTATTGCCCTGCAGCAGCACACCTTCTTCGGAGATATTCGATTCATAGATCGAAAGCCGGCCTTGATTGAGGACGTCACCGACAGATGCGTTCATCCCGCTCTTGGGCGCGAACCCGATTCCAGACTCCTTGCCGACCTCGACAAAGCGTTTTCCGTCTTCGTTCCGAAAAAGCTCTGACACGCCGTAGTCGTTGGCCAGGAAAAGATCGACAAAGGAGTCGTCGTCGAAGTCAGCTGCCACGACCGCCAGCGTCCAACGAGTGCTGTCGACGCCGACTTCTTCGGTGACGTCCACGAATTGCCCGCCGCCGGCATTTCGCAGCATCCAGTTGTGGCCACCATTGTCGGCATATTCGAAACTCTCGGGCATGATCCGCGTGTCAACCAACTCGTTCAGCCTGACGTCGTCCGGCCAATAGCCGGCCAGGAACAGGTCGACGCGTCCGTCGCGGTCAAAGTCCAGCCACGTCGCGGTGCCGACGTTGGCCCAGGCGGGCAGCCCGGCAGAATCTCCGAGCGATTCGAACCGTTTTCCCTCGTGGTTCTTGAGCAACTCTTGGCGCCCCCAGCGATAGACCAGCACGTCGTCAAATCCGTCATTGTCAAAGTCTGCCCAGACGGATCCCATGCAGGCGCCCACACCCTCTCCATTCAAATTTGCCAGTCCGAGTTGTTCTGCGATCTCTTCGAAGCTGCCATCGCCTCGGTTGCGGTAAAAATGATTCTGTGCCCCCGGAGCGCTGGACGTGAGGTAGAAATCTTGCCAGCCATCTTGATCGACATCGACGACCGAGACGCTCGCCCCCATCGCTGAGATCTGAGATTCAATGTGGCTGAGCCGCCGGTCGACTTTCGGAGGTTGATGGACAAAATCGACGCCGACGTCTTGGGCGACCTCGTGGAGAGAGAATCCATATCGTTGCAGCCGTGTGTCGGTCGAAATCAATTCACGACCTCCGGTTTTCAAGTTGCCCGACGACCAACGAAAGTACGCGGCCGGACCAAACAACAGACCGGCAAAGCAAATTGCAATGATTGAACGAATCATGGGCGGTTACGGAACAGAGGATGGGGAAAATCTTTGATGATGTGGCATCAGCTTTCGTTGAAACGCGTCTGGCGTGACGTAGCGGGTATGAAACACCTGCCAGTCGGCTTCGTGCTTGAGATAGACCGGGTCAGCCGTCAGCGGTGGCAAAGGACGGCTGTATTCCGGAGCGACGTCCGCGATGGACGAGTGGCTCGGCAGGGGACGCACGGTTCGAGAATAGCTCGTGTTGAAGTCTCCATCCTTGACCCAACCGTCCCCGACCAACACGAAGTCTCGCTTGCCATCCGCCCTGTCGGCCGTGGCGAGCGGCGACGAAGACGCGGCCGAAAAGCGGAGCACGAGCTCATCACCGGCGTTCATGATGACGTAGCGGTCATCGACGTGCTGCAGCAATTCCGCCACGTCGCCATACCGTGTGTAGTAGCCTTCCAGATCCAACCACTGCGGTGCACGAGATCCGACTTCATAGATCGGCGTGTCCGGGCGGCGGCGATCGAACGGTTCCAGCTTCGAAAATCCGCGGCCGAGCAATTGCGAATCCGTCAGGGCAAGTTGGGACTGCGTGACGTCTTGATCAGTCAACCGGGACGACCAACGCAAGGAATCCCAGTAGACTTCCATGTTCGTCCTTAAACGATAACGGCTTTCCGATGACAATGATCGACTGTCGAGCACGATGATCATGTCCTTGTGCTTTCCCGCCGGAAAACCGAGGTCGTCGCGAAGACGTTTCCAGCTTCCGTCGGCCATCAACTGCTCCAAAACCAAACCATGCGGCCTTAACGATGCGTTTTGCGAAATGGCAACGTTCAGGGAACTGTCGGTGGGATAGATCCATCCGTGCCCGACCAACAGGATTTCGCCGCCGTTGAGTGCATCGCGAGGAAAACTGAATTCGATCCAATGTTCCGTCGTCAGTCCTTGATAGGGGCCGAGCGGAAAGTGGTCGGCATAATTGCCGTCGTTTTCACGTAGCACTTCATCGACGCGGTCTCCATTGGAGTCGGTCAGTTGCAGCAATCTCTGTGGTGCCGAACCGACCAGGATCTGGTCACGAGGCGCCTTTTGAGGAACAAAACTTTCGTCCACATAGATTTCGGTGTCGCGTTGGTGGTCGATGGCCAGCAAGGACACATGGTCAAAGAAGTGAGTTTCCCACAATTCCGCGGTGATGCGAATTTCGTATTCGCCGTTGCGCTCGGCAAGCGCGTCGCCCCCGATTTTGATGCGGTCTTCGGTCTGCGTGATACCGGCGGTGTCTTGGGCATTGATTTTCAGCCCCAGTGGGGACCGCCAGAGAAAGTCTTTGATGAAACGAAACCCACTGCCGTCGTAAGTGAATACCCAGGGGCATGATCCCTTTAATCGTTGCACGGCGACGGAAGACGAGTTTTCAGACAACTCGAATTCTGCTTGGTTGGTGCCGTTGGGCCAAACAATCCGAGCGACATCAATTTGCGAGTGCTTGCCGAGTCCGAAGTGGATGCGAGTCGAATCGATCATCTGCGATTGGACTGTGTTTCCGGCACGGATTTCAATCCTACCGCCGATGCCGAACGGATTGATTCGTTTATCGCCGTCGGCCCGTGTCGCTTTCGGTTGTATGCTGTGCCATCGATAACCCGCGCGGCTTTCATTTTTCCAGATCATCGTGCCGGCATCGGTCTGTCCGACCAAATCAAGCAACCCATCACAATTTATGTCGATAACCGACGTCACCTGGGTTTTCGGGGCAGCTGGGAGTGGAAACCAGTCGCCGCCGATATCGTGTAGCCAAACTTGGGTCTGACCGGCGGCGCTTGCGACGACATCGATCGCGCCGTTGTTGTCCAAGTCTGCTGCTGCGAGAAAGCCGGCCGAGCGGGATACCGCGGCGTCGCGTTCCGTTTCAAGACTGAGGTCTGACTGTAGGTTGCGTTCGATGCCCCATTCTTGGCCGTCAAACTCGCACGAGACGATCTCCCCCTCGCGAGTGAAACACAAGATCTCGTATCGGCCGTTGGCGTTCAGATCGGTAACGGCAATCGCGATGCACGCGCCGATCGAATCAAGCGCTTCCAGATCAAACTTTCCTCCCCGAGCATTCATCCACACCGCCACGTGGCCTTGACGATCAAGATGTATCAGATCAACGTCGCCATCGAGATCAGCGTCGATTTCCTTGACCGCG
The DNA here is from genome assembly GCF_025060895.1 of Stieleria sedimenti. Lineage (GTDB taxonomy): Bacteria > Planctomycetota > Planctomycetia > Pirellulales > Pirellulaceae > Stieleria > Stieleria sedimenti. The sequence continues at coordinate 61,361 of NZ_JANZKV010000012.1, read as the reverse complement.
ATCACGCCTTGAACCGACGGAATGGTGTCGAACGGTTGGAATTGATTCTCACCGTTGTTGATCGCACACCGAACTTCGGCGTCGCCGTCACTGAGCAGTAAATCCAAGTCTCCGTCGGCTTCGATGTCGGTGCACCACACCCCCGTCCAAGGTCGTTCAAAAAGCTCCAGGTCGGTTTCCAATGCGGTGTACTCTCCGGTCGGTTGCGACAGGAAAATCCGACAGCCCTGTTGACCGACAAGAATGACATCGTTTTGAAAGTCATAGTTCAGATCGGCCCAGGCGAGCGACGCCCGAGCGTTGTCAGGGGTGTATCCTGGAAAGGGCAGCGCGGCCGACTCCTGGATGTGAAGCGTATCGCCGGTAAGCGACAAAAGGGTTGAGCATCGCTCACCCGGCTGCTTCACAGCCCATGTGAAATCGTGCCGCGCTGCTTTTCCAAAAATTTCTGTTGAAGTGAAACGAAGTGCTCGATCCGATGGCGATGCTCCAGACGGCGGCATCGACAACGCGAGCAACGATCGGACCGGAGTTCCCACGGCGGTGACCGAAAGAATGCCCAACTCGTCAAGGCTTTGCTGGTAAAGCGGCAAGGGCTTGACCACGTTCTCGAAAAAGGTCAGTGCGACCGCGGCTTGGCGGTAGTCTCCATCGCTTGCCGCCTTTGACGCTTGATCCAATTGAGAACGCTGCAGCGGAGTCCATTCTTGGCCCAATGAGTCAAAGCTGCCGATCACACGATCCAGCCGTTCCTTATCCGAGACGGTTGCCGCCAAACGGGCGCATTCACATCGGACTCGCAGGTTTTCCGGATTCTGACGAAGGATCTTCGAAAGCAATTCGAGCCGCTCTTGGTCGGCAGCGTCGGTGTTGGGCTGATCGAGCAATGTGCTCAGCTCGAATGCAACTTGAATGTTCTCTGGCCAGTCAGCATGAACGGTGCGCAGTGTTTCAATCGCTTCAGGGATTTGCCCCGTAGATTTGAGTAGCTGGGCTTTCAGCAGCAACAACTCACGTGATCGGGGCAATTGGGCCAGCGCAGCATTCAGTGCTTGCTCGGCGGCCCCGAGATCGTTCAGGCGGAGCTTTGCAACGGCAAGATTGGCCCACAACGCAGGCTCGTTCGGCTGTTCCTTGACCAGCCGATCAAGAACGCCGGCGGCGCGTTCATTTTCTTCGACGTCGAGTGCTGCAAGACTGACATAGAAACCGGTCGCCGTTTGTGCATCGGCGACGATCGGTTCGTCGGCTTGATCGGGATCCGAAGGCCTCCGCCTGACGACGAAAAACGCAGCCACGGCGATTGCCAAGATCGCCAGGCTCCAGATCCAAATGTTTTTGTGTCTCGGTTCAATTCTGGTCATTGTTGTGCTTCCATCACCGCAAATTCTTGATGATGATCGTGGTGTGAACCCTCGCCGGCCTCGACGCGACCATCGGGTTGTCCGCTCTGAAACTCTCGGTATTGGCGAATCCGCCTCGCCATCGCATAGGTCCAGACACCGCCAATCAGCACGAAGGGAAACAGATAGATGGCTAAATCCCAGGCTCCAAAGCCAGGCGGAGTGGACTCCACTTGCACCACGATTTCTTCGATCGAGCCGCCCGGACCGGTGATTTGGATACCGACATTCCAGAAATCGCGCTGATCAAAGTACGGCTCCGAAAAAAATTGCATGCTGTGGCGCAACGACTGCTCGGCAGCCGGGTAGGATGCCCGATCCAGCCGTCCGCTCGTCGGCTCCGTCCACAACGCAACGTCGGGAATCCTCAAGGGACGTCTGCCGTCGCGGGTTTCGACAACAATAAAGAATCGTGCCTCGCCGATATCGGGATCGGCCCAAACCGATACCTTTTGATTCGCAACGGGCTCGTCGACCAAAACCGGGAATGGCGGTCCTTCGTGCGCCCACGCCGCGCCCTCAATGCCAACCGAGGACAAGCCCCAGAGCATCGTGGCGAGCAACGCGAAACGTAGGTGGTGGTGCATCTTAACCTCCCAAAAATGTGCCACGCATGTCCATCGGCTGATTCATGATCCAGACGGCCGACAGAAACAACGCAACATGCAAGACGGCCCACGGAGCCGTGATCCAACTCGTCCGGGTTTCAGTCCCCGTGTTCGGCGCTCGACGCCCGATCGCCGATGCGACGATTAGCGACCCGAGCAGCCCCAACGCAAGGAACCCGATTTCGATCGCGTAGACGACTGACTCGGGAAGCCCACCGAGCTGCCACTGCGGGTGGCCCAACCAATCGGCTCCCGTCGCTTGTCGAACGGCATGCTGCGTCACAGGGATCACCGTCAGCACGCCCGTCAAGAAATGAAACGCATAGTGCGCTAGCCAGACGCCGAATCCGATCGGCAGCAACGAGGGCGCGTAGCGTTGTACAATCGTCGGCAGGGATTCGGCCGTGTTCGCCATTCGACGCGTGACTGCCGCCGCACCGAGCAGCAAAACCGCCGGTTCGACCACCAAGAACAGCACAAAGATCGTCCCCAAGATCGGCCACTCCACCGTCAAACCGGTCGCCTTCGCGATCGACGCTTCCAACGCATAAACCGGACTGATCATCGCAAAAGCGTTCAGCAGAGCACCGAAAGTAAACACGATCGCCAGCGCCGAAAAATCACCGCGACGTTCCGGCATGCCGAGTCCCGATCGAGGTCCGGTCATGCACAACTCTTCACCCGGCATCCGGGAGAAGATGCCGACGTTGTCTTCCGGGCAGGCGTACACACAGTCCAGGCAAAAGGTGCAGTCCAGGTTGCCAACCTTTCGCGGCTGGAACAACGCTAACTCGCAGCCCCGTTGAACGACAGGAAGCGAACTAGACAACGTGCTCGGTTCAAACGCCGCCGAATCGGCGTTCGACGACGTCGCACTTGATCGACCGCGGATGCAGTCCTTGGTTTCGCATCGATCACACACACCTCGGTCGCGGACCGTGACTTCGAGGGGTGAAAGCGTCGAGCTCAAGAAATTGAATTGCCCGATCGGACAAACAAACTTGCAAAACGACGCGCGTTGAAACAAAGCATCAATGACCAACGCGCTGATCATGTACATCACGATCAAGACGCCGGTCCACCAAGGGCTGGAAAACAAATCGCACCATTCGTAAAGAAATAGGACCAAAACAAACAGCGCGATCGCCGGCCACTTACTGCTCATCGCTTTCGGCCAACGGAGACGCGGGGCGTGCAGCTTGCGAGCCAATTCGCGGGGCAGCATGAATGGACAGGCCATGCAAAAGAAATTGCCCGCGAACAGAATCACCAGGACCACCAGTCCACGAAAGTGCACCCACGTCAACAGGGCGGCAAGATTTTTGGGGGCCAGCTGGGGCCCGAAAAACGCATGAGCGATCATCAGCAGACTGATCAACAGGACGGGAATCTGCAGCACCAACCGCGATCGATGCCATCGCAAAAATCGGCCCAACAGCGGTAGCGAAAGGAGATCGAACCCCTGTCGGCGGCGACCGGATCGCGCATTCGATACCGACAAAGCCGGCGACAACGAGTTTGTTGATCGTTGATCACTCATTTGCGAGTTCACTCGACGCTCACTCCGGGGACGTCAATGGTTTGCTCAACCAACGTCCGGTCGCCGACTAATGCTGTGACGAGTAGGAACCAATCGCCTCCCATCGTGAAATCGATGGTTCCTGAATACACTCCCGGTTGATCCGTTTCCTCGATGGTCGCAAAAGACGGCTTCATACCGGCGTGGTTCATGTTTCCTTCGACGGTTAACTCCGCGTTATTGATCGGATTGTCCTCGGCATCAAAAAGCTTGATCGTCAGATTGCACTCACCCATCGACGGTTCCTCCGGATCAAGCTCGACGACGACTCGACCGGATGTCCCGGCTGACTCTGTCCCCGTGCCGCCGCATCCGATGATCGCGGACGCCATCGACAGGAGAAACAACGTCAAAATCATCGCCCCCACGCTTGGTCGCGTTGGAAGATCAAGACTCCCCTGCGGCCGGCCGTAGATCATATGCATCTAACTATTCCTAAACTTGTTGTGAGGTATCGTTGACCGTGCGGTCGCCTTGGATCGGCCTCGCACTCCATAGCAAGACAACACACCCCAGCGAAATGAGCCCACACAGGACAAGCACGACGCGAGATCCAATGGCTTGGGCGACGGGCTGCCCGCCCGCCCAAAACCATCCGGCGATCGAAACCGCGAACAAGGCGACGAGGAAAAATGAAATCACTGCTCTGACAAGATTCATGACTGGTTCTCCCGGTGATCATGGAAGGTGACGGACGATCAGGCCTTGGGTGCACGAGGTTGCCACGCGCACGAACACCCTTGATGGGCGGCTTCGCCCGGTAATGGAAACATGTGGTAGAACATTGCAATCACCATCGGGACAAACACCACCGTGTTGTAGAACAAGTGCAGTTCCACGCGTGGGATCACGAGTTGCAAAACGCTGACCGGAACCGGGGATCCGAAGAGGTTGTGTTGGAAAATCGCTTGCCCTTGCAACAAGGCGTGTTCGATGTGGTGCCAGAACTGAATCCAGAACGCAATCATCCACCACGTGTACGACTGCCCGCCAAATCCCTTGCGAAGGATCCAGAACGCGATCAGCATGATCAGGGCGTAGGCGTAGTGCAGTAGTTCCGACTTGACCATCCACGGGTACCACAAGCCGAGAACTCCGCGAGACTCCGCGATCGGCCAGTCGAGGACGTAGATTTGAATGGCTTGCGCCAGATGCTCACACCAGTGCGCGAGCACGATTGCCGTATACAGCCAAAGCGCTTGTTTGTGATACGGACCATTGATTTTGTCCATCCAGCTCATCTGGCTGACGGACGACGGCAGGGTGCATGTTGAAGCGGACATCGACGGTCTCCTTTGGGAAATCTCAATTCAATCACAGAGAGGGAGCAGTAGCTCGGTCAGGGCACGGAGCAGTGGTGACACCGTGCGCGCAGCGAAATGTCAAATCGATCTCGAGGAGCCAGACGCCATGAAACGACTTGAACCGTTGGGGTGATGCCCCAAGCCAATCGACGAAAGGAAATCAAGTGTCGGCCGGCAGATCCGCCGAACAGGACCTTTCAGTCGCAATGGCCAAAGGCTGGACGGCAGTTCCTCCGCGCACGTGCCACATCAATGGATGCAACGCGCGGCGCAGCTCGACACAATCTCCCGATCGTTTGGGATGCGACTGGGCCGGCGTGGAAGACACCCACACGTCCTGCATGCGGATCGGGCTAACGCACCCGAGAGCCTCAAGCAACGGTCGGAGTTCACCCAACGCAATGCGAAGCGACTGGTTTCAGCCCGGCGCTGCGACACCACACAGGAGTCGATGTGACTCGATGTGATTTTTCGCGCAGCACTACCGCCGACAGCTCAGCCGATGCAAATTGTCGGTCCTCGCGTTCAGACGCACTGACAGACGCACTGGGGAGGTCGGTCAATACGACCGGAGTGGCCTGGATGGCCACCGGCGTCCTGATCAAAACAGCATTCCATTGACTCGTCACGAATCAGGAATTCTTGACACTGCTGGCGACAGGCCGAAATCTCGATGATTTCAAACGAGGTCGAAGCAGCGGAATGAGGGGGCACAGGTCGATTGGGCACATTCCGGCAACTCGGCCCATTGCAAGGCCGCGCCGGGATCGGCGCCGGTGAGTCCAACTGCTCCGACCCATCCACTCCGGACCGATCGGTCGTGTCCGGCGAATGGGCCAGCCAATCGCCGCAACTTCCATAGGCCGTTGAATCCGTCAAACCAAAGATGGCGACAGACAATAACAAACCGGCCACGACGCGATTGCGGTGGTAGCGAGAATGCGTGATCTGATGTCGAAAAGACGAAGCCATAGCGGTGGCAAGTTATGCCGGGTGCCGGCCTTTGTCAACAGAATTCGCTGGAAAATCGCGTGTTTGCCTTTGAGACAAACTCGCACTGGCGCCGATGTCACGTTGCACTGTATCGCATCGCGAAGTGTCGACGTGACTCCCAATGGCGGCGGGAAAAATGACGAGCGATTCGACAGTGATGTCAGTCTGATCAATTGGCCGCAGAACGATTACTTGCTGAGAAACCTGTTCGGCGAAGGCCCCGAGGCGGCCGAGACGCATCTGCAGCGGGCGCGACAACTGAGTCTGTGTCTGCTGTACTGGCTACAAACCGAAGCACCTCGCCCCGACGGAGGAATGGGCTTCGCAGGACTGCGGCTTCGCGGTGACCTGATGGGCAGCAGCGACGGACTCGCCAAGATGCCTTAGGACCGCGCGTCACGCCGGATCCGGGCACGCTTCACCGTGCTGGAAGAACACGTGGGGCGACAGAATCGGAGTCTGGAGACCGGTCAACCGATCGACGAAGTCAGCGCTGCCCGATTCGAAGACTCGGTCGGCGAGGCTAGCGATCTCATCGATCTTCATCCCAGCAGTGCAGGCGACAACTACATCGGCTCTGCGTCGTTGCCGTTTCAAATTCCGTTCGGCGCGTTGTTGCCCGTGCAAATGCAAAACCTGTTGCCGGCCTGCAAGAACATCGGCACGACGCACGTGACCAACGGCTGCTACCGGTCGCACCCGGTGGAGTGGGGCGTTGGCGAAGCGATCGGCTGCCTAGCCGACTTCGCCATCACGCACACCGAGAGCGTTCATCGTGCGGCAAACCGTGCGTCGATGCACGGCGTTCACCCAAACGAATCGTCATTGGCTGTTTTTCCGGCACCGGACAGCCCGATGACAGGGGTGCCGCCTTTGGCACGAAAATTGCCACTTCATTCAAGGCGGAACGATCCACTCTCGACAGGCATTCGAGGAGCAGAGCCATGTCACCCGATTCGCGAATCGTGGGCGATACCCGCGACAAACTGGAGCAGAAGTATTGCGAACTGAAAGAACGGCGAGACGATCTATGCCGTGATCTCGCCGGGTGGTGTGCCGTTTACATCGCTCCGGGAAGCGAGCCCGTTGATGCCCTGGAACCCTGTCGCGAAGCGGCCGAAATTTGCCACAACACTGAAAAGCTGGAGATGGTTGACCGAATCAGCAACTACACGCTCGACATGCGAAAACTCCAAGAACTGCTTCGCGCGGCCGATGCCGAACGCAGCCACTTTGTGATCTAGCACGCCCGAGAGGACCGGCTACATCAGAGCGGGTGACCGGATTCGAACCGGCGACAAACAGCTTGGGAAGCTGTCACTCTACCAACTGAGTTACACCCGCGAAGCGACCGCAGTTTAGGTGATCCCGCGACGGCCGTCAAAGCACACACCAAATGGCCCCCGATCACCTTGCCACCTGCGGAGACTTCGACGCGTATGCCGCCTACCTGCGTGTCTCAAAATTCGAAGCGGTAAAGAAGTTCGAATACCTCTTGCTGCACCCTTCGTCCAAACTGGAATTCGACGATCGGCTTGCTCGTTGACTCTACTTGGCGTCCGACATTGCGCGCAAACCAGCTTCGATGAGCATCTGAAAAAAGGGCAAGAGCAATCAAAAAAGAATCGAACCTGAAACCGGTCCGGCCTTTCGGGCCACCGCCGCAGCCCCTTTTTCTGACCGCACATGATTGCAAACGAGGTCATTTGACCGGGGTGCCGACATTGCATCCAGCTTCATGGTCAAATCGCTAGCCTTCGCAAGAAGCGTCCGCCGAATTGCCCGTAGTCTTGACCGTCGACATCACCATCGCCGTCGAAGTCCATGTCGGGATCGTATCCTGATTGCCCTTCTCGCTTGAGGAACGTGAGCCCGAATCGCCCGTAGTCCTGCCCGTCGACGTCACCATCTCCATCGGTGTCTCCAAACAGTCGGAAGAAGCCATCGTTGTTCGAGGGGTTTGCCGCCTGGCCGCCGAACTGAAAGTCACTGGCCATGGCGAGCGAACCGTCCGGCGTCGTGACCTGACTTGCGGCGATCTCCAAACGATAGTTGCCATCGGCGAGGCTATTCCCGCCCATGCGTGCCACCGTGGAGGCTCCGGAGAATGCCAGAACCACGGTTGTCTTTCCGCCGCTGTTACTCGCTGCCACAGTGATCGAACCGACTTCGATATCGCTGTCAAGATTCGTCAACTTGAAAGCACCGTCGAGCGTCGTGTGGTTGACTTCTTCACCGAAGACGACGGTCAATGAAGTCACTTGAGAGTGACTCGTCGAATCTCCGTCGTTGATGACCACCGACTCCACGTTGGGACCAGACAAAAACGTGATGTTGAATGTTTGCGGAGCCGACAAGTCGTCGCCGCCATCGCGACGGCCACCGTTGTCTCGCACTCGAACGGTCACCGTCGCCGTTCCGGACGCCGATACCAGCGGAGTGAACGTTAACGTTCCCTCATGATCGATTTCCGGTATCGAAGCGAACCAATCAGGGTGATCAACCGAGACGATGAAGTCAGAAATGACTTGCGAAGCATCGTCATCACCAGTACCAGGATTAAAACCGGTGGCGAAGGCTGGTTCCGTTTGTGGCCCGGCGCCGGCCGCCACGGCAAGGTCGCCGCGAAGGTTGACCGATGGCGGATCATTGACGGGCGTCACATGGATCGCGAACACTTTCGTCGTCGTATCCATTCCGGCGAAGTCGCGGCCACCGTCGTCGGAAAGGCTCACGTTGACGATGGCGATTCCGGCCCGATTTGGATCGGGAGTGTACGTCAAGCGTCCTTGCCGATCGATCACCGGAGCAGTAGAGAAGAGATTGCTCTGCTGGGTCGCGACGGAGAAATCGGTGATCCGTTGTGTCGCTTCATCGCTGCCACCGCCGGGCGAGATGTTGCCCGCAAAAGCGTCCGTCGATTGCGCCCCAGCCTTCTGGCTCACCGAAATCAATGACGGGATGTCAAACGTGGGCGGATCGTTGACGCTGCGGATCGTGACTGTAAACGTCCGCGCAATGATGCCATCGTCACTGTCATTGAACGTCTCATTGGCTCCTGCATTGCGTGCTTCGACAATGATGGTGATCGGTCCTTCGCTGGTGTTGGCGTCCGAGTTGGGCGTGAACGTCAGCAAGGCCTGCGTCGCACCGGCAACGTAGTTGACGACCGGATGCGGGATCAACAACGGATGTGAACTCGTGGCGGTGAGTTGCAAATCAGGTCCGTCTACCCGTCCCTTGCTGATCCCACCGAGCGAGACTTCCACGGCTCCATCACCCTCAATCAACAGCGGTGGATCGGGAATCGGATTCAGTGTTGGCGGAACCAGGACCGGCGTGATGATGAAATCCAGCTCGGTGATCGCGTTCAATCCGTCCAACGGAACCCGGTGACCTCCATCGACCAGTCGATTGCGCAAGACATTGATGGTCGTCGTTGATTTCGGGATCGTAGCGATATCAATGGTGCCGTCGCCATTTGGCCCCGACGTGTCATTGTCAAAGTTAGCCAGCACGAGGGGCGCGCGTTCAAAGATCGACGCCTGTGCGACACCGAAGCTCTCCAGTGGTTCAAATCGAACGTGTACCGGATTGGCGGTCGTATCGGTGATGTTCCGAAATACGGCCACGCCGCCGTCAGAGAGACGCGTCGCGACGATATCCAAATCGCCGTCATTGTCGATGTCGGCAACATCCATGCTGTCAACGCCTCTGTCTCCCGTTCCGATCGAATAGGCGCGTTCACGGATGAGCGCACCGTCGCTACGACCGGCCAGGATCGAAAGTGTATTCTGGCTGACGTTTGCGACAGCCAGATCTGGGATTCCGTCCCCATTAAAGTCTCCGCGGACCATCTCCAGCGGACCGCCCCCGACAGGTTCGATATGCGACAGTGCAAATCCGCCCGCGCCGTTTCCGGTGAACAACGCCACATCACCGAACGGTGTGTCGGGAAGCGTCGGCGACTTGTGCAGCACGGCCAGGTCCACGTGACCGTTTGCATCATTGTTGAAGTTGGCCGCGACAATCGAGACCGGATCTTCGCCAGGCAGGGGAATGGCAGGTTGAACGGCAAAATTTCCCGCACCATCATTGAGCAACAACTGGAACGTCTCGTCGGTCTTCGCGAAAACGGGCGGCGAGGACTGCACCAATGAGTAGGTGCCGAAATTCAGGACGGCCAGATCGGTGCTGCCGTTGTTGTCAAAATCCCCCGATGTCAGACTGATCGGATTGAGTCCGACCGGGATCGATTGACGGGCGAGAAAGTCTTTCCGGTCCTCGTCAAAGTCGAGCAAAATCAGCACGTTGCCGCTGGCTTGCCCGACAATGGCGACATCCGATTTCCCTGCCGCGTCCCCGTTAAACTGCCCCACAACCATCTCAAGCGGAAACGACGTTCCCGGCATGGTAGGGGTCTGGCCCAACGGAAGATTGAGATCGCTGGGGGCGAACGCGCCGTTCTGGTCGTTCAGCCGGATCGCGAGCACGTTGCCGTCACTGATCAGCACAGCAAGATCTTCGAATCCGTCTTGGTCAAAGTCTGCGTGCGACGCATCGCTCAGTGTCGTAAACGCATTGACACCCGTGAACAGATTCGATGTCTGGTTCTCGAACGCATTCCCAAACGGCGACTGGTGCACGAAGTCCCCGCCCAAGCTTGTACGCACGCTTGCAATTCGCGAACCCAAATCGCCGAGCCAAAACGATCCATCCGCCGCCGTCGTCGTGATCGGCTCATCAGCGCCGGCGGTATGCTTGCGATCGCCGTTCCCATCCAAGTAAATCGGGATGTTCCGGTGGGGAAGATCAACACCTTCGTCATAAATCCCGTTGTCATTGTTGTCTTCAAACACCCGTCCACTGACCGCCGAAGCCGTCGACTGGCCGGATGCCTGAACCCTGCGGAAACCAAAGTCACGGTTGGTAATCGTTCCACCGGCGGGAAGGAAAAGGTCCCAGACGAAGTCGCCACTCGCACCAGGCGCAACCTGTTCGTGCCCATTGGGTGGTATCGCCGCGATCGTGTATGAGAGATGGGCATCGATGTTGGTAAACTCATAGCGACCTTCCGCATCCGGAATCGCAAAACGCTCACCGTCATCGAGTTGGCGGTTGAAATTCAGATCGAGAAAAACGGTTGTCGTCACATCGACCGGTTCACCCGCATCGTAAACACCATTACCGACCACATCCTCAAAGACCCTGCCGGTGATTGTTCCCGGATCGGGGATCAAGCCAATATTTAGTTCCGTAAAAAACTCTCCAGCCTGCAGGTCACGGGTGACGCTCGGCGATGCGAGCGGATTGAACGCGATAAAGATGTCGCTGAGATGATTGTCGGCCCCTGGAACCCAATTTTCGGCCTGTGAAGCGAACGCCACGCTACGACCGTCGGGGCTTAGTGATGGGAAATTGCTATGGTGATTTCCTTCCCCGCCGGCGTCACTGACACTCACACGTTCGATCGACCCGGTTGATCGGTCGTAGACAAAGATGTCAGTGGACCCGTTTTTGTCGTCGGGCACCAAATTGCTGGAAAACGATCGGAACGTCACATATCGACCATCGACACTCAGAGCGGGGGAATCGCTGTAGGCGTTTCCTTCGACACCTGTTCGACCGATGCTGATTCGTTGGATTTCTCCGGTCGATCGATCGAAAACAAACACGTCCGAGGCGTCGTTCGTATCATCGGCAACCAAATTATTTGCATCCGAGACGAACGTCACGAATCGGCCGTCGCCGCTAAGCGAGGGAGAGAAACTGTTGGCATTCCCGCTCTCACCCGCCCCATTGATGCTGACGCGTTCGACGGTGTCGGCTGATCGGTCGTAAACGAAGATGTCTTTGAGTCCATTGGTATCCCCCGCGACCAGATTGTTGGCAATGGACTCGAATGCAACGATCCGACCGTCGCCGCTCATCGCGGGTGCAAAACTGGACGAGCTTCCTTCCTCTCCTGCCTGGTTGGTACTGACACGTTCAATTGTGTCGGTGAAACGATCGTAGACGAAGACGTCGAACGCGTTGTTGTTGTCTTCCGATACCAGATTATCAGCATACGAATGGAAGGACACGTATCGTCCATCAGCGCTGATCGAAGGCGCATCACTTTTCGCGTTCCCTTCGACGCCTCCATCGCTGATGCTGATTCGCTCGATCAGGTCTGTCGAGCGATCGTAAACAAAGATGTCAGACACTCCATTGGTGTCGCCGGGGACCAGATTGTTTGCATTGGACTGAAAGGTCACGTAGCGACCCTCGGTACTTATCGAGGGTAAGTTGCTAGGTCCATTTCCGGCGACGCCCGTATTGCTAACACTGACCCGATCGATGGCTCCCAGCAATCGATCGTAAACGAAAACGTCGCCTTCACTGTTCGTATCCATCGCAACGAGGTTGCCGGCCTGTGAGTGGAACGCCAGATAACGACCATCCCCGCTCAGCGACGTATTGCTACTCGGACCGTCCGCCAGATTTGACTCGCTTCGCACCAGCGTCAGTGGCGGTGTATAGACGGACCATCCTTCGGTCGGATGCGCGTCAAACTGAGTCTCACCCGGAGCCAGTCCAATCAGATTCAGCGTGCCAGATTCATCGATTACCGAAGTTTTCAAATTGTCACTTCCACTTGTTGTGGTGAAGCCGACGCCCCCCGTCACTGTGACTTGGATCCCTTCGATGCCCGGTTCGCCAATGTCCAGTTGCCCGTCTTGATTGCGGTCAAAATACACCTTGCCTGTGACCGTCGCGGTGGCTGCTTCCACCGCCCCATAATCCGGTTGGATACGGATCTGCCCCAATTGATCCAGAGTACCGTCAGCAGCCGGATCTGCAGAATCGATCGCCGGGTTGCCAACGAGCAACGGATGCACCGGCGGGAGGTACCCCTGTCGTTGCAGTGGTCCGATGAAATCCGACTGTGGGGTCGTGAACAGAATGTTCTGCCCGGACGCAGACGCTGCGCGGCTGTCGAGATCGCTAAACACCTCATTGGCCGCGAACAAGGATTCGCGCACCGTGACTTCTCCAGAAATCGTGACGAATGCTTGGGATTCCGATGCGAACGCGATCGTTGAGTGATTGACATCAACGTTTGAGCTGGATTTCCGATACGTGACCGAGTCAATCGTATCCGTGGATCGATCGTAGACGAAAATATCTTGGTTAACGATATCGCTGTCTCCCGGCACAAGATTGCTTGCTCCAGAGATGAATGTCGCGTAGCGACCATCACCACTGAGCAGGGAGCCGAACGAAAAACTGCTGTGATCATTTCCTTCTGTGCCCTCGTTACTCAGGCTGACTCGCTCCATCGCTTCTGTCGATCGATCGTAGACGAATGTGTCGGCAGTCCCGTTAGTGTCCCCCGCCACCAGATTGCTGGCCGACGAAAAAAACGTCAGATAACGACCGTCGGCACTCAGCGAGGCGTGGCTGCTTGGGCGATTCCCTTCCACTCCCGTGTCGCCGACACTGACTCGCTCGATCGAGTCAGTCGCTCGGTCGTAGACGAAGACATCAGACCGATTGCCCGTGTCCCCAGGCACGAGATTACTGGCACTCGAATGGAATGCCACGTAGCGACCGTCGCCACTGATGGAAGGGTTGAAACTACCGCCATTCCCTTCCATTCCCACATCACTGACGCTTACTCGCTCTATCGTCGCTGTTGATCGATCGTAGACAAAGATGTCGAACTGATTGTTTGTGTCCCCGGGCACGAGATTACTGGCATCGGAGTAGAAAGCGACATATCGACCGTCGCCACTGATTGAGGGGTTAAGACTCTTGTCATTTCCTTCCGCTCCCACGTCGCTGACGCTGACGCGTTCGATGGTCGTTGTTGATCGATCGTAGACGAAGACATCGAACTGGCTGTTGGTGTCCCCAGGCACGAGATTACTGGCACCTGAAGTGAAAGCGACGTAACGGCCGTCATTGCTGATGGAGCCGAAAGCGCTCACACCGTTGCCTTCCACGCCGGAGTTACTCACGCTCAACCGATCGATCGATTTGGCGATTCGATCGTAAATAAAAATGTCCGAGGCCCCGTTCGTGTCGTCCGGCACGAGATTACTGGCAATGGAATGAAAAGTCACGTAGCGGCCGTCTCCGCTCAGCGAAGGGTGAGAGCTATATCCGTTCGCTTCAACGCCCATACCACTGACACTGACACGTTCGGTTTTTCCTGTCGATTGATCGAAAACGAGCACGTCCGAGGTGTTGTTGCTATCCTCCGGCACCAGGTTGCTTGCCTCTGTATTGAACGCGACATAGCGACCGTCTGCGCTGATCGTCGGACTCCCTGAATTGGCGGAATAGTTGATCAGGCCGTTGGCAATCGTCCCCCAACCACCGGAGTTCGTCGAGAATGTTGAATTGGATACAGAAAGATCTTGCGAAGAAAGCGAATAGAGCCCACCGCCGAGATTGTGATCGATCGTACTCCGCCCAACGACTCCCGTTGCATTGCCACTGTAAAAGATGCCGCCTCCATAGTCGGATCGGTTCTCGGTCAACCAGGTTTCATTCAGCGTTGCAGTTCCTCCCCATATCGCGAGCCCCCCGCCATAGCGTTGCGGCGAGCCCTCTTCACCTACCGCGACATTCTCTCTGACGATCACTTGGTGTAGGTTCAAGTCACCGACGGAGAGAATCCCGCCCCCTCCCTGTCGTGCAGGTGCAACGCCACCAATCACCGATAGCCGAGAGAGCCCGAGAGACGCTGTGGGGTGAACCTTGAAGACGCGATCGAATCCTTGAGCATCGATAAGCGTCCTGTCGTTGGTATCGCCGAAAATATTGACGTTGCCTTGAACATCAAAATCCCCCGAACTTGCATCAGACCAACCACCGGGATCAAAAATCTCGAGTGATTCGATTTCCGATCCGAATGCCGACGTGGGATCAATCACGGGCGCCAGATCGATCGTGTAGGTCCCCGAATTCAGTAGGATCGTACGCTCCGAGGGTGCTGCAGCGTTGGCGACGACGATCGCGCTGCGAAGAGAACCGGGAGCGAGTGAATCGGTGAATGAATCGACATAAATGATCGACGGATCATCTTCGATCTTGACGATGAAAGATCCGACGTCGCGCGTCTGGGTCGTGCCGTCACCCGTTCCCGCTTCGACGTGACCCGCGACGGTCGCGATCACATATTCGCCGTAGTCCAGAGCATCCCAACGCGGTGTTGCTCCGCCAGGAGCTTCCATCACGTAGGTCGCGACAGCGCCCTCGGCAGTGGCAGCCTTTGAACCGGGCTTGAGTGTCACCGCGATCTCATCGGCCGGCCCCCACTGTCGCGTGACGATGACATCATCGTCGTCGATGGAGTCGAGGTTGATGCCATCGCGATGGCTGTATTGGATCGTGAATTCGGTCGCCGTACCGCCGGTCGTCGTGATCTTCTCTTTGGCGATGACCTTGGCCGATGGTGCAAAGACATTCGCGCGGATCGCGTTCGCGGCACTCAGGCGACCACCTGTGCGGACAAGTTCGGTTCCGCCTGTGAGCGATTCGACCGCTTGTTCGCTAAGCAGTGCTTCGCGGATTTCATTCACGGTCGCTTGTGGAAAAGCCGACCAAACCAACGCGGCGGTTCCGGCAACGTGGGGTGCCGCCATGCTGGTTCCGTTGGCGGTTCCGTAGCCGCCGCCCTTGAGCGTGCTGCGGATTCCAGTGCCAATCGCGGCGATGTCGACGGAGGTGCGACCGTAGTTGGAGAACGTCGCCAAACGGTCGTCGGGGGTTGCCGCGGCCACGGCGATCACGTTGTCGACTTCGTAGCTGGCCGGGTAAAAAGGTGTTTGGTCGTTGTCAACGCCGTTGCCAAAAATGTCTCCATTGCCTGCTGCAGCGACGAACAGCACGCCGGCGTCGCCGAGTTCGCCGATCGCGGTTTCGAACGCCAGTTCATAACCGCCCGGTTGACCCCAACTGTTATTGAGCACGCGGAGGTTCGCGCCCTCGACGGTACGGTTGTTGTCGTCAATGCTATGACGCTCCCGCATGCTTTTGGCGTAGTTGACAGCGCGCAAGGCTGCGCCGGCATCGCTGCGGTTGCTGTTGTCGAGGATCCGCAACGACATCAGCGACGCTTGCCAGTTGACTCCGACCACGCCCGTATGATTATTGCCCACCGCTCCGATCGTTCCCGCCACATGCGTGCCGTGGCCGAGAGCGTCGTCGGGTTCGTTGGCTGCGAAATCGTCGTCAGCACCGCTGCGGAAATTCACGCCGAACAGGTCGTCGAAGAAACCGTTCGCGTCGGTGTCACGACCATCCGACCAACGGGGATCGGCCAAGAGATCCAACGCGTCAATTCGACCGTTGACGGAATCGCGCTGGCCGGCAAGGTCTGTCACATAGGTCGCATTGACACCGACCGCGTAAGGCGTCGCCGTCGTCAATTGATCGACGGACGCCAGCTCTCCCGACACGAGATTGCCGGTACCGTCCAGCACGACTGTCGAAGCGACGTAGATGTCGCCGTCGATGACGTGAAGATTGTTGAGATCGTAGAACGTGATCAGGCCATCGCCGTCGATGTCTTCCAGATCGTTCTTGAACGATGCCGGGATTTCACCTTGGTTCAGCCACAGATTCAAGTACAAGTCTGGGTGATCCAAGTCGACCCCCGAATCGATGACGCCGACAACTGTTTGCAGACTGCCGGTTGATTCGTCCCAGGCGACCGGGGCACCGATCGTGTTCAGTCCGTCGAGCAAACCGGCAGCAAAATCTGATTCGTTCGGCGTGGTCGTTTGTCCCGTGATGACCGAATTGAGACTAAAAGACTCGACGGCACCATTGCGATGAAGACTCGACTGGATGTCGGCTGCCGAGACGCCCGTTCCACGCATCAGGATCAGGCCTTCCGATCCCAGTCCTGCGATGACGGTGAAGTCGTTTGGCGCATCGTCCAGGATTTCATCCGCGGTTTGAAGCACTCGCACCTTGCTCGCTGCGCGATCGGTCAGCTGGACGATCCATTCGCCGACGGCGAGTTCACGGGGGCCTTGAAATGCGTCGTCGTAGACGGGATCAACCTCGCCGAGCGACTCAAACGCAATTCGCTGCACATGGTCAAAGGATTCGAACCACGTGATCGGCGCCGGAGGCACGATCGATTGAGCCATCGGTTCAGGGGCCAGGCCGACGTCTGCGGCGAGCAAGTGGCGTGATTCAAGTTGCTCCAACTGCAGTCTTAGCTGGTGTCTTTTGCCGCTGGGAACTTTGGAACCGTGACGAAGGAACCGACACGGCTTCTGGTGAGCGTTGGAGTTGGGGGACGAAATTCCCATGGGCAGATCGCGTTGCCGGACGACACGTTGGTTGGCTGGTTGTGCTCGCTCATGGCAACCAGCGACTCGGCTCGGGTTGCCGGTCGCCCCTTCCGGATACATGAGACGCCTCTCATCATAGATAAAACGAGGCGATGAAGCGATGAATGGCGTGGATTAACCCCGCGTTTTGTTGGGTTTCGTCTGCTCAGATGAATTGCGAACGAATCGGGCGATGGAATCGGCGGACGTTCACAGCCTGTCGGTCAGATTCCGGTCAAAAACCTGAGTCCGAACCGCCCATAGTCTTGGCCGTCCACGTCTCCGTCACCATCTGAATCGAATCGGGGGTCGAACCCGGGATCTCCATCGAGCTTTAGGAATGAGAGCCCAAAGCGCCCGTAGTCTTGACCATCGACATCACGGTCACCGTCGGAATCACCAAACAATCGATAGAAGCCATCGACCGCGGCTGCTCCCCAGACGCGATCGTCCCCGGATGTTCCGTCGCCGTTGCCGTCGAGCACGTTGAAGGCAGCGTCATGGACCAATCCCGCCTTGATCGTCAGGTCGTAGTTGCCATCGGACAACGAACCGCTACCTTCGACAAAGCCGCCCACGAAGGTGATTGTGGCGGTCGTTTGGACACCAGAGTTGACGACGGAGACATTCAAATCAACTGAACCGCCGCCCACTCCGCGTTTGTTGACCTCGATTGCCCCTTCCTCGAGCGTGACGACACCGTCAAACGTCACGACGACCTCGGTCAGCATGGATCGCGAATTCGAGCCGTCTCCCACGACGATGTGCTGGGGTACGGGACCGACCGTGTCAATCACCAATTCGTTGCCGGACAAGTCGGCTGTCGTTCGTGTGATGACATCGGTCGCGGTCGCCTGAACATCGTAAACGCCATCGGCAAGTTGTGTGGTGATCGAACCGTCAGGAAGGACCCAAGTGCCGTCTCCGCGGTTGGTGGCATTGTAGGTCTGGCCGCCAACGGTCACCAACACTACGGCCGTCGGGTCATCAATTGTCCCGCTGATCTCCGGAGTATTGTCGTTCGTGGTCAGAGTATCGACGCTGACCTGCGGCGGAGTCGTATCGGCGACAAAGCCGGAATGCGCCGTCGCTGCAACCGCACCTTCGTCAAAGCTTGCTTGTTCCAGAACGATCTGAGTCGGTGCGTCAAGCGAGCGGAGAATCTTGAATTGGAAGTTCAGCAAAGTTCCGTCGCTAGAAAAGGGCTGCGAGCCGGCCATGCTGACGCGGATGTCACCGGACTGGCTCGTATTCTTTTCCCAGAACAAATTGGTGCCCGCCGCGTCAATGGTGACATCTTGAATTTCCAGCAACGTGTTGTCGTAGCTGAAGGCCATGTCGACGGCGTAGGCCAAGGAACTGCCGATGTCGAGCTCCAGAGGTACCGTCACCACCTGGTCCATCTCGCCGGTTACATCGACCAGGTCGAGTGAGAAAGGAACGGTATCGCCCTGGAGAGCATTGCCGCCTACAGGCGCGTTCTGGGATCCATCCGCATTCCAGCTACCCGTCACATCGCCAATCAGGACGGCTGTGAAATCCTGGTTGATTAGGTCACCGGTAATCAGCGGATAAATCCTTTCACCTGGCGCGAAATCCCAGTACTTGCCTGCACCGGGGAATGTCCCTGTGATGTTGCCGACCGATTTCTGCAGAATGTAAGAAGCATCCAGTGCTGTGATGCCATCGATACCGTTCACGTCAGCGGCCATCTGCTGATGAACATTGAGGGCTTGCAGACCTGCAACGTTTCGGAGTACCGCCGTCGCATCGAGTGCCGAGATACCAACGACCTGATCGTTTTTATCCGGTTTCAGTTCGTAGGCCCCCGTTAGCACGCTGTTGAAAGTGAATGTTCCCGTGCTCGCCGTGACGTCGTTTTGTTGTCCTACACCAACCAGGTCAAGCCTCGTACCCGGCACCGGTCGTGCATCTTGGAAATACGAGACCGTTCCCCCGAGCGTGAAGAACCCGTTGACAGCGAAGACGCCGTTGCTGAGGTCGGGAATGATTGCACCCACGTTAAGTACAGCATTTTCGAAACTCAGTTCCGACTGAGTGGCAACCGCTCCCACGACTGAGAGTTGTAGATTCGCTACGGTTCCACTGCCAGTTATTGGCGATGATCCGGCAAGCACGATCTGGACCCGGCCCGGTGCAAGGATATTCGTTTCGATGCTCCAACCGCTCGTTAGCGTTCCCGTACTCACATCGGTTGCTTGCGCCAACCGCAAGACGGTCGGGTCGAAGGTAATGCTCAGGTTGACGCTCCGCAGACCATCTGCGTCTGCCAGCGAAACAGGAATGTCTACGACGGCGCCAGGATCGCCGGTCAACGTAGGCAACGAGAGTACGGCATTGTCGTCGACGTAATAAAAGCCGTTTAGTTTCGTTGTTTCGGTCGAGTCAGGATTCACCACACGCACGTCAGCGTGAGTCGGGAAGTGCGCCGGGGTCGTCGCCAGAATTTGACCGCTGGTCTGAACGACCACGTCAGTGGCTGGCAAGCCGCCGAATTCCACAATCGCATTCTCTTGGAACAGCGCGCCGGTCAAGGTGACTCGAGTGCCTCCGTCAACCGACCCCTGATTCGGTGAGACGCTGGTCAAAACTGGGGTGGCGACCACGATGGCAGTATGGGGTGCTGCCGCTGTCCCGTGATAGACCTGCGTGATGCCGTCGGTGGCGGTCAAATAATACTCGATACCTGGAGGTTGCACGGCGCCACCAGGAATTGTCACCGTCCACTCATCCCCCACGACATTGACAGCAGCGAGACTCACGTAGAGGTCCGTGCTGCCGCGTGGTCGATAGTGAACCGCTACGGCTTTCACGCCCGCATTGTCTGTCACAACGGAAGTCAGCCGCAAGCTAGCGTTGGGGAAGGCGGATGTCTTAGGCGCATGTTCGATGATCGGTGCAACGGTATCCGATGCGGCAGACGAAGCGATATTCGATGGGTCTGATTCACGCGTGTCCGTTTGGACGACGGTGAACTTGTAATGCATGGTCTCGGTCGGCGTGACGTCCCAATCGATGTACGACTCCTGTCCGACCGGAATGATGGTTTGATTCAGACGTGTGTACGTTCCATGTTCGCTGTCCGAGCGGTAGAGATGATAACCGGCAAGGAGGTCGAAATCGTCTTGATCCCAACCCAATGCGATGTGCCCCTCTTCGCCGGTCGCGTGAAGCGTCATCGCCTCGACGCCCATCGTTCTGACCTTAAAGCGAAAGCGGCCGATGTCATTTCCGGAAACGAGCCAAGGATCATCGACCGCGGCGGCACCGGATATCCGCATTTCGTGATAGCTTTCACCGGTCATCGGCGTAATCACGTGGCTCCCCTGCCAAATTCGCGAATTCAACCATCCGTCAAAACCTTCTACGGCAACCACGTCATCGACGGAAATGGTCGCCTGATCATCATCGGCGATCGTTCCTTGGCCGACATCATCCAGTACCGGAACTCCCACCGCATTAGATAGTCGCACTTGGAACGTTTCATCGACTTCATCCAAATCGTCACCGGTGATTGGGACAAGGATCGTCTGGCTCGTCGTTCCGATATCAAATGTCAGAGAACCCGACCAGGTTTGGTAATCGGATGCACCCGCAGTGCCGTCCTCCGTTGCATAGTCTACCGTGACGCTCTGATTTGCCGCTTCCGTCAGAGAGACGTCAAAGACCATCTGAGTTGTCCCGGCGTCTCCTTCGACCAGCGTGGCGTCAGAGATCACCAATTTGGCACCATCGTCGTCCAAAATCGTTCCGACCGCCTGGCCGTCAATCAATTCCGCGTTGACGACATTTGACAATTGGACGGCGAACTGCTCGTGGATCTCGTTGTTGACGTCGCCGATAAGATTGACATCGATCGTTTGTTGCACAGCGCCACCCGGTGAGAACGTCAGGGTGCCGCTGGTGAATAAATAGTCCGAGCCTGCTGCTGCGGTCTCGTCCGCCGTGGCGAATTGGACGGTAACCGTGTCAACGGGATCTTGTGAAAGACTGACCGTAAAGCTCATCACCGGGTTCCCGCTATCGGTTTCGGTGAGTGTTGCATCGGAAATGGAAATCGATGGGTCGTCACCAAGAATCGTGCCAATCCCGACGGGGTCGGAGATTCCGACAACGGTTGCACCGTGCAGTTTGATAGAGAACCACTCATCCCCTTCGTGAACTTCGTTGCCGTGGATTGGGACAAGTAACGTCTTTGAGGAATCACCCGGGTTGAAGAGAAGTGTGCCGGTGACGGGACTGTAGTCGGAGTCGGCCGTCGCGGTGCCGTCTTCTGTTTCGTAGGAGACTTGGAATGCTTCCGTCGCGACAGCAGACAGATCGACGGTGAACTGCATGGTGGATGTTCCAATATCGCCTTCAAGCAATTGCAGGTCATTGATCGATAACAGCGGACCGTCATTGCCGATGATCGTGCCGATGCCTTCGGCGTCACCGACCGACGCGTTGATCGAATGGGAGAGGAGCACAGAGAAGGATTCGTTGGTCTCGTCAACCGTGTCGCCGTGCACAAGGACGGCAACCTCCTTCTCTGTTTCCCCTGGTGCAAAAGTCAGCGTCCCCGCGGCCGCTGTGTAATCCGTGCCGGCTTCGCCGCTACCATCGGCAGTCGCAAAATCGACGGTGACCGAATGAATGCTGCTGGCGGAAAGGCTGACCGTGAAAACGGCATTGGCCGTTCCGGTGTCACCCTCAACAATGGATACATCGCCAATGTTGATCAGCGGCAGGGTATCGGAGATGGAGACAACAGCCTGAGCCTCGTCAATGAAAGCGTTCGTCGCGCCCGAGAGATTCACAAGCACGGTTTCGTCGGCTTCATCGTTTTCATCGGCGATGATCGGCACCATGATGGACTGATCGGTCGGACCGCCCGGCAGGAACGTCAAGGTGCCCTGTGCGCTCAAGTAGTCATCGCCAGAGGTGGCCGTGCCGTCGCTCGTCGCATACTCGACCGTGATCTTCTCAAGCGGTGCCGACGAGAGCGACACGACGATTCCCGCTTGCCCAGACTCTTCCAAGACGGTGACACCCTGGATGGTCAGGGATGGATCATCGTCATCTTCGATCGTAATGGATTCCAGATCTGGCGCCACCACACCTTCGGCGACATGCGCCAGGGCCAAGTGGAATGTTTCATCGAGTTCATCGACGGTGTCACCGATGACCGGGATAGAAACCTGTTTGGTCGTTTCGCCGGGCAAAAAAGTCAATGTCCCTGCGACGGGTTGGAAGTCGCTACCTGCCGTTGCCGTGCCCTCTACCGTGGCGTAGTCGACCACGACCGGTTGGACAGATGCAGACGCCAGAGAGATCTCGACAATTGCACTTGTCGTGCCTGAATGATTCTCCACGACCGTTTGGCCACTGACCGACACCAGCGGATCTTCGTCCACAATCGTGGTGATGCCGTGGGGCGCAGAAATGCCATTGACGTTATTGAAGAGTTCAAGCGTAAACTCTTCGTTTAGCTCGTGCTTTTCGTCGGCAAGGACCGCGACGCGAAGCGTTTGCAGCAGAGGCTCGCCGGGAACGAACGTCAACCGTCCTTCGATGGGAAGGTAATCCTCATAGGCCAATGCAGATCCATCGCGCGTTTCATAATCGACCAGCATCTCCTCGGTCGGTGTTTCGGATAGCGAGACGGTGTACTCAACGTGCCATGCCGGCTCGTCCGTCGTTCTTGCCAAGAAGATGTCCTGCCCGCCGGCGTGCCAGGTGTCTGCTCCACCTGCGGTCCAGCCACCCGAACTCGTTTCCCCGACGACCCACGGCGTACCGGTTTCGTCCAACGTGACGTCGTTGGCTCGATCGCTCGCGGCGCCCCCGTAGTACATCGACCAATCAAGCTCGTTTGCCGTCGTATCGATCTTGGCCAAAAAGCCATCCTCTCCACCGCCGTGCGTGACATCCGGACCATCGCTGACCCAACCGACCGAGTTCGCATAGCCTGCAATCCAAACCGTTCCAGTTGCATCAACGTCCAACGCCTGTGGATACTCGTGTCCTGAATGGCCAAAGTAGGTTGACCAGGGAATCTGCTGTCCATCGGCGGTGACTTTCGCGAGGAAAGCATCCTGACCGCCGTTGTGTGAGTCGTCAAATCCCCCCGACACCCAACCCGCCGAACCGGTATCGCCGGTGACCCAAGCATCACCCGTTGGATCGAGTGCGATACCGAGGCCTTGATCGGTCCCTGGTCCGCCGAGATAGGTTGACCACGCAGGCACACCGTCAGAAGAAAACTTGGCAACGATCGCGTCCCATCCACCGTTGTGGGAGACATCGAAGCCATCGTCGGCGAGTCCAGCGGAATTCGTTGTTCCGACAATCACCGCGTGATCACTGGCATCGATTTCAATGCCACGACCGTATTCGGTCCCCGCAGCACCGAAGTACCCAGACCAAAGGAGGGATCCGCCGGGCGTGACCTTGGCGAGCATCATGTCCGTCGCGCCACCGAACGTCCTGTCAAATCCGTCGGAGGTCCAATTGTCCGACGCCGTGTCACCGACAATCCATGCGTTGCCGACACTATCAAGGGCAACATCCCTGGCGCTATCCTCGCCGGCACCTCCGATGTAACTGGACCACATGACTTCACCATCGGGAGTCAAGCGGGCAACGAAAGCGTCAAGGTCGCCGTTGTGCTGGTGATCAAATCCACCACTCACCCAGCCTCCTGATCGAGTCCAGCCCACGACCCAAGCGAAGCCGTTTTCGTCGATGGTGATGGAACCGGCACCATCATCCGCGCTGCCTCCGAGATACCGCGACCAAAGCAGCTGTCCGTCCGGGGCAAACTTTGCGATCAGTGCGTCGTAGCTACCGCCATTGTAAGTGTTGTCAAAACTGTTCTTTCCGATCGAGCCCGAAGAAGTGCGGCCGACCACCCAGGTATTGCCCTCGTGATCGCGATCGATTTGGTAAGCGGTGTCATTACCTTCGGCGCCAAAATAAGAACTCCATCCGTCTGCTTCTACAATCGAAACATTGTCAATGGAGAAGACCGGCCCGTCGTCACTCAAGATCGTTCCCAGAGCCTCAGTCGTGCCGACGTCGGCTCCTACGATGTTGGTCAATTGGACAAAAAAAGTTTCGTTGCGTTCGACGGCCGTGTCGCCAAGGACTTCGACAGTCACCGTTTGCTGCAGGGGCCCACCGGAGACAAACGTGATCGTGCCGGCGGCGGCTACATAGTCGGCCCCTGCGATCGCGTTTTTGTCGGCTGTTGCAAAGTCGGCGGTGATCGTCTTGTCGGTCGCCTTGGAGAGGCTAACGGGAAAACTCAAGGTCACCTGTCCGCTATCCCCTTCGAGAATCTCCGCATTCCCGATACGGATCAGCGGGTCGTTGTCCAAGATCATGCCTTGGCCGATCGCATCGGCAACGTTCACCCGGTTGGAGTAGCCGATCTTGACCGTAAACGACTCGTCGGATTCATGCACACCGTCGTCGAGAATCGAAACCGTAAAGGTGGCCTGCGTTTGACCGGGAGCAAACGACAGTTCACCTCGGGTCGCTTCGTAGTCTGATCCCGCGATCGCAGCGTCGTTGATGGTCCAAAATTCCACCGTGACCGTTTCGTCAAGCGACTTGGAAAGGCTGACCGTGAATTCCATTTCGGTCGATCCGGAATCCCCTTCGGTCAACGCAGCATCCGAGACCGAGAGCGTTGGATCGTCGTCAACGATGGTCGCCACGCCAACCGAGTCCAACAGGTCAGCGAAGGTGGGCTCTGACAATTGCAATGAAAACGACAGGTCCGATTCCTCGGCATGATCGCCCAAGAGAGGTATCTTGATGACCCGTTCGATCTGTCCCTCGGCGAATTCGACTCGGCCCGACTTCCCTTGATAGTCGACGCCGGCGATCGCTGTGCCGTCGACCGTTTTATAGTGCACCGCAACACGACGTGAGCTGGGCTGAGAAAGTCGTACGGTGAACTCGGCAAAGCTCTGCCCGCTGGGATGAACAGCGAAATCCGTGAAAGGTGCAACCGGCCCGAATGCGACAAATGGCTGTTTCGCCGGGTCCATGTCCCGGTTGAAGACAACCGTGTACGTGGTCGGTCCGGCTCCCAACTCGGGTACGCCGGCGGCCGGGATCCCGTTGAAGTAGACGTTTTCAACGAACGGGAACGTGGACTCGAACCCGTGCGATGGAAGTGTTCCGTAGTCCGCCCGTGCGCTGACGAAATCGTCCACGTAGTCATGGATGGCATAATCCACGAGCACCGGATTATCTGTACCCCAGTAATTATCCGTCAGTTCCGAAGTCCATCCAATTCCATTGTTTGCCGTCCGGAGACGCATCCAGTGGTTCAGGTTCGGTGACCAAAGCTTGCTCAGAAACGCGTTGTACCGAAACGTGCCTCGCAAGGTTTCGTCAACGTGCGCAAGCAGTTCACCATTGTCAAAGGGTTCAACCATCTCCTCATACGTCCACTCGCCAGGAACCTTGATAATGTATCCCGGCCAATTCTGTGGATGTCCGTGTCCTCCCCAACGCGTGCCGCCGGTTGCTAACCGCGTCCACCACTGTGCCGTTGTGGGATTAAAGACGATTTCTTGGGCACGCGAGTTGGGTTGCAAAGCCGGCTGGCCCTCTGCCCAATTGGTGTAATCCATGGGGGTACCATCGACCCAGCGATACTCGTTCCAAGTCCCCAGTTCACTGGGATCGTCCGCCATTGCGATGTTGAACGTCGTTGCCCCCAGAAGAAAGTTGCTGACGTATCCCTGATACCCAGCCTGAGGTTTGGGGAATTTGACGTATTGCTGAATCCAATCCAGTTCATCCTGGTTATGGATCGATACGAGATGGCCGCCATAGTAGTTGGCGATTTTTTCAGCCAACGCGGTGTTGTCCCATTCCATGGGAAGAACCGCATAGGTGTATCCTTCATGGTATCGGGGATCCAAAATGTCGAAGTAATTATTGTGTGTCGGCCTCTCGGTGAGTTCCTCGTGGTAGGTCGACGGCACACTCAGAGAAAGCGGCGAATTATTTTGGTTGTCTTGCAAAAACGTCGTATTGACGATGTTTTCGCTTGATGGGGCTCGTCGGCTTTCGTCGAACAGCACCGTTTCGAATACACCCGCGGAGAGTGAACTCCCTTGATATCGGTGAAAGATTGAATTGGCGATGTATTGGGCTGTGAACTGGCTGCTGTAATTGTCCCAATCCAAATAGACATGATCGACGTGATTGAGTCCCGTCATCTTCGGATTGCGGATGTTTGCATAAGCGATATCGGCCGTGCCGCCATCAACCGTCACGTTGGTTTGCTGGCCACCGACCAGGTAGGACGGAAAAAGCTCGACCGGGTTTTCCTCCGTTCCTTCGATACTGAGCTTGCCACGCACAATCAGGGATCCCGTTTGAGGTCCTGAATTCAACGGATCATCGCTGACGGCGCCCCACTGAACCTGCGTTCCTGCAGGAATGGTCAGCGTGGCTTGCGGTTCAACGAGCACGGGACCGCCGACGACCCACAGGTCTTCGGCTGACAGAACGGTATCTTCATCGATGACACGGGGAACATTCTTGCCACGCTGGACGACGTATTCAAATCGTTCGACACGTGTGTACGAAGGCTTGTCCTCGTCCGAGCCGTCGACGAATGTGGTCGTCATCACAAAGGGAATCACGTGGTCGTTCGGAGTGCCGGGATCAATCGTCACGACAAACGGCGATGCGACTCCGGTGATCTCGCCCGCTTGATTCCAAATCAGTCCATTGTCGGCAAACGCAAAGGGGCCGATGTTGCCTATCGCCACGGTGTCGACGTCGATCGTGACGTAAGGGTCATCCTGTACCGCGCCCCGGGCTCGAGCACTCAGAGTCACGGTCACGTCTTCGGCCATCCCCGCTCGGTTGATCAGCTCGACAGCAATGTGGACGGTTTCCCCCGAGTCGATCCGGCCATCGTCGTCGTTACCCGCTTTGATCGATTCGTCATCAAACAACCAGTTTTCGTAAAGCGAGACGCCCGGCTTGGGCGCCGTGGTGACCGCCTTGAACGCGTCCACGACTCCGGTGGAATTCTGCCCAGAGCCCGAATCGGCAATGCCACCCATGATGAATCGCGATGAATAGATATCCCTTTGCCAGTAGTAGGATCGCATCAACGCCGCAATTCCCGTCACGACCGGCGTCGCCATCGAAGTGCCACTCCATTTGGCATACTGATTGTTGGGCAGTGTGCTGTAGATCGATTCACCAGGCGCGCGAACTTCGTAACCCGAGTTTGAAAAGTTGGCGAGAGTGTCGTTGGGTGTCGAAGCTTCCACCCCCAGCACCCAGGGCAGCGAGGCGGGGTAAATCGGTGCCTGCGAAATGTTGATCGAATCATTCCCGGCTGCTGCAACAAGCACTGCCTGGTTCAGAGCAATCTCCAGCGCGTCTTCAACAACCTGAGAGCGTTGGTAACCACCGAAGCTCATGTTGATCACTTCCGCACCGTTGTCGACGGCGTAAAGGATTGCTTCTGCGATGTCATCGACCGTCAGGGTGCCAGTCGATTGCGCGGCGCGGATAGCCATGATCTGTGTGTTGAACGCAACCCCCACCCCGCCGACACCGTTGAAGGCTTGCCCGGCGATGATCCCGGCGACGTGGGTACCGTGACCGTGATAGTCGATCGGGTCGCCCGTGTGAGCATTCGGATTAGAGACCACGCTGGCACCGTGAATGTCGTCGACGAAACCATTTCCATCATCGTCAATGCCGTTGCCCGGAATCTCTCCCGGATTGACCCACATATTGGCAGCAAGGTTCTCGTGCGTGTAGTCGACGCCGGTATCGATCACTGCCACGACGACATCACGTTTTCCCCCCGGATACACACCGTTTGTGTTCAAGTGATCCCATGCTTTCCAAGTCGATGTAGTGTCATGAAACCACTGTTCGTCGTATCCGGGATCGGTTGTTCCGTCCGGAAGCACTTCGATGACCCGGGGATCCTGATTGGCCAGCCCCCACTCAACGTTGGGTTCGGCGACCTTGATACCCGGCAGATGCGACACACTCGCCAACGCGGATTCGATGGAGTCTTCTTGCCAAAGATCCAAGCGATACCATAAATCCAACTCGGACCGATCAACGGAGCCCGCGGATGCTTCCGTCGCACCGGCCAGCGGCAACGGGGGAGCCGCGACACTCGGCGATGAGTGTTCTCCGGAGAACAAAGACGACAGACTGATCGCCCCGACAGCACCCAACAACGATTGAACAACGGGTGGAGCCGTCTGCTGCAGCGGCCCCATGTAAAGGGCCGAGGATGACCGCCTCGATCCGTCCTCGAAATCCTCGTTCAATTTGACGAGAATCTGAGTCGGCACGTCGGCCGGATTCGACTCCAGAGTGTCAGCCCCAACGAGTCCTGGCACAATGGCAGCCAAGCTACCGTCCAGCACGAAACGTTTTTCGAGCAGTTCCAAGAACAATGCCCTTTTCCGAGTCCCCGTCGACCTCGAACGGGACGAACCGCGACGGCCGAAGCTTCGGCGTCGTTCGCCTGGGTTCCAACGATTCATTCGAGCCTCACATACAGGTATGTCTCGCACACAAGCATGCAAAACAGGCGGGGAAGATCACTCTTTTGGCGACGCGAGGAGGGCGTGATTATAGCCCAAAGAAACGGCTTTCACAAGGATTTTCGCCTCAAGGCCCGTGGCCTTTGGCATCTAAGCATGAGCCCCTCCTCCCCCCTCACTTCGTTGCGATCACGCGGAACACCTTCGGTGCGTCATGTTGTCAACTGGTCATCAGAATGCCGACACAACGTCGGTTCAGACGAGCAACACAGCAGTCATCGTATAATGCCCGTCGGACTTGTCTGCGATGGCTACTCAGCGGGATGTACCGTTGAGAATCGGACTGCTGGCTGATATTCATGGTGACGTTGAAAATCTGGCGTTGGCAATTGAGCATCTGCAGCAGTCCAGCGTCGACAAATTCGTCCTACTGGGAGACGTCATCTATGACAGTCGTGATGCAGACGAGACGGTGGCATTGTTGCAATCGTGCGATGCCGTCGGCGTCTGGGGGAACCATGAACTGGGCCTCTGCGTCGCACCAGACGACGAAGTCCGCGAGTTGTACTCCGATTCGGTGATGAGTTTCTTCAGCACGCTTCAGCCACGCCTCGAATTAGGCGACGTGCTCGTGACGCACACGTTTCCAACGGAGGATGCCGGAGAGGTTCTTTCGTATTACGTCGGGCATCCAGAATTTAAGCCCGGAACGATGGCGGGAAGGACAGATTCCAAGCTGCCATCATTCTGGCCCGAATCATACTGCCTTCTCTCTGTCAGCGGCGTCTGGTCGGAGGATGAAGGTAGGAAGATTTTGGCGGTAGGAAGATTTCGTTCCTTCCTGCCATGCGTTTGCGCGCAGACACCTTCGTATGCCATGTCCCGTTCCTCCTCGGAGAATGGTCAAACACGGCGGCTCAGGTGAGGATGTCGTGAACGACGTTGCCGT
Organism: Stieleria sedimenti; assembly: GCF_025060895.1. Classification (GTDB taxonomy): domain Bacteria; phylum Planctomycetota; class Planctomycetia; order Pirellulales; family Pirellulaceae; genus Stieleria; species Stieleria sedimenti. The sequence goes on along the minus strand of NZ_JANZKV010000012.1, from coordinate 31,628 downwards.
ACACATCGGTCAGTCGAAAATCGCGACCGGCGTGACGGTATGTCAGGTGTTCGTGGTCGAGCCCCAGCATGTAAAGCAGTGTCGCGTGCAAGTCGTGCATGTGAACTGGATTCTCGACCGGCGAATGACCGAACTCGTCCGTCGCTCCGTAGGTCAATCCCGGTTTGCAGCCACCTCCTGCCATCCACATCGTGAAGGCTTGGGGATGGTGATTGCGGCCGTCGCCGTTTTCCATCGTCGGTGTTCGACCAAACTCCGCGCCCCAGACGACCAAGGTGTCTTCCAGCAATCCGCGACGCTGCAAGTCTTCCAGCAGACCCGCGATGGGGCGATCCACCTTGGCAGCCTCCTTGATGCTTCCTTCTTTGACTTGCTTGTGGTGGTCCCAGGTGTAGTCCGTGGAAACTTGAATGTAACGAACACCTTGTTCGGCAAATTTCCGAGCTAGCAAGCATTGCCGAGCAAAATTGTCAGTCGGTTCGGCATCAACGCCATACAAGTTAAGTGTTTCCAGCGTTTCATCACTCAGGTCCATGATGGCCGGGATCGTCGATTGCATCCGATAGGCGAGCTCGTAATTTTCGATCAGGCCTTCGAGTCGGCGATCCTGACCCACTTCTTGCAAATGCCGAGCGTTGATCGATTGCACCAAATCCAACTGCTTGCGCTGAAGATCCAAGCTCAAGCTTGGATTCGTCAGATTAGAAATCTTAGCCTGGCGAATGGGCGTCTCCGCCGATCCGATCGCCGTTCCCTGATGCACCGCGGGCAGAAACGCACTGCCATAATTCTGGGCTCCTCCGTGGCCGCGCGGTGGCGAGATGGTAATGAACGCGGGTAGGTTTTCGTTCTCGCTGCCGAGTCCGTAACTCACCCAGGCACCCACACTCGGACGCACCAAGTTGGCTTGCCCGGTGTGCAACCGCAGCAGCGCCTCGCCGTGTGCGCTGCCTTCGGTATGCAGGGATCGGATCACGCACATTTTGTCGGCGTGTTTGGATAGCTGAGGGAACAACTCATTCATCCAGATTCCGCTTTCACCGTGCTGGGAAAACGTAAAGGGTGACCCCATTAGCGTTCCAAGGTCGCGATCTCCACCCTCGGAGGACGAACGGCCGACGGAGGATGCGTTGAGCGACTGGCCGGAAAGCTCATTCAAACGCGGCTTGGGATCAAAAAAGTCAATGTGGCTGGGACCGCCCCACATGAATAGAAAGATGACACGCTTCGCGCGGACCGGTATGACCGGATCCGTCGTTAGGCCGTGATCGGTGGCCAGCAGCGTTTGACCGGCCATCCCAGCGAGTGCGATTTGACCGAATCCGCATGCACTGGTTCGAAGCAGATCACGACGGCTCGTGACGGGGGTGAATTGATGGCAACGTGACATAATGAACTCTGTTCCCATTCATTCGATGATTTGAAAGCGACTTGAGGCGAAGAGAGCTTGGCTGACGACGGACCAAGCACGCAAGCGAATTTCGTCAAACGTCTCGCCCTGCAGTTGTGTTTCAAGTTGACCGATCACCGCCAGCACTTCTTCCAATTCATCGTCAGGTGGTGCTTGTCCCACGACCCATTGATACAACTGATCGACTCGCCGGGAATCGGCACCAACGCTGGGGTCGACCGCAACCATCAGTCGCCGGGCGATGGCATCGGAAGCGGCCAGCATAGAAACATCGTTCAAAACAAACAGCCCCTGCGTGCCCACCATCGTTTCCGTTCGCATGCCGGTTGTCGCTTGGGGATCGGCGAAGTCGAAGACGTCAAACAATTCTGGCAGATCGTTGCGAATCACCGGCAAGTAGACGCTGCGGCACGGAAAATCAGTTCGTCGCCGATTCTTGTTCGCGCCCACCGCAGTGGCCTGGTCGCCCAAGTAATCAACGGTCGAATCAACGTGTCCAAAATCCAGGGTGCCGGACGCTTGTAACATCGCATCGCGGAAAGTTTCGGGATCCATCCGGCGGCGATGGGCACGCCACAGCAATTGGTTGTCCGGATCAATCGAGTAGGCGTGGTCATCGTGCCGACTGCTCATTGCGAACGTGCGACTGAGAACGATGCTGCGTACCAATGACTTCACCGACCAACCTGACTCGATCAATTCGCTGGCTAAATGATCCAGCAGTTCTGGATGGCTTGGCTCTTCACCGGTGCGGCCAAAGTTGTCCACGGTCCGCACGATTCCTCGACCCATCAGGTGATGCCAAACCCGGTTGGCAAAGACGCGAGCGGCCAAGTGCCCGGCACCGCCGTGCGTGTCGGTGAGCCAATTGGCCAATTCCAACCGACCGCTGGAATTCTGAGGGATCGGATACTCCCGGTCAGTCAAAACGCTCAAGAAACCCCTGGGCACCATCGGTCCCGGTCGATTCACTTGGCCGGCCAATCGAATTGCCTGATCCGCAGGTCGATCGATATCCGCGGGAACCATCGCGCGGGGAGGGATCGGTGGTGGGTTGTTGAGAACCCGCTTGCCTTGGTCCAGCATTGCTTCCTGGGCCGCGACGCGTTCGGAAAGTTCGCGACAGTGGTTCAGCGCAATTGGGCTGAGGACTCCGTCGTGGTTCTGGTCAAGTTGCAACAGACCCAATTGGTCGCCCGCCCGTAACAGCTTGAGCGAGTGTTCGATGCGTTCAACCCTCTTTTGGATGGCACCTCGTTCAATCCAATATCGCTCGTAGGCGTCGTCTCGCTGTTTTCCCTTTGGGCCGATCCCGGCCAGCCTTTCCATCACTCGCGTTTGGTTCAGCATCTGCCGTTCTTCGAGCACCTGAGTTGACGCCAAGATTCCAGCCAACGCGTAGTAATCCGAGGTGGGGATCGGATCAAACTTGTGGTCGTGGCATCTTGCGCAACCGACCGTTTGGCCAAGCACTGCTTTGCCGACCGTGTCAATCAGTTCATCCGCAATGTCCATTCGCTGCTGCATTCGCGACTCTTTATCAATCAGCAGCACCTTGGGACCGATGACCAGGAAGCCTGCCGCAATCCGCTGCCGATCTCTTTGTGCGATGGTTTCATAAGGCAAGAGATCACCGGCGATTTGTTCTCGCAGAAGTTGATCCAGTGGCGTATCCGAGTTGAACGAGCCAATGACCTGGTTGCGATATCGCCATGCTTCGCGAAACAAGAAGTTTTCGTCCAGTCCGTTGGAATCGGCATACCGTGCCAAGTCCAACCAGTGTCGTCCCCAACGCTGACCAAACTGGGGCGATGCCAGCAAGCGATCCACGAGTCGTTCCACCGCGGCGGGCTGTCCATCGGACAGAAAATCGGCGAGTTGATCGGGAGTCGGCGGTAAACCCACGAGCTGAATAAACAGACGACGAGCCAACTTTTCAGGGTCGGCATCGGGCGCGGGCGTCAAATTTGCCGCGTTCAACTTGGCGATGATAAAGCGATCGATGGCACCGCGAGACCACGCGGCGGGGCGTTCAGAAGCGGAAGCAATCTGTTCGGTCGGCACCTGTTTCAATGGTTGGTAAGCCCAGTGCCGACGACCGGCGATAGGATCCGACGCCGCAAAGACGTTTGCTTCTGTCTCGGACTTGGGTTCGCGAGGATCGGGGGCTCCTATTTCAACCCAACGTTCTAAATGGGCAATGGAAGCGGCGGGCAACGCCTTGTCAGGCGGCATCTGCATGTCAGGGTCAGAATATCGGACGGCGCGGATCAACAGACTCGCATCGGCGTCGCCTGGAACAATGGCGACTCCTTGGTCACCACCCCGCATCCAGCCATCGCGAGTATCCAGCACCAGACCGCCTTCCTCGTTGCCTGATCGGGCCGAGTGACAGGAGTAGCATCGCGACGCCAACAACGGACGGATGTGTGTCTCGAAGTAAGCGATTGCCTTGGCATCCGCACCATCATCCGCAAGCAAACGCGAATGGCTTACGAAACCGATCACGATCAAAATCGTGTACGCGATCAGTCGGACGAGAGACTTCATTTCAACCAACCATAAAGCGGAAAACCGTTTTCGCGTCGAAAGAGTGAAAAGGTTCACTAGCGTCAACGTTCGAAAACAAGCAGCATGTTGCAAGCATAAGCACAACGATGAAGGCAGAAAGCTTCATGGAAAACTGTCAGACTTGGTAGGAAATCCGGACGCGGCAAACCGGTCGTAGCGGCCTCGAATGCCACAGTATACCGGGTTTGAATCTCGCCTACTTCAGAAATTCAACCGAATCAGTCGTCCGTTTGGGGCCCGCGTCACAGCGTTTACGTAGCTTGTTGAGCATTTCGGAATGCTTCGCGTCGGCAACCAAATGTGTGAGTTCGAGCGGATCGTTGTTCAGATCAAATAGCTGCTCATAGACCAGCGGAGTCTCTGGGTGACACCTATTTTCCCGTATTTTTCCGGCATACCTTGCGCGATCGCAATGGAGGATTAGAGAGGTAGGAAAATTGTGGGTAAGAAAAACAAGCACCGTCCACCGTGGCGGAATCACGCTGTGTTCGCCGCCGCTTTTTTCTGCCCCAAATTTTCCTACCTTTCCTCTGGGACCGAGCCAGAAATCAAGCCCCGAATCGTTGGCAGAATGATGACGTGGCAGAATGATGTTCCGCGGACCTACGGTATGTGCATCGATCCATGAACGTCGCGTGCGACCGTGATCGGCGAGCCTTCCATCATTCTGCCCCGTATGATTCTGCTTCCCGTCTTCAAACTCCGAGTCCGTTATCGGTTCGGAGCAGAGTCAAAAAATTGGGTGGTCAAAAAATATTGATGACCGAGGGGGCATTGCTGCGAGGTGGTCTCATCTTTAGTCAACGTACCTGTTCGCGCCACTTCTCGAGCAGTTCTCGGTCTTGGCCGAGCGTCTGCTGGTTGGCTGCAACCGATTCGAATTCCGCCTGGATTTCCAACGCACGCGTCATGGCGGCGATTGCGTCTGCCCAACGTGCGTCGCGGGCAAGTGCAAGTGACTTGTTGCGGTAGAGCCAAAACCATTGGCTTGCATACGCTTCGTGGGAAGGTGCTTGAGCGGCTGCTGATTCCGAATCCTCGAGTAGCCGGGCTTCTTCGCGGTATGCGTCGACAGCGTCCTCATTCTCTTGAAATTGAAAGTTCAGCAAATCACCCAACAAGTGGTGAATGTGGCTTCCTCGCATGACCGCTGTGGTCGAACGTGGCGGCTGACGCCGAACGCTATCGGACAGCGCGGTCAAGAGCAACCGCTGCGCCTCGACATGTTCGACTCGACTCAATTCCTGGTTGAGTTGCAACGCAGCATCAAGAAGATGTTCAATGGAGTCTTCGGTGGAGTCGAAGAACGGGCGTCCGCCGATGCGGTCAAGTTGTTCGGTCAGGTCGCGAATACGGCGATGCACCCGATCGCGATCGATCGAGTCGGTTTCGATCCATTGAGCCAACTGGTTGCACTTGTAACGCCACTGACGGGGATGGATTCGATCTCGTCTCTGCCGACCGACACGAAGCATCGCGCTGACCGCATCGATTGGACTGGTAGGCCCCGGCATGATCACATCGCCGGGAAACCCACTCTCAACTAATTTTTCTCGAACCGCCGCCAAATCCCAGACTGCGATGTCGCCGCCATCCAATCCATACGCGACCAGACGACCGTCGCGGCTCCAGGTCGCCGACGTGATCGCGTTGCTCCAGTCGGGCAGTTGAACAATGGGTTCGAAATCCGCTGTCCGAATCAGCTGTCGACCACAAAACATTTGCCGCCCATCCGGTGAAAGCAACACTGGCGGCTGCAAGTGACGACCTTGCGTGCGGACCACTTCGTTCGTGTCCAGATTCCAAAGGTGCCCATCATCGGCAACAAAAAACAAGCGTGTCTCATCAAGAAAAACAAGCGAGTCGGGACCGATGCGGCGTTCCGTCTGCAGGACACGGGTGGCGCCGGGCCGTTGAATGTCGTCGACGACGATGCCGCCATTCGAAGCGAAGGCGAGTCGGCGACCCGAAGGACTGAGCGTCGCAGGTTTGCGAACGTCCGGATGAATCTGAACCGGTTCCAATTCCCATCGCACCTGTTTCGGGTGAGGTGTCGATTGGGCCTCTGCCCCGTTCATGCCTCTCGAGTGCACTCTCCACGCGAGAGACTGACCGGCGAAGTTGCCCACTGCCAAAAGCATCTCTCCCGAATCGGAGAAGGCGATTCGGGAGGGCGTTGCATCACAATCTCCCTCGGCAACCAGGACACCGGTCCCAACCTCCCAAAGCTGCAATCGACCATTCCAGGCGGCCAGCAGCGCTCCGTCGGGGCTGAAGGTGGACGCCGCGCCGATGAACTCAAACGCCAGTTCGCCGGTTTCCACGTTCCAAACTTTGGTTTCGTTCCCGCCGTAGTAGCGTCCCGTCGAAAGCAACAGTTGCCCATCAGGACTTAAGCAAACCGTTTCAACGATCAGGTTGTGAGCGCTGATTCGCCTTCGTTGGTCGCCCTGCAACGTTGCGACGCGAGGTCGTCGACCACCGATCCAAACAGCGCTTCGTCCGTCGGCAGAAAGACACACTGATGAACGATCGGTGTCGGCAGCAAGCTTGACAATCGACTGTCCGTAGCGGGCTGAAAGCCAAACCGTTTCGGTAGGAGTGCGGACGAGAACATCGCCATCGCTGCCGACGAAGGAAACAACGGTGCATCTACCCAGTTCGTCATGCTTTGCGATTCGCTCGCCGCTACCAACGGCAAAGACCTCGACTCCGAAATAGCCACCGCACGCGACAAATCTACCGTCGGGACTCAGCCTCACATTCTGCAGGGCACCGACGCTTGCATTGATCGACTGGACAAGTCGATCGGTGTTCAGGTCATAGACTTGAAGGTCGTCTTCGATCGATTTCTCATCGAGCCACGAACGCCCCAAGGCCAGGAAACCGTTGTTCAGGTCGAATCGTGGCGACACGGGGATGGCGGATTGCCGAACGGAAAATCCACGTGACGGATCGAATGATGCAATCGAAAAATGGGTGTCATCAAGCCCGTCGGGTCGACGTTCCGGTTCTGAGACCACAGCGCCGCCCCCACGCGTGTGCCAGACGTTCGGATCGAGCAAATGCGATGATGCCGATTCTAATCCAACGATGTGTCGAGCATCCGGCGACACATCGATACCGAAAAAGCCCTCTGGCAGATTCGGTGGATTCAATTGCTCGGCTCGCGAGTATGATCGACCATCCCAGAACCAATGGCTGATTGCGGATCCTCCTTGACCGATCGCCCGCACGTACCGCGTCGCCCCATCGCCGAACGAGAGATCGACATCGATTCTCGTGATCGGATTCGACATCGCCGTTGCTTCGAAAACTTTCGTTTCGCTTTCTAAATCAAACGCAACCAGCGTTCCGTTCTCAAGTCCGACAATCAAATGATTGGGTTGGCGACAAACATTGGCGGTTCTGATTTCCGCGTCTAATCTCTCCAAGACAACGGGCTCTCTCGCCCCGACGTGTCCGAGGCTGCTGACCAGCAATTGTCGCAACTGATTGAGATCTTTCACATCGGTGTCGAGTGACTTCGCCTTGGCAACCAACTGTTCGATCCGTTCCCCATAGCCGACGGGCCGTACCTGACTGAGGTATTCAGCTTCATTGGTGAACGCACGGTACAGCGATCGAACGGTTTGCCCGCGCGAACGCTTGAGATCGATCAGGGTGCGATTGAGCTGGCTCTGGTACCAGACGCTTCCGGCCACGAGGGTGAATGCCGCAAGCAGACAGCAGCACGTGAGGACAGCCACAGCCAGATGGCGTCGCGACCACTTCCAAACCGTTTCGAAAATGCCGACGGGTCGCGCCTGGATCGGATTTCCGTCGATAAATCGTTGCAAGTCGGATTCGAGCGATGCGGCGTCGCGATAGCGGCGATCCGGATCCTTCTGCAAGCACTTGATGCAAATCGTATTCAAATCGATCGGGATGGCGGGATTGAGTTGCCGCGGCGCGACCGGATCGCGATCCACGACCAGACGCACGGTTTCGGCGGCATTGTGTCCTTGAAAGGGCGGCCGTGCGGTCAACATGCAATAAAGTGTCGCCCCGATCGAATAGACATCGGCCCTCTCATCAGCACCGCTTGCCCCGCCGGAGGCTTGTTCCGGCGCCATGTAACTGGGCGTGCCGAGCACCTGCTCGGTCGCGGTCAGATCACTTACGCTGTCCCGCCGACGTGCCAACCCGAAATCTGTGATTCGCGGCCGTTGGTTCTGATCGAGCAAGATGTTGGCCGGCTTGATGTCGCGATGAACGACGCCCCGCCCGTGAGCGTAGGCGACCGCGGAAGCCACTTGTCGCGCGATCGCAGCGGCGGCCTGGGGTTTCAGCGGCTCCTCGGAAATACGTTGGGCCAAGCTTTCGCCCTCAATCAGTCCCATCGTGAAGAAGGGCTGCCCGCCGTGCTCTCCGACTTCGTACACGGGGACGATGCCCGGGTGATCCAGCGCGGCTGCCGCTTCGGCCTCGATGCGAAACCGGCTCCGCTCTTCCGCGTAGGCGAACGGCCCTGCCAGCATCATTTTGAGCGCCACGACTCGATTGAGTGATCGATCACGGGCGCGGAAGACGACGCCCATGCCTCCACGCCCAACCTGTCCGAGGATGTCGTACGTACCGATCTGATCGGGGACGCTGGTTGTGTGATCGCCATGCGGTTGGGACGTGGAATTCGACAGCGTCACGTCCGTACCCGAGTTCGCTTGCGACTGAGCCGATCGGACTCGGTTGATCAGTCCCAGGACACGCTTTGCCGCGTCGAAGTCTGCCGAACCGATCGCGGCTTGGGTGTCGTTATCGCCGGTGGGAGTTTCGCCGGCGAGTTGCCGATCCACGCGTTCCAATTGCAACGCAAATTGATCGTCGATGTCTGTTCGTTCGCGTTCAATCATCTTGCCGATCCATCGCCTTCTGCAAGTGAACGATCGCCCGCGACCATAGCTTTCTCGCCGCGTCGGCAGATCGCTGAGTGCGCTGGCCGATTTCGACGAAAGACAGTCGTTGCCAGTTTCGCAGCTTGATGACTTCGCGTTCGATTTCACTGAGTGTTTCGATCGCCCGATGCAGTTGCTTCTCCTGTTCTTTCAATGCGGCCGCTGTGGAGGGCGAATCACCGAGGTCGACGAACCTGCTTGCTTGGTTGCCGACACTCTCCTCCGGCAGGGGGAGTTCCAGGTTGACGTTCCGTTTCGCTGCTCGATAGTGTCGATTGGTTTGCTTCAAATCCTTGAGTAGGATCCCGCGCAACCAGGCCAAAAGTTCTTCTCTGGAATCCCCGTTGAAATCGGCGATACAGCGTTGCGCCGAAAGCATCGAATTCTGGACGACGTCAGACGCGCCCACCTTGGCCGCAATGTCCGAATTCATCTCTGCATTGGCGATTGCCATCAGATAAGGTTGCGAAAGTCGGATCAATTGACTCATCGCCTGCTGGGAGCCCGACTTTGCGGCTCGCAGCAGCAGAATGAACTCTTCACCGGCATCGGGGGACTGCGAGTTTGCAGGGTCGAGATCGCTTTGTTCGGGATCATGCATCGATCACGGTGTACTGGGTTGGAGCACAGTTGTCACGTCGGTCACGTCCTATTCTGCACATCGCCGAGAAAAAAATCAAAATACTCTGTCCGTTTCTTGCTCCGCCTGCACATAGCGTCTTGGGGAACCCCCGACAAAGCGAACGCCTTGGGTGTCCACCACGCCGGCGTATCGGATTTCGCTTTGCGTCTTCCTGTTCGCGATACCTGACGAAGAAACGCAGATGATGAATCGATCGCATGAGCTCGGCGACGGCAAATTCCGCCGGAAACCGGCAAATTCACAGACACGCCGCCGCCGATGTGTTTCCAGACGCAACCTCTTGGTGGAACAACTGGAATCCCGACGTCTGCTGGCCCTTGACTACGGCGACGCTCCCGACGCGAGCGAACTTTCCGCGGCGGGTGACTACGCGACGAGATCGGAAAGCGATGGAGCGGCGCACGAGATTGTGCCCGGACTTTTTCTTGGCAAGTGGGTCGATGGCGATTCAGGGACCGCGCAAGGGGCGGGTGCGAAGGCAGACGACCACTCAACGGTGCTCGCGGATCTCGCGGCCGACTTCGTTGCCGCGGTCGATCCTACGGCCATGACCGCTGGCGCCTCAATCGATCCAGACGCCGCAGGCGGAGGTGCTTGGCAATACCTCGTCAGCGAGTCGATCGATCCGAGTAGCGGCTCCGCCAATCTGCAACGGCTCTCCTGGGACACATCGCTCAACGCGTTTGAAGTCCCTGGCTCCAACCACACCGATGGATCCAATGGCGACTTCTTGGGCTTTCCGAGTGGCGATGAACTCGCGTTTCACCCACAAATCGCCGGCTCCAGTCACCGGTTGATTGCACGCTGGGTCGCGGGCCCGTCCGATGCGGGACAAATCGCCATCGAAGGTCGCGTGCGGAAAAGCGACATCACGCCCAGTGACGGAACGCGTCTATTGGTCTACGCGGATTCTGTCCTGATCTCCGATAACGTGATTGATGGCGAAGATGGTCGCGGATTCTCTTTCACGTTGCCCGAGGTTAACGTGACCGAAGGATCGACAGTCGACTTTGTAATCGACGCCAACGCGCGATCTGACTTTGATGCGACGCGTTTAAGCGCGACGATCACCCGCGGCGACGACGAAGACGGTGTCGTCGATGGCAACTTGGAAGACTTCGACCTACTGCCCGGACAACAACCGGAAATCCAGGTCGTTGCGACCAACCTGACCGACAAACCGGCGCTGTTGGCCGGTTGGATCGACTTCAACCAGGACGGTGTGTTTGACGATACCCTCGAGCGGGCGATCGTCGACGTCCCGATCGGTTCGGATGCGGCGACCGTGACTTTGGTGTTTCCCGAGCCTCCGAAAAACTCGGTCTTCACAACCTACGCCAGGCTGCGACTCAGCTCCGACACAGACTTCGTCGCCGATCCCCATTCCATTGGTTTGGTCGACAGCGGTGAAGTCGAAGATTACCGAATCGGAAGGCCAACACGTCTCTGGGTCGGTCAGGGCAACAACAACAGCGTCTTTGACGGAGCAAACTGGGCGATTCGAGATGCCGATGGAACGGTAACGCCATCGAGCCGACCGCCGAGGTTTTATGAAAACGTCTTCGTTTCGGAGCAATACGCCGGGGAAACTCTACTAATCGAGACGGATCGCAGCGATCGATTTCGCGTCCGTTCCATAAGGAGTGCCGCCGACTTGCAAGTGCAGCAGAAAGGTCTCGTGCAAATCAATCAAGATTCCTGGATCGCCGGACTCACCCTCGACGGGGTGCGCACCGATTTCGGTGACTCGTTGCAGGCGTCGTCCGGGACTCGACTGACCATCGACGGCGACTTGAGATGGAACCAAGCCCAAATCAACTCAATCAACTTGCAGGTGATGGGGAATCTTTTGATCGCTAGCGATCGGGAACATGCATTGATCCGCAGCACGATCAACGTCTATGGAGATGCATCCATCTGGTCCGGCGGTGATATCAATGCGAACGGTTCGACCATTCGCAATCACGGAACGCTGACGACGATGTCCAATGCCGACAGCCTGCCGCCGGGACCTTTCAACCCGTCTGCAACGATCGTCAACGAATCGGGAGCGACTTGGATTCATGATGCTCCGTCCGCGGCCGACGATGAAGCAGATCTTTTCGGCCGTTTCTACAATCACGGGACGTTGCAGCTCGACTCGGGCAAGCTTGCCATCGGAGACTGTTGCTCGCCGCTGACGCACACCGGGCACTTCAACTTGTTGCCCGGCACCGAGTTGACGCTACGGAGCAAATTCACTCTGGATTCCAAATCTTCGGTGCGATCGGAAGCCGGCAGCGTGCTGGTCATCGAAACCAGTAACAATACGATTCGTGGGGCGATGGATGTCGCCGGCATGCTGCTGATCGAAGGCGGTGTCAATTTTGATGCGGCAGTCTCCCTTGCCCACCTGACCATAAACGGCCAATCCATCGTTGCCTCGCACCCTGTCAACGTCACCGAACACTTCCAGTTCCTGCGCGGCACGTTGGGCGGTGGAACGATCACGAGCGAGAAACGGTTGACCTTGGGCAGTTTATCGGGCGACACGGGACTGACGATTCGTTCCAACTTGATCAACGAAGGTCGAGCCGATTGGCTGGGGCAGAGCATTCACCTTGACAACGGTTCGATTGTGAACAGGGGCGTGTTTGTCGACGCGTCGGGCGGGAATCTCGTCACCCCCGTGTTTAAGAGCGGGAACGTTGAGAACCACGGCCGTTGGACAATCGACGATTCGGTCGGTTCGTCGGGCGTGGCGACTCGCAAAGCGGATTTCGTCAATGATGGCGACTTCGTCGTGGCGGGACAGAACGTGGAATTCTACCGCTTTGACCAGGAATCTGGAACGTTGCAGTTGTCTAATGGCGCGTTCGGGGTTGTCGGTGGCGACCTGAACCTACACGGCGGTCAACTCGTCGGCGACGGACAAATCAATGGTTCCGTTTTGCAATCGGGAGGCACGATCAGTCCTGGGATGTCGCCTGGCATCCTCGGGATCAGCGGAGACTTGATTGTCACCAAGGGGGAATATGTGGTCGAGATCGGCGGCCCGGTGACAGATGAAAATGGCAACGATGCGGCAGGGCTCCATTTTGACCGCGTCACCGTCGGAGGAAACGCGCAGCTCGATCGAATCCGCGTCGAACTATTCGGCGACTACCAACCGACGCTTTCGAGTCGGTACTTGGTGCTGCAGGCCAGCGGTGTCTCTGGGCCGGCAAGCGACAACGCGTCGGACGTTGGCATGACGATACCGGGCAGCGACTCGGTGGTCGAACTGGTCGTCACCACGCTGATCAATAGCCCGCCGATCGCCGATGCCGGCGGTCCCTACAGCGGCGTCGAAGGAACGCAATTGGTACTCGACGCGACCAATAGCTTCTCTGCGAAGCAGTCGTCCGAGACGCTCGATTACCATTGGGATCTTGATTACGACGGCGCGACATTTGATCCGCAGTACTTTGGCTCGACCTTGCCGGTGACGTTCTATGACAATGTGGATCCGCCGCGCACCGTCGCCGTCCGCGTCACCGATACAGACGGTGACGTTGACATCGCATCCACAACGCTTTCGATTGCCAATGTCGCGCCGGATTTACATCGGGCACTTGGTTCGACGCGACTCTCGATCGAAATCGACGATGATTATGTCGCCACGCTTGTCGGACAATTCGAGGATCCCGGCCACGACACGCAAACGGTTTTGATCGATTGGGGCGATGGCTTGCCACCGACGGAGCTCGCGCTCTCCGACGTTGAACGAGAATTCTCGGCGAACAGGACCTATCCGATCCCCGATTCGGCGACAAACTATGTGATTACCGTCACAGTGACCGACAAGGATGGTGGTAGCGACACGGGTCAGATCGGACTGGAAGTACGGGAACCACTGTCGGAAATTCGCGGGATCAAATTTGACGACGTCAACGGAAACGGAATCCAAGATACTAACGAATTGGGGCTGCCTGGTTGGACCATCGAATTGCTCGATCCGACCACGGGACAGATCCTTCAAACCACTGTCACAGACGCAGGTGGTGCGTACGTCTTCGAGGAAGTCGCGTTGGGGTCCTACCAGCTTCGCGAGACGCAGCAATTCGGATGGCATCAAACCTTCCCTGTCGATCCACTCGATCGCATCAGTACAACCGCGGAGGGAACCGAATCGGACGGCCAAAGCGATTCACCATCAATTTCTGCAGACGGCCGGTTCATCGCGTTTTCTTCTTTGGCATCCAACTTGGTTGCCGACGATACCAATCGATGGCGTGACATCTTCGTCAAAGACACGGTGACCGGTGCGATCGAGCGAGTCTCGCTGTCGGTCAATGGTGATCAGCCCGACGGCGCAAGTTACGCTCCATCGATCAGCGGTGACGGCACTCTCGTTGTTTACCGCTCTGTCGCGCAAAACTTGGTGCAAGATGACCGCAACGTCGCCAGTGATATCTTTGCGTATGATCGTCGCACCGGCGTGACTCGGCGTGTGAGTGCAAACTTGGATCTGGACGAAGGCAATGAGGATAGCTTTGCACCGGCTATCAGCGGTGATGGTCGGTTCGTCGCGTTCGAGTCGACGGCATCGAATTTGGTTACCGGTGACACCAACGGGGTCGCCGATATCTTTGTTACCGATTTGCACACGGGGCTTACCGAACGCGTCAGCATCGCGAGCGACGGATCTCAATCGAATCGGGGAAGCTTTCAACCCAGTCTCAGTGACGACGGTCGATACGTCGTCTTTGCGTCGGGTGCGCACATGCTTGACGATCGCGACCGTGATTCGAATCTTGACATCTATGTCTACGATCGAGCACGAAATGAGCTGGCGATCGTAAGTCGCGGTGCGGGTGGGCAAGATCCGGACGGAGACAGTTTCGCGCCAGCCATCAGCGGCGATGGACAAGTCGTCTCATTTGCGACCACCGCGACCAATCTCCTGCCCGGCGACACAAATGGGCAGATTGATGTCTACGTTTCGGATTGGACCGACGGCAGACTCCGTCGCGTCACGCTCGGCAACGGCCCGAGCAGCGGGGCAAGCCTGAACGCTGACGGTACGAAAGTGTTGTTCACCTCGTACGCGAGCGATTTAGTTTCAGGCGATACTAATAATGGGCCGGACGTCTTTTTACACGATCGAACACTTGATGTCACCAAGCGGGTTGGCCAGTCGCTGATTGAAGAGGCCGATCACTTTGCCTTGCAGGCAGTGCTCAGTCAAGATGCCAGTGTGATCGCGATGTCATCTGACGGCAGCAACCTGATTGCGAACGACGCAAACGCGCGACGCGACGTTTTCATTCAGGGTTTGATAGGGTCCTACGCAGTGGAGGTCGATTCGATTGACGTGATCGTCGGACTCGATTTTGGGAATCAGTTTCGGTTGGCGTCCATCTCGGGGCAAAAGTTCGCCGACGAAAACGGAAACGGCGTTCGGGACGTGGACGCCGAAACCGGTGCATTCGTCGAGCCGGGGCTGGATGGCTGGACCATTCAGGCCGTCAACAGTCGGACCGGTGAGTCCTTTCTGACGGTCACGTCTAGCGTCGACCTGGACGGAAACGGAGTCGTCGATCCGATCAGCGAGCAAGGGCTCTACGAGTTTTCGGCTTTGCCGCCCGGCGGATACGAAGTGTTTGAACGACTCGAGGATGGCTGGATCCCTTCCTCGCCGCGTCTTCAACTTCCCACGCCGTTGCAATTTCGCGCACCGATCTCCAATGACCCTCCGCCGTTCGGTCCGGCCAACGACCCTCGACTGTCTGTCCCCGCGAGCAGGCTGTTGCGGACCCAGCGCGTTCGGACACCCGTCACACGGATTCCGGCGGTCGCCGATGGGCAAAGTGAGCAGTTGCCGATCCTCTATGTCAAAGGCTTCAATGATGATGGTTCGGGCTGGGGAGAAACAGGATTGTACTTCCAGAACCTCGCCGACATCACCGACGGCCAAAGTTACGCGAAAGGTTCCGCGGGTATCGAGACGTACGGAATTCAATTCTGGTCAACCGACTTCGGAGATCCCAATCTTGATCCGGAGAATGATTCCTTCGATCGCAGTGGTGCGGTGGTCCAAACACTCGATGATTTAGCCGACCCCAACAACGTTCTGCGAAAACCGTCTGCTCAAGAATTCATCCTGAATAGCCTTAGCGAGATATTTGCCGGGCTTTTTGATCCGGAAAATTGGGTGCTGGAGTGCCCGGATCTTCTTGATGTGACGTCGTGCCATATTCCGGCGTTGTCGTACGATTTTGCCGAGTCCCGCTCGAGTTACAACGTCAACGGATTGGCTCGCTACCATGCCGAAGACCTGTTGGAGTTGCTGCAGGATCAGCTCGGTCGCGTCGGCCCTTTGAGTGACGAGTCGCAAGTCAACTTTCTGACCCACAGCGCCGGTGGGCTAGACACTCGCGCGGCGCTATCGCTCCTGCAAGCGACCGGTGACCCGGCGCTGCAGCAGGCCGTTTCCAACGTCGTTTACACGGCACCTCCGTTTGGCGGCAGCACCGGAGCTGAAATGCTGAACGCGTTTTATGAAAACGACACGCTCGGAGCGACGCTACTCGATCCTTGGGTGACGGAGTACTTGACCGATGCCTACTGGGGACCGTTTGAGTCCCTCGCGCGGCTCTTTATCGCCGAGCCGATTGTCGCGTCCGTCTACCAGGCGATCGACCTGTTCTCGGGAAGCTACGACACGCTTGCCGAAAAGATCGCCGCCGTCCCAGATGCAGAAGCGATTTCGCTTGCCATCGACCAGACGATCGACGAACTGGACGGTTTCATCAAAAACATCACGGCACATCTTCCCAGCGGATCGTTCGGCCTTGCTGAAATTGACGAATTCCTGAGCACCGATTCGAACAGCTTTGACCCGCTGTTTCGGGGTTCTCTCACCAATGAATTGATCGTCCCGATCGTCAAACAAGTATTGACAGCAGGGATGGGCTTGCCGGGACAACCTAAATTGCGGGACGACCTGCGGCCCTACGAAGCCATTCACGATAATCTCCAACAGTTCGACGCGAACTTGCAGATTCCCCAGTTCGTCGTGTGGGGCGAAGGCGGTTTCTTGCGATTTCTCGCGGGAGACGCCGCCCCGAATACTCCCGTTCCGATCAATCAAGGCCCACCGCTGGAATTGGCCGCTGCGGACCCGAGATCCCTTCAC
This sequence comes from Stieleria sedimenti, assembly GCF_025060895.1. GTDB lineage: Bacteria > Planctomycetota > Planctomycetia > Pirellulales > Pirellulaceae > Stieleria > Stieleria sedimenti. Next base: position 14,910 of record NZ_JANZKV010000012.1, on the reverse strand, counting down.
GCCTACGGCAACGAAGATCGTCAGGGGCTTGATTTCAGTCAGATCGACACTCAGCCGGGGGACGGCAATTTGTCTCGGACCAGCGCGCTCTTTTTGACCGATCTGGCCGGCGGATACATGAAAGCTTTGGCGGGTTTCTCACGACACACTCACGGAACGATTCCGACGGATCTGTTCACTTCCGAATCCAACATTCAAGGCTCGTTCCTGCAGCAAGACGAAGACAATCAAGCGTCGCTCGGCGAGGTGATCGTTGAAACGCTTCTCACTCCAGTCACATCACTCGCCGTCACGGAAGAAACGGTTGTTGTCGATCCGGATGCACGAATCTATCGATTGAATGGTGACGCGGAGATCAGATTTGAAGCTGAAGAAAAGATCTTTCTGGACGAATTCAACCGCGTCTTTTCCGTTCGCCCGTCCGGTGTCGAATACCGTGTCGCTGCCGAAGATCAAATCGACCATGCGGATTGGATACTGGTTGATCCAAATCAATTCTCGCGTCGCGCCGTCTCCCTTTCCAGCGACCTGGGGCTCGCCGACGAACAGCCATTTACGCTGCAGTGGCGTTCACTCAATCAGCACGGCGGCCGTGAAGCCATACGCAGTGCGACGTTTATCATCGACACCAATGCACCGAGTCTGCAGTATGTGGATGTCTACGATGCCGAGTCACCCGATGACGACAGCCAGATCTACTTTAATGGTCGGCCGCTGATCAGCAATACGTTCCAGTCGCGCCGATTCGATGGACCGGCAACGTTCTCCAAGCCCATCGATTGGTACATCAATCTTGACCGCGGAAAGCAGATTCACCTGGAGTTTGATTCACCAACCAATTTTGAATACGCGTGGAATGACCCGAATCTGTCCAGCCCCAGCACATCGGTCCAGGGCGACCCCGCGGCAGGCGTCGTCGAGTTGTTGGTCCGCCGCAATGAAGCTGGCTCCGTGCCGGTCCTGGGCATCGGGCTTACCTACTTGGAAGAGGGGATCCAGGTGCTGCATTACCGCACCAGCGATGCCAATGGAAACCAATCGGCCATCCAATCGATCGAATTCTTTGTCGATGCGTCGCCCCCACAGTTGCAGCTCAGCGTGGCGAACGATCAGATTGTTGGGCCGCAAACGCCGATCACGTTACTGGCAACGGATGTTGGGGCGGGAATTTCCGAAGCGCGAGTCACCCTTCCTGGTGTGGGCAACTTGGGCTCCGGTGCGAGCTTTACGCTTTCTGAAACGGCCTTTGCCAGTCAGATTGACTCCGGCGAAAGCGTCAGTTTGAACGGGTTTGCAGAAGATTTGGTGGGCAATCAAAAATCGACGTCGTTCTCCCTCGTCTACGATTTCCTCGGCCCTTCAACCGAGATCGAGTCGATTTCGGTCGGCACGCGTCTTGCTGATGGTCGAATCATCACGACCGTTCCTGAGGTGAACGTGGTGTTTCGGGTCGACGATGATGCCGCGGGATTGGACGAGGCGAGTTTGTCGTGGAGCGTTGGTGCGGCCGGCAATGGGGCGCTGTCCACCGGTTCGCCAAGACCGCTCGGCGACGGTCGTTATGAGGTGAGGGTTCCATTGGCGATCGGTGAAAATCATTTGCAGTTGCGGGCGACCGATCACGTCGGCAACTCAAGCTTCACCATACAAACGTTGTTGCGATCGCCCAGCCACCGTCTCGAACTGGAGCGAGGCGATCGTGTCTCGGGCGTCGACTTCGGCAACACACGGTTTGGATCGATCAGCGGATTCATCTTTATCGATGCAACCGGTGACCTGCGTTACGACTATCCCGATGACCCGCCATTGCAAAACGTCGCAGTCTACGTCGATCGAAATTCGAATGGCCGCTTTGATGCCGGCGAAGCAATGGTATTCAGCGATGCGGAGGGTCGATACCGATTCGATCATTTGCCGCCGCGGACCTACGACATCCGCGCGATGGTTCCTGCGGGGTACGAACTCGTCTCTCCCCCCGACGGACTGCAATCCGTCACCCTCGGCATTCAGGATTCTGTCGACCACATTTCGTTCGGTTTCGAGTTTTTGGGGGCGACCATCGCGGGCAGAGTGTTTGACGATGCCAACGGCAATGGTGAACTCGATCCCAGTGAGTCTCCCATCTCGGGCTTCGGTGTGAACTTGAGCGTTGGCGCGATGACTTCCAACCGTGACTTTGTGACAACCACAGATGCCGACGGGTACTTCGCATTCTCTGGTCTACAGCCTGGAGACTACACCGTCCTGATTAACGAATCGGCGCAGTACGAATCCACGACCGGAACGAGCCGAGTCGTGGGCATCGCCGAGGGCCAAGTCGACGACAAGACTTTCTTTGGTCTTTTCGAAACGACATCTGTCAGCGGCTCGGTGTTTGAAGACCTGAACAAGGATGGCGATCGAGACGCGGGCGAGCCGCTGCTAAGCGATTTCGTCATCGAAGTTGACTATCACAGCGACGGTTCGATCGACCAGACGATGCAATCAACGGGATCAGGATTCGCCTTTTTCGGCTTACCGTTCGGGCAACACGTCGTATCGCTCGTCGTACCGGAGGGCTTCACGCAGTCTCAGTTTGTGGACGGAGGTGATTATTCGATCGCGATTGAAAGTGGCAGCCAACTGGTCGACCTGAATTTCGGTGTCATCGACCGGCGTGGTGTCGTCAGTGGGACAAAATTTGAAGACCGGAACGGCAACGCGGTACACGACCCAGCCGAGCCGGGGCTTGCCGGCTGGACCATCTATGCCGACATCAATGACAACAAGGTGTTGGACTCCGACGAGCCGTCAACAACGACATCCTCCGATGGATCTTACGAGCTGAGACTGCCCGTGGGCGACTATGTGATTCGCGAGGTGCCGCAAGCGGGTTGGAAGCAGACATTCCCCGTCGCGGTGGATTATCAGTCGATCGCGACCTCCGATTTTGTCAAAGGTAACTTGTCGCTGTCCGGACCCTACATCGTTTGGGGCGAGTCCACTTCACCAGGGGGACGCTTGCGGCGATTCGACGGCAACAATGTAGTGGACATTGTTGTGATCGAGGATGAAAGCATCACGTCATTCGGCGTCACCCGCGATGGGACTGTTTCCTGGGCGTTGGATCCCGATCGCTTCGATAACGACAGCGACGAGAACGACATCTATCAGAATGTTTCGGGAACGGTGCGACGGTTGACACGAAATGGTGTCGAAGACGGCGATCTGCTGACCGACGGAGATCATCTGATCTACAAGAGCGGAAACAACTTGTTCTTAAATGACGGTGAGAAGACCGTCGTCTTGTCACAAAGTGCTGGGATTGCGGCTGCCGATGGCGGCAGCGTCGTCTTCAATGCGATTGACATCGCGGCCAATCGCCGCGGACTCTACCACTACGATGGCGAACTGATACGAGAGATTTCCGACGCGGCGAGTGAGTTCGTCTTCCAGATCGACGTCCATGGAGACTACATCGCTTGGATCCAGTACGATTCCGCTAGCCAGTGGTATTCGGTGTGGAGAGACGACGGCCAAGGGGCACAGCAAATCGACACCGGACCAGAGACCGCAACTGAAGTCCAGGTTGACGCATTCGGTAACGTCGCTTGGCTTCGTTGGTCTGACGAGGACAATGCGGAGGTGATTTTTCATGCTGGCGGTGCGCTGTCCACATTGACGAGCGACGGGTCGAGGAAATTAGACCTTTCACTCGATGCCGGAGTGGCCGCGTGGTCGCGTTCGACCGTCGAGAGCTCGCGGGTGTTCATCTACGATGGACTCGAGATCCTTGAGCCCGGATTCAGCTTTTCCTATGGACCGGTCGTGGAGGAAGGTCGTGTTGCCTTCTTCGCGTCGGAGATCGGGACGTTGACGACCACGGACGTCTACGTCACGGACGTGCGGAGCTATCACGCGGTCTCGATCGATGTGGGACAATCGGTCAGCGAGATCGATTTCGGCAATCGCGCCGAAACAGCCACACTTTCCGGCAGTGTCTTTGCGGATCTTGATGGGGATGGCGTTCAAGATCCGGGTGAAGGCCCTCTGAACCGCGCGGACGTTGAACTGCTTTTGCTTCCCAGCCGCCAAGTGCTCGCTACGGTGTCAACCGATGAATCTGGGCAGTTTGAGTTTGCCGTCGAACATGGGGTGGAGTACCTGGTTCGAGTTGCGGTGGGGCCCGGGGAAGAAGTGACTTTTCCAGAAAATCGAATTTATACTTTGACGCCGACTGCCGGTAGCACAAACGTCTTGACGTTTGCCGTCACGACCAACGCTTCGACCGATAGCGATGGGATACCAGATTCGGTCGAAGATGGTGCGCCGTTCGGAGGTGATGGAAACAACGATGGCGTCCCAGACCGTCAGCAACCCCATGTCGCGTCCTTGCCAAACGCCGAGGATGATACCTATGTGACGATTGTCGCGCCGGAAGGCACCGAACTGGTCGCGGTGACCGCGTTTGACGACCACCCGGAACCAGACAAAATACCCTCAGACGCAAAGTTCCCGGTCGGGTTCATCAGTTTTGAACTACACGGTATCGAGGTAGGAGAAACGGTCGATGTCACACTCGTGTTGCATAACCACTCGTTGATTTCGAATTATTACAAGTACGGACCGACTCCGGATGATACCGAGCCCCACTACTATCGCTTCACGCGAACTTCGAAATGGGGAATCCAATCGTTGTCGCCTGGGGAAGTCGTGCTGCGCTTCACCGATGGTAGGACCGGAGACGACGATTTGACAGAAAATGGCGTGATCGTTGATCCCGGTGCCCCGCTGTTGATCACGTCAGGGCGAGTGCAAAACCCGATCGACCCCTTCGACGTCAACAACGACGGCGAGACATCGCCATTGGATGCCCTTCAAGTGATCAACTACCTGGCCAGAAACCAAGGCGATGGTGAATCAATCGCTGCCATGGGAGAATCGCCTGTGTTCCTCGATGTCAACGTCGACGATCGCGTCAGCCCGCTCGACGCACTCGCCGTCCTCAACGAAATCGCAAGAAGAACCTCTCCGATGACCGAGGCTGAAATGCCACCACCGCTCGCGTCCGACTGGCTACGCCCCTACCAATCACCCACCGATGACGAGGAGTTTGACGACACGATCGGACTACTTGCGCACGAGTTGGTCCGGCGCAGCCCACTCGCACCGCTCTAGACGACTCACCAACGTCCCGATCGGACATTGGGGTCGTGTGAGCTTTCGGGTACGACTCATCGCGACAAATGGCGAGTCATTTCTTGCCGCGGAGATTGGTCCAAACATTAAGTAGTCAAAAAATGTTGGGGAGCGGGGAGTCGTTGCCGCAAGCTGGCTGCATTTTTTGACCAATCCATTTTTTGACCCCCATCCCCTGTGCCCCCAGGCTTGCCCGCAGGTGGACTGGCAGAAGTCTGAGACCTCCTGCGATTAAACGTCTTTTCCAGGACAGAGTCGCACGGCCTTTCTTCTCTTTATTTCACTTTGATGGTCAAACGACCGGCTACTTGTTCGCGATCTGTTCAAGGTATTCGGTGCCGTGTTGCTGGTACCACTGAGCCACCGTTTCCAAGCCGCGGCAATTGATCAGCATGTCGGCTCCTGGTGCCTGCTCGGAAACAAGCATTTGCGAAAGCCACCAAGCAACCGTTTCCTCTTCCCACCAGTATTCGCTCCGTTGGTACTCCGTCGCCCACTTCAAGCCGTGTGCGCCGCGCGTCTCAATGACGACGCGTACTGCGGCTACTTGAAGGGCCACGTTGGATTCGTTGAGCTGAAAATGGCTGGGCTTCAGTTTCTGATGGTCGCCCAACATGGCGAGGGCCACTTCATACATCGGCGACGTTTCAGTCTTCTGCGAAATGACTTGTGCTGCCGGAGCGTGATGCAGGTACCCAAGCGCCAACGCGGCAACCTCCGCCTCCGATCGGTTTCCCGCCACACTGTCAAAGCCTTCCGCCAGGTCAACCGTTTCGTCATCGGGGACAACGGGCAGCCCCTCTCGCGCAGTCGGTTCGCCGCGGAGTACACGCATGAGGTGATCGGCGACGCTGTGCATCTCCAGACCACCTGACGTCAACATCGCCGATCGCCGCACACTCGGATGAGGATCGGTGAGTCCCCGTTTGACGATTTCCAACAACGCTCCATCACTAAAATCATTGCGATACGATTGAACGTAGCGCTGGGCGTCTTGTCGCAGCGGGTAGTAGTGAGAATCCTGCATCACGTTGACGACGGCGTGACGCAAATCGTTCGCGTTTTCGGGTGCCCAATCCTCTAACGCGGATCTCCACGATCGCCAGTAGCGTGCCGCCCCACGTCTCGCTCGCCGATCCTGTCCTCGTAAAGCTGACTCGACCGCCAATGCCAACTCGTCCGTCTCATATTGATTGAGTTCAGCGTCCGCAAACTGCTCGATCCAATCCAGCTGAGTCCAACTGTTGTTGTCCGTCCCCAGGATCCGTAACAACACATTGATCTGGTCCTCGCTCGTTCGAAACGTCTTTCGCAACGTTTCCCCGAATTTTTCGCTCCGCTCTGCGAACGCCCGGGCCAAATCCTCTGGCAAACCCGACACCGCGCGTTCGATCTTGCGGTTCGCCGCCCGTTCCTGTTCCTGTGCCTGCCGGATTTCATCTGCCGGTCCGCTCACGCCATGGTGGTCGAGCCATTCCACTAAGAACTGCCCACTGCTTGCGGTCAGCATGCCATCGCCCCACCATCCCTGACGCCAACGCAGGCTTCGGCCATGGTGAAAACCCACCGTCGTCAGCAACTCGTCCCCCAAATAGAAATCCAGAAAGGGGTCTCCCCCACACATGCAATAAAAACCGCTCTGTGAATCGTCGATCTTGATCCCTTCGACCAACTCTCGAATCTTGGCGGGATCCTCGGATTCAAACAGATGCTTTGGGGAACTCGTGTTGCTGTCGGCCGCAAAGTGATGGGTGCGGACGACCAGTCGCGTCGCGTCGCCGATCATGTTGCGCAGAGATTCACCCCATCGATACATGATCAAGCACTGCGGATTTGCCTTCGCAAATTCGACAACCTGTTGATCGGAGAGTCGGGTCGACTGAATGCGAAGGACACGCGGTGCAAGTTGCTCCGGCAGTCGTTCGACCAACGTTGCGTCTGCATTGACCCATTTCAAGTGCTTCAAGCCGGCAAGTGAATCCAAATTCGCAACGGCATTCATCGAAACATCAAGCGTCTCCAGACGGTCTAAGTTTGCAATGAACCCCACGTCTCTGAGCCCTTCACGCTGGCCCGATAGATCCAGATGCCGGAGCTCAGTCAGGGAGGATAGCGAATCGGTGTTCTCAAGCTGATGTCCGAGGACGGTCAGGTTTTCCAGTTTCTTGCAGTTGGAGAGTAACTTGAAATCGAATACCAGCTTTGAATAACCATTGAGTTCGAAATGCCGCAGTTTGGTGAACGACTTCAATCGCTCCATCTCGGTGATCTGACCTTCCGAAGAATTGAACTGGACACGTAGGTATCGGGTTTCTCGGGGAAGAGGTGGTAGCGGATTGGTGGTTCCGCGGCGCCAATCTTGCGTGACGGTGAGCAACGCTTTTTCACAGTCGATTGCGTTGAGTTGTTGTTCAATCTCATCAGACCAGGCTTCCAAGACGACTCCCCACAGCCCGGCGATCTCCTCTTCGGACATCGACGACAGTGGATTCTGGATTTTGGCTTCCTCCCCGCTGCCGATCCAGTTGATCCGCACTGCGATCACTTGGTTTCGATCCCCGAGTTCGGCGAGCAGTTTTCCGTCGTCGGTCCAAGACGCCTTGATCGGTAGAGATTGCCCCGCGGGAACGCGTACCGAATGCGAGATCGAACCCGAATCGGTCGCCTCTCTGGTGCTGGACAACGGCACGGCCGCGGCAGGATTGTCGATGCTGACTGTCCGCTGGTCACGCGGCGGCCAGGGCAATGTCGACACGTCGGACTCCGCCGCCCAGGAGGAAGGCTGAGACCCGACCAGAAACAACAGACCCAGAAAGACGGACCGAACACGCATACGAAACTCTCTACTCTCTCGGTTTCGAAATTGGCACACGGGAAGCTGAATCGCTGTGACCCGTGGAGATCAACGAACAGCAAAATCCAGTGTACCAGTTGTCCGTCGCATCTGCCGATCGCGAACGATGGTGTGCAAGCACCGTCCGAACGCGAGTCCCGTAAGGGCTTCGTCGACACTATCATTCAGCGTCGTCGTTGCATCACCTTGACGATTCCGCGTGTGTCCATCGACTGGACAACGTCGCTATCATGACACCCTGCGCCGTGAACGGATCATCATCATTCCGCCCAGCAGCAGTACCAGCGCGGCACTGGGCTCGGGAATGGCCGTCAGCCGACTGGAGGCGTAGTGTTCCAAGTAAAAGTCACCGCTTACATTGCGGCCGGCAATCATCGAGCCGTAGAAGGCTTGCGTATCGACCGAAATGTTTCCGTCGGGCGTGTAGACGGTGCCGAAGAACTCGTTCAAAAACCCGCTACCGATTTCAAAATCGCCATGCACTTCCCAGGTGACCTCGCTCGCCAGGTCGACAAAAGACGGAGGGGGATTGTCGCCGGGATCGACGAATTCGGTTCCGTTAATGTACAGTTGCAATCCGGTTCCCAAATCCACATCGTCTTCGACGTAAACGTTGATCTGGCCACCGGACAAATCGAGATACAGATCGGTAGAAATCCCGAGCGTCAGATTGCGGAGAAAATAGTCTCCACTGGTCAAGTGCAACTCGTCCAGTGACGAACCGCTGAGGTCGACCGATCGATAGCTCCCCGGGGCCAAGTTGACAACCTCTTGGCCGGCCAGGTTGTAATCGACAGAACCCGCGACGAAATCGGTGGTGTGCGGCATGGCGATCGAGGCAACCGTATTGCTCGCTTGAGTCACCGTTCCGGTGACCACACTGGACGCATTGGCGGAGATGTCACGTCCGTAGGTTGCATTTCCGATCACATCGGTCCCGCTATTAAAACTGATATCTCGATTGGCAAACAGATCGCCGTTGATATCGATCAGGCTGGACGTCGTAACGATATCTTCGACGGCGTAAAAGTTGCCGCGATTTCGCGACGGACGCTGAATCCCGTAACCGAATTCGACAGAAATATTCTCCCGGGCATAAACGTCGCCCAGCACGGTGCTGTACGTGTCCAGCGTCACCATTTGACCGGCGTAGATGGCGAAGTCGGTCGCTTTTGCGTCCGTCGCGACTTGCGCGGATGCCGTCATTTGCAGACAAGAAACCGTCGCACCAAGGATTGCGACGGCAATCAAAGATCGTCGAAACATGGGAAAATGACTCCAAAGCAAAGTGTAAAATGACAATCCAACGATCGGACGCGAGACAAAGCATAGTCGGCTCTGTCATTCGGGTTTAGTCCCAAATCAGCCGGACGAATCCGAAAGAACACCACCTTTGGCGACAAGGCGACTCGTCACCAGGAAAGCTTCTCCGCCTGTTCTGACGGCCTGGACGAAACTCGCGCGACGCGTCCGTATTGGCTGCGGAGGATGGTTAATCGGTCGGATGGACAAAAACATGGGTGACCGAAGAATCTGTGGGTGACTTCACTCGTTTTCCATCGGTTCCACACTTGCACCAGCGACGTCACCGATGTCCAAGATGATGAATCCAGAGTGGTGGATTTTCTTAGTCATGGGCTCCTGCGTCCAATGATTTAGCCGTTACTGGTGAGTTGCGATATGATCTCCGATGCCGGGAAAAACGGACCCAAGCACTGCGGACCGCGCAACTTGGGAAGGGATATCTCGGTCGATAGCGCGCCAATGGTGCGGCCAACCATTGGTCTCGTTCGGCTTCACCGATCGGAAACGGCAAGTGCCGCGCCCGCAACCTCGGATGACCATATTCCTCGAGATAGAGCGACGGCCCGCCGAAGAACCCCGACAAAAACTTGAACAGTTTGTTTCTCGATTCGGTCAAGTCGTCGCCGTGGAGCGCGCGAATGGTTTTCGTCTCGGGCAATTCCGACATCAGGTCGTAAAACCGATCGACGATGCGGCGCAACCCCTGTTCGCCACCGAGCTGCTCGTAAAATGTAGGGGGATTCATGGCAATAAAAATACTCGAATGCTCGACTACCGGATACCTGATGACTACTGATGATTTTTCCGAGTTCCTCGTTCCCTTTGAGCGATTGACCGTGCTCCGCGACCGCGTGCGGGCAGTGCTGGAGCGGTTGCCCACACCCGTTGTGGAGGATTTCTTGCAGGACGAACGCTTTCGCGTCACGCTTGAAGATTTCGTTCCCGGCCAAGGTTGGTCATTGTGGATGGCGATGCCGGGGGCGAATCGGAGCGGCAGTCGCGTCGTCGTGCTTCGCAAACGGCTCAACGACTGCAACGAAGACTTTGCCCACTACGTCATCGCACATGAATTCGCCCACGCCCATCTTCACAACGGCGGCTGGGGGGACCATACCGATCCAGAGCAAGCGGCTGACGCCCTGGCCGATTCCTGGGGATTTCCGAAAGTCACGCGATCCCCGCAAGACTAGCGTCTGCACGACATCGCGATCCGCCCGTCGACGATAGGAATCGTGTCGACTCGCGACTCCACCGGTAAGCACTGGATCGGCCGATGAGATCTTGCGCCTTACCGTGCCAAACGGAATAGTGGTCAAAAAATGGGGTGGTCAAAAGATGAACCCACCTCGCAGTAACGACTCTCCCGTCGCCTGTATTTTTTGACCATTCTCCAAACCAAGAACGGACTCGACGCCTAAAGACGGAATTACACCAGGCGACCGCGAACGAAGGTAAGTTGACTTCCGAAGAAGAAACGGCGTATCGAGATTTTGTCGAAGCAGTCGACGTGATCTCAATCCTGCAATCGAAAGCTCGACGCTTTCTTGCTCGCCAAGACCGGTAACATGGATTCGGAAACGAAGAACATCGTTCGAGCAAGGGCGCGCGACCGATGATCATTTCGAATTGGACGCGGGATTGATTCGCGGAAAATCACCAACGGGAAGAGCCGCTGCGAGATTGCTCCATATGAACGACAGCCGCCGAGTTAATCTTCGAGAGCAATGGCTAGAAGAAGGCGGCGAAATCTAGACGGAGCATCTTTGGAAATCCTGCCCCTAACACTTCTGTTCATATCGATGTTGCAACCGACTGGATCGACAAGCTGATTCACGAAACGAAAGACGAAAGCTGGAAGATCATTCTGGCGTTAGCTCGGTACGGAGGACTTCGTCCGCACGAATGTCTGATCCGGAAATGGGACGACGTTGATCTGATCGCCGGAAAAATGAAGATCCAATCGGACAAGACGCCTCCGATGCGCGTCTGTCCGATCTTCCCTGAATTGCGACCGCACCTAATGCGTGCGAAGGAAATGGCGGAGCCACGGGGGAGAAGGGCTTTGTGGGCTACTCGTGACGAGTGGAACGAAGCGAACGAACGGGATAGAAGGGAAATCGAAACCCTTCGCTATTGAGTCTCCCGTTTTCCGTGGGATGGTGGGATTGTTGGAGCAAGTTTTCCATGCCGTCGCACTCCAGGAGATCCCCCCGCATGTCCAGCGTACTATCGCCTTCCACGAGACAGGAAATCACAACTGCCCCCTTCCCCGCTTGCTTTCCGTTCATGGTGTTGCAAAGCGGCTGGAGGTCTCCCCGCGAACTGTTTAGCGACTCTCCGAAAACGGAGGGATGCCTGCGCCGGTAAAGCTCGGAGCACTGGTCAGGTGGGACAGCAATAAAATTGATTCATGGATTGAAGCGGGCTGCCTGCCTGCCACAGCGTAGAACACCCGCAAGGCTGACGCTCAGGCGACACGCCGAAGTGTCGCGGAAATCGGCGACGGTCAGGTCGGACTGTTCGTGCTGTTGGATCAGTCGCGACCAACGCGGGTGAGCATTTGGGTCTGGCAAGCGGGCCATGGAAACCTCCGGGCTGAGTGGGTGAAAACCCACCAGCCTACGGCACGCGCCAATAATGGTTTCCTCGGGCGCTTACGCTGCAACCGACTGCACCGGAGACTTTTAGATTTGCTCCGTTGCCCTGCTGATGACGCCTCCTACATGACCGAGGCTTCGTTCGGTGACGGCGAGAGCGGATGCAGCCATGGATATCAGAGGCCGCATGATCTTCGATCGAGACTGACTATTTGTCAGCTTGTAGCCGGAGTTCTTCAATTGCTTTGTTGGTTACCTCCAAGTCCTCGTCTGTTGTTTCGGGGTTGGCCTTTTGCTCAGCGAGGATTTGCTCGAGCAGCCCTTGAGCTTCCTCGATTCGTTCTTGCTTCTGAATGGAGACGGCCAACTTGAGCTTCGCCTCAAAGACATCTCGAATGCTATTCCCTTCGGACTCGTTGAGTATCTGTAGCACGTCGCGGTACTTTTCTTCGGCCAGCTTGAATCGGCTCTCTCCGAAGTACCCGGAGGCAAGTGACATCGCAAACTGCAAGCGTTCTGCGTCGCTCTTCGGGCCACCCGAAGTCGGTGAAAACCTTGCTGATAACCATTGGTCGATGTCATCAATGGCTTGCTCCAGTTCCATGAGATGACCGGATTCATATTCGATAAATTGTTTGTCATTGCTTCCAATTGCATTGAATAGCGGGATCCGGTTCTTTTCGAATCCACGGTCGTAGCGCCCATTCATCAATAGAGCGGGAACGTTTACCAGCGGCGCATAGTTCCTGATGTCTAATTCGAGAATTGGAGAGGTCCAAAGGCCGCCGCTCATCAACACGCAAGCTCGGATGCGCGGCTCAAGAACAACAAACGCAGAGCCCAGTCCGCCGCCACGACTCCAGCCAATGTAGGCAAGCTCCTCCATGTTTAGTTCCGGCCGCTGCTGCATGAAATCGACGGCGCGAGACAGGTCTTTCGTCTGTTGAACGACGAATTCAAGCTTTCGATGTTGGCTCAACTTCGGCCGGAAACCATCGGTACGCTCAAGCGTCCCTTTGTAAACAGGCCAGCACACGACGCGCCCTGTCTGGACAAGGCCAACGACAATTGCGAGGTCTGCCCACCTTCCGCTCTTGTCGATGCTTTCCATCCCGGTGACACCCAGGCCCGGAAAGAATAGCAGGGGCTGATAAGGCGACGTTCTTGTTTTGGGCTCGATGGGATAAAACAGATGAAGTGAAAAACGCTCGTCTCCGTATGCTGCATCCAACTCGACGACTTCATGTCGCCATGAGGCAGTGGACTCGATCGAAATCACTTTCGCATTGAGATCAGCGTTTCTGTCGTAATCGAATCTCCTTCGGACGTTGGCAAGCTCGTCTTGCGAAAAACCCTTTAAGAGGGCTACCGGTACCTGTGGCCCGAATTGGACCGCTTGGAGTTCGTCTTGAGGAACCGGGATGTCATGTTTCACGCACCTGAAACCGATGTTCTTTTCGCGGTGCTCGTTCGGATAAGCCTCGGGTTGGCGGAACATGTAGTTGTGATCGTTCCATGCACCACCGCGAACAATCCTTCGACCGTCGTTGGTCATGTTCAAACACCATTCTTTTACGTTTCCTCCCATGTCGTAGAGTCCCAAGCCGTTGATTGCTCCACTCTCACGAACAGGACGCGGGCTTTGCGCCCCGAATACCTGGTACTCCGCCAAGTACTTGTGTTGATCGAGACATGCGGCCCGTAGCCAATCGGCATTCGTCGGAAGCGTTTTGCTACTAAACTGCGCATACGCCGCCGCCTCATACCAGGAAACGCCAGAGACCGGAAACGATGCCTCGCCAGTTTTGAAGGATCCATTTTGCCAGCTCGCCGGGCCGCATTGCCCAGTTGCGTCAACAAGTCGTTTCATCAACTCACTGAACTCGAGCTCCTCGGATTCCCATACGTAAGGCGCAAGATGCTCCCAGAACGATTCGTTCTGATATCCGCCTGCTTCAACAAATCGCTTGAACTCTTCATTGGTCACTTCAGTTTTGTCGAACCACACCTTGCGAGTGCTGTCGGCGTCGGCTCCAACAGGGACCAGTACCATCCCGCTGGGGGCCTTGTCGGAACGAACCATTTCCCTTTCAATTTCCACGACGTCGGGGCCGGCCATTCCCTCCAAGGTCTCATAGCCGTCTTTCGAGATTCGCCAATGGTACAGCCCAATCGGATTGCTGAACTCCAGATTTGTGATCCCGACACGTCTCCAAGACTGATGAACCTGCCCTAAAGGCCGGACTTCGACGGTGCCATTTGTCGGCGTCGTAGATAGACGCCAGGGCACACAGATACCCTCAAGCAGATCATGAAGTCGTTCATCTTGAGGTAGTACAGCAGTCGCGGCAACGAGAAGCGAATAGGCTTCCTCAAGCTGATTCTCTTGGATTAGCTGTTCCGCAGTGCCTACATCTTCATGGGCCTTCACAACAAGATCGGCAAGGTCTCGCTCGGCTCGCATTTTGTAGATTTTGATCAATGCGGCACCGCAGACAGCAAATAGGATCGCGGCAGCCGCAGCGATCCGAATCTTGGACCTATTGCGCTGCACAAACTTTTGCAACCTGTATGCTGCGGATGGCGCCCGAGCTTCGACCGGCTTGTGAGACAAAAATCGCTGGATGTCCTTGGCAAGGTCGCTGGCAGATTCGTATCGCCGAGACCGATCCTTGTCGAGCGATTTCATGACAATCCAGTCGAGATCACCTCGCACTGCTTTTCCAAGGCTCGCAACGTCAGCCCTTCGGCCCTGTGAAACGATCGTGGCCTTCTCTCCCAACGTGCTTATTTTCGTGCTCGGCTTCGGAGGTTCTTGTTCGCGTATAATCCGCAACACCTCGTCTTGAGCGGCGTTCTTCAAGAGCTCTTTGTCGAACGGCGTCGTCCCTGTTAGCAACTCATACAGCAGGACACCCAGCGAATAGACATCACTGCGCGTGTCAACGTCGACGTTGCTAAGTTCCAGTTTTGCAC
>NZ_JANZKV010000119.1 GCF_025060895.1 Stieleria sedimenti | reverse complement strand
CCTGCACACCAACACTCTTGCCCGTGCCATTCGGGTCACGCACCCCAAGTTTCAAAAATTGACGACGCACTAGCTGCGGCCGGAGAACAGGGCGGCTTCTTCCAGCGTGATCATGCCTTGAAACGCTTTGCTGAGCGCACTGACACGCAGCGTTCGCATGCCTTCCTTGATCGCTTGTTTTCGGAGTGCTTCGACCGATGCATTTTCAAAGATCATGTCGCGAAGCTTGGACGAGAGCGTCAGCATTTCAAAGATCGCGACTCGGCCGCGACAGCCTGATCCGTTGCATTTGACGCAGCCCCGGCCGCGATGGAAGCTTGCTTTGGCGGCCTGTTCTTCGCTGATGCCGAGCGATTTGAGTTGGGCGGCGGAGATCGTGACGGGGGCTCTGCAGTGTGGGCAAATTCGTCGCACGAGCCGCTGTGCGACGATGACGTTCAGACCCGCGGTGATCAAAAACGGTTCGATTTCCATGTCGCGCAGCCGCGCGATGGCCGACACGGTGTCGTTGGTGTGCAGCGTCGACAGCACCATGTGGCCGGTCATCGCTGCTTGGAATGACGTCTTGGCGGTTTCGGTGTCGCGGATTTCGCCGACCAGAATCACATCCGGGTCTTGACGCAACAGCAACCGCAGGACTTGGGCGAAGTCCATGTTCAGTTCCCGTTTGACGTTGATCTGGGTGATGCCGAACACGTCAAATTCGACCGGGTCTTCGATCGTCGAGATGTTGCGGTCCATCTGGTTCAGGCGATTGAGCGCGGAGTAGAGCGTCGTGGTTTTTCCGCTGCCGGTCGGTCCGGTGACCAGGCACATGCCGTACTGCTGTCCGGTCGCCTGGGCCATCAACTGGGCTTCTTTGGGGTTCATGCCCAGTTTGGTCAGGTCGGCTTTCAGCCCGGTCGCGTCGACGACCCGCAACACAATTTTTTCGCCGAAGCGGGTGGGGACCGATGACACCCGATAGTCGATGCTGCGATTGTCGATGACCAATTTCAATCGGCCTTCCTGGGGCCGCCGACGTTCGGCGATGTCCAATTCCGATAGGACTTTGACCCGCGAGGAGAGTTGGGGGTAATCGGCGGCGGGGCCGGCGGCGATTTGGGACAGCACGCCGTCGACCCGCATGCGGACGCGAAACGCCTGCTCGAAGGGTTCGAAGTGAATGTCCGACGCGCCCGCCTTGAAGGCTTTGGCAAAGATCGAGTCACAAAACGCAATGTTCTCACTGCCTGTTTTGTCGCTCTGCAGCTCGTCTTTCATGGAGGGCGTCGAAGCCGACACCTTCGGAGTGATTTGCGGGGGCTGGTTCATGGAGAAAAACGGGGGTCGGGTTCCGGAACGCTGCGTCTTCTGCGATTCTGTGACGATGAACGTGAACGATTTTGAACGATACGAGGGCTTGATCTTTGACTGCGACGGCACGCTGGCCGATTCGATGCCGGTGCATTACGTGGCGTGGCGTGACACGTTGATGCGGTACGCAATGGAATTCGAGGAAGACCGATTCTATTCGATGGGAGGGATGCCGAGTGCCAAGATTGTCGCCCTGTTGGCCAAAGAACGCGGTCTGCAGGTGGACGCCGAAGCGGTCGCGGCGGAAAAAGAAACGCATTTTCAGAGTTTGATCGATCAGGTCCAGCCGATGCACGCCGTTTGCCAGATCGCGGCGGCGTTTCGGGGGAAAAAACCGATGGCGGTGGCCAGTGGCAGCGGCCGAGTCGTGGTCGAAAAGCAATTGGTCGCACTGGGGATCGACCACTGGTTTCCCGTCGTCGTCACGTCCGAAGACACCGAGCGTCATAAGCCCGAGCCGGATGTTTTTCTGGAAGCGGCGCGGCGAATCGGGGTCGCTCCGGAAAACTGTGTCGTTTTTGAGGATTCTCCGCTCGGATTCCAAGCCGCCGAGGCTGCCGGGATGGATTGGGTCGATGTCCGCTAGGGCTGCAACCCTAAGATTCAATTTTAACGGAGCACTCCAGCGATTTCACACGCTACCCATCGAAAATAATACCCACGGATAGCAGCGCGAACCCACGGATGACAGGGTGCAAAAATCCGTGGGTTCGCGCTGCCATCCGTGGGCTCTGTCTTCGTTTCATCGCTCCGCAAGTTTCAGCCTGCCCCCCTTTTCCGAGGCCCCTGAACTAAAAGTTGATGGAGCGCTCGGCCGCTTCCGGCGTGCTATCCTTTGTGCATCGCTCCGTCGCCCCGGGGGAGCGGCGTTCCCTGCGCCCGGATTGACCCGTATTCACGCCTGAGCCGAGATGATTCGCCACGACGTCAATCGTTCTGAATTCTCGACGCTTGACGCGGGCAAGCTGCTGCCGGGATGCTCGCTTCCGATCTCCGTTACCGACGACGACGGTCGGGCGGTCCATGCGTTTCGCCAATTCGACCCCTTGCCGATCGATGGGCTGCCGCAAACGGCCCAGCGGTCTTTGGCCGATTCCTGGGTCGACGTCGCCCGATCGCTCAAGACGCTGCATCAGGCCGGGCTGTGCTATGGGCGGATCACGTCGACGGCGTTTCACAATCGCGGATCCGAAACCGAGCCCGCCGCCACGCTGTGGATCGATCCGTCGCGCGCGGCGCAAACCGATGCCGTCCACCACGGTGATCCCGAATCGATGTACTGGACCGCCGCGCGACTTCAATCGGGCAAGCCGCCGCAACCGGCTGACGATTGGTACGCGCTGGGAATCGTCTTGGCGGAAATCGCACTTTCGTCCGCCTCGGTGCACAAGATTTGGGAACTCAGTCGCCAGGACGGGAAGTTCGTCGAAAGTCTGATCAAAAATCTGAAACGCTCGCGGGGTGATCGGCGACTTCGCAAACTCGCAATCGCCTTGATCCGTGAAGGGGCGGCGGGCAAAGTCGATGACGCCGCGATCGGCAAACTGACGACGCGTCCCGCGGCCGGCCATCGCACCTCGGTGTTCGTCTCCGTTGCCGTCTTGTTGTTGACGCTGGTCACAGTTGGCGTGACGCTGTATCGCAACATGAATGCACAGCACGATCGACAGATTGCGATGCTGGCCGGCCAAGTTGAGGAGTTGCAGCGCCGGGCCGAAACCTTGGGAAACGCCACGCCGCAGTCGATCACTTCGCCTGTGGCCGACGCGCTGCCCGTGGCCGACGCGCTGCCCGTGGCCGTTGCGGTCCCCGAACCGGCGGTCGTGCGTCCGAATGATCGCGGACGTTGGACGACGGAGTTTGCCGATCGGTCGTTGGAACAAGCGATCGATGCGTCTGTCAATTTCCAGCCCAGTCAATGGCGCGATCGATTGATCGGGCTGCAGCAATTGCCCGGTCAAAAGCAGTGGCGGACCATTGATGAAACACTGCGTCGACTGATCCAGCGGGCGGTCGATACGCCCTGGGATGATGATGCCGTCCAAGACGCTCAAGATCGGATTTCATCGCTTGGCCGAGCCCATGCCCGATGGACCGAGTGGGCACGCAGCAATCGCAGTATCGAGGAAATCAGGACACAGCATGATCTGATGCCGTCGGGTTTGGTGAAAGAGTTTCTAGGGCAATGGCTCGCCGAGGCGCTGGAACTCCGGTCCTTCGATCTGAGGACCCGCGTGGTCAAGGTCGGGGAAGGCAATTCGTTTGTGGCACACGTCATCGGATTCGAAACGCCAGCGGATTCTGAATCGCTGGATTGGACTTGGGAGTCGACCGACGGCGGTGATGCATCGATTGCCGTGCAGATTGATGATTACCATGCCGGCCAGACGCTGTCGTATTGGCTGAAACAAGATAGTTCGATCCCCTATTGGGACCGAACGGTGATCGAGCACACGTTTGACAGCCCGCTGTTGGCCTGGCAGTTGGCCAAGGGGTTGAGATTGGAAAACAGCGAAAGCGGTTACGCCGTGCTGCTGTCGACCAACGCCCGTTTCGGGCCTCCGGTGAAGCTGGATGCGTCGTCGGTCGCGGTGGTGGAAGCGGAGAAACGGAAAGTGGTGGACCCGATGGATGATTTACCCTTCGGGCTGGAGTGATGGGGGCAGGGAAATCGGGGGCAAAACGATGGGGGCAAAACGATGGGGGCAAAACGATGGGGGCAGGGAGAAGGGGGGGGGCAGAATATTACGGGGCAGAATGATGGGAAGGCAGGATGTTGGGAGTGACGTGTAGAGGAAGCGTCAGGAATTGATTTGTGTCATTCAACCGTGCGGACTGTTTGCACACGTCGATGCGTCCATCGCTCCGCTGTCAAATCTGAAATCTGAAATCTGAAATCTGAAATCTGAAATCTGAAATCTGAAATCTGAAATCTGAAATCTGAAATCTGAAATCTGAAATCTGAAACCTGAAACCTGAAACCTGAAACCTGAAACCTGAAACCTGAAACCTGAAACCTGAAACCTGAAACCTGAAACCTGAAACCTGAAACCTGAAACCTGAAACCTGAAACCCCCGCTCACCGCTCAACTTTCGAAATCGCTTGGAGACCACACGAATGCGTTATCTGCTTTGTTTCTTGATGGCCATTGCTGCGTCGTCGTCATCGTCGGCGATCGATCCGAGTGATTGGCTGTCGTTGGGTTCGGAGAAGTCGGCGGCAGCGAAGCGGGCGAAGATCGACACGCGTGAGTTGTTGCGACGCTACCCGGTCGGCAAGTCGTGGGCCGCGTCGAAGGTGCTGCGGATTCGCGGGTTGGCGGTCAACGAGAACTGGGGCATCGAAGGCCGTACGAATGTGGTTTATACGAACCGCTATTCCAGCAAGACCCGTGTGGTGGCTAACCAGTTCGGCGACGTGACGTTTGAGATCAACGTCTTGGAAGCGTCCCAGCAGCGGATCACGAGTGAGAAACGGTTGCGCGTGGCTGACTTTAGCGAAGCGTCTCCGATTCTAAAGATCGGCTTGGAACAATTACTCGACATCACGCGGACGACGCTGCCGCCGGCCGATGTCGCCTACAAGTTGCTGATCACCTACGGGAAAGTCGATCCGAGGTACGAGCGAGCGTTGACGCGGTTGGCCGAAGTCAGCGGATTTGATGTGGAAAGATTGACGCAAATTGATGAAGCGCAACTGGTCGAGGACCCCGCGCAGTATTCCGGATGCACCTTTGAAGTGGTCTGGTCCAACGGGCTCGGCGTGACACGCGTCCGGCAAACCGATGGCCCGGTGACCGTCAAGCTCGATGACATTCGACGTTGGGCCGAAGCCGCCGATCCGCTACTGGATTACTACGTGATGGAAAACGTCGATCGTCCCGTCGGCGATACTTGGGACGTCGATGCGAAAGACGCCAGCGGCATGATGGTGCATCAGCAAGGCGGCCAGTCCGACGGTTCGCTGAAACTCAAGTACCTCCGTGATGAAACCTATGACGGACAGACCTGCCGTCAGTTGGCGATTCAACGCGGCGAACTGACGATGTCGCTCGACCAGAACGCCAAGAAGTATGACGCCCGCGTGCGGGGCATTCAGGGACGTGTGTTCTACGGAAAGAACGACTACCTGGTGATGCAGGCCAACGGGACCTGTGACATCCAGGCCAACGTCCGGAGCAAGAATCACTTGTTGTTCGGAACCAAATGGCAACGCGACGTGAAAACGGATTTTCGATACGAAGCGAAGTTGCTGGGCAAGGGACAGTGAACGGGTGAAGTCGTGAGCGGGGAACTGGGTCAAAAAATTGAGTGGTCAAAAAATGGAGGGCGAGATCGGCGAGGCGTGTCCGCATTGTGGGATCGATGGCGGGGCAGGGCAGGGGAGTTGTTCGCGATGCGGGTTCCCGATGGCCACCTACCGGGCGTTGGATGTGGCGCCGAAACAGACTGGGGCGACCGCGACTCGGCCACCGATCGAATTTCAGAATGCGGGCGCGTTGATTCGGTTGGCCGATCATGACGGGGTGATCGTTGGCCGCAGTGATCAGGCAATGGACGGGTTTGATGTCCAGGCGTTTCGCCATCGCGATCTGCAAGAGCGTCACGTGGCGTTTTTGTCCGGCGACTCCGATTCGATCTGGTTGGTCGATTTGTGTGCGGACCAGGCAAGCGTGTTTGTCGATGGTCGATCAACGCGTCTGTGTCCGTTGGTCGACGGCGCGGTGGTTCAAATCGGTCCGCTGGCGTGGAGGTTCAACCAGACCAAACGCATTTTGGCACCGGTCACGCCGATCGCCGGGTTCGATCTCGCCGTGGATGCGGAAGTCGAAGGCCGTTTGACGGCGACCAAGTTGCACCTGGCGCGTGGCCAGATGACGGCGTTGGTCGGTCCCAGCGGTTGCGGCAAGTCGACGTTGTTGGAAACCATTCGCGACGGCAGCGGATTGGCCGATGATGTCGAAACGGGCGGACGTGTGTTCTTTGTTCCGCAGCGTGATTTGGTGCACCAAGATTTAAGGCTCGGCGATGCGTTGCAGGCGATCGCGGGTTTCTATCAACGCGATCTGCTGCCGTTTGAGATCGATGCGGCGCTTGATTCGGTGGGGCTACCGACGTCGGCCAAGGAGAAGTTTCCGGCGGAACTCAGTGGCGGACAGTTGCGACGGTTTCGAATCGCCGGTGCGTTGTTGTCCGGAGCCGGCGTGATCGTGCTGGACGAGCCCGACAGCGGACTGGATCACGAAACAGCCGGCGAAGTGATTGCGCTGTTGCACTCGTTGGCCGTCCGTGGGGCGACCATTGTCGCCGTGACCCACCACCGACATGTGCTGCAGTCGTTTGATCGCGTGATCACGATGCGGCCGACGCCGGAGGGAGGTGTGGTCGAAGATGCCGGTGACGCGTTGCCGGCGGCGGAGCAGTCGGGATCGACGGACGACGACGATGATGTTCCGTCCGCCCTGTACCGCGTTGCAAATCGGATGGCGATTCTGCTTCGTCGCGAACGCCAAAAACTGACTTCGCCCAACTTGTCGCGTCTCGCTCTGGGGCCGATCCGCATCCCGCACGTCGTGATCGGCGTGCTGTTGGTTCCGGTCTTGTTTGCCGTGGCGATCGCGATCAGCGTGCCGACGGATCCCGATCGGGACGTCGCCGATGGGCTGTATGGCGAAATGGCACCGATCAACCGATTGGGGTTCCTGGCGGTGGTGTCGGTGATTTGGATGTCGGCCAGCGGCAGCCATCTGTCGATCACCCGCGATCGAGAGCTTTACGACTACGAACGTTCCTACGGTGTGACCTGGGGGCAAGTGCTGGCGGCCAAGTCGGTAGTGCTTTCGTTTGCCGGGTTCTTGCAGACCCTGGTGTTTGCGGGATTGTTGTACATGATCCGTGACCGTTGGCTGGCGCGTTCGTTTTTTGTCGACGAGCGGGTGACGCAGCTGCCCGGGGTCGTCGTCTGTTTGTTGGGCGTCTCGGTCGCCGCGACGATGCTCGGATTGCTGATCTCGGCGGCGGCCGGGCGGGCGCCGTTGGTGGCCGCCGCGATCTTGCCGGTCGTGATGATGTTTCAGATCCTGTTTAGCGCGCCGTTTGCGATTTCGGATCCCGACGGCTACGAGCCGCTGGCCGACTATGATTCCTTGACGGTGTTTCCGGCTGAATCGGACGACGATGAAGTCGGTGACGAGGAGGATTGGGAAGACGAGTGGGAGGACGATTGGGTGGAAGAACAACGACCGCTGTGGGCCACGTCTCTTTTTTCGTATGCGACGCTGTCCCGGTACGGTGACCAGTGTTTGCGTTCGTTTGCGGTGACGACCGAGCCACCCGAGCGGGCAGGCGGGGTCCAGTGGACATCGGCCGCCGCGCTGGCGTTGATCTCCGGGCTGTGTTTTGTGGCGTCGTGGATCGTGCTGTGGATGCAGTCGACGCGGCTGGGGATTCGTCGCGTCCGTGCTGCGGCGATGCTGGTTGCCGGCCTGGTGCTGGCCGTCATCCCGAACGCCGCGTCCTGCCAGCAGCCCATCCCGCAACCCGACCAGCCGGCGTCGAGCACGATTCGATTGCCGTTGGTCGACGGGCGTTATGACGAAACCAAGTTGCGCCGCACCTTGGGCGGACGAGCCGGTGATGCTCCGCGGTGGAGGGAGCTCGGCAATCAAGATCGCATCGGGTTGGTGGCCTTGGAGCTGGTCGGCAAGATCGAGTTCACGCTCAACGACCGCGAGTTGGTGATCGAGTTGAAACAGACGCCCAAGTGGGAACTGATGAAACAATTGGCGCCGCCGCGGCTGATCGGGCGGGAGGACGTCGGCGATTCGGACGACGTCGTGGTGTTTGTGCACGGATTGGAGGGCAGCGAGTCCACGTTTGATCGTGCGGCTGATGCGTTGGCCGAGCGTGAGATCGTGTCGATGCGGTTTGAGTACCCCAACGACGGGCCTCCCGGTGAGATCGGCAGTCGGCTGGCCGAGCAGCTCGTCGAATTCGGGCGGGACCATCCTGGCGTGCGGGTCCATTTGGTGGCTCATTCGCTCGGCGGTCTGGTGTCGACTTGGGCGGTCACCGAGCCTGACTTCCCGTCGCGAATCGTCCCCCACGTGGTGACGCTGGGGACTCCGTTTCGCGGCTCGGCCCTGGCGGCGTTTCATGACGAGCTGGAACTGTTCGACGTGGCGTTTCGGTTGATCACCGGGACTCCGGGGGCGCTCAACACGATCGCCGACGGGCGCGGGGAGGCGGCCGAGGCGTTGGATCCGCAGAGCGAATTTTTGCTGCGTTTGCATCGCCGGGACCGGCCGGCGGGGATTCGGTTCCACTTGGCGGCGGGGACGAAGAGTTTTCTGACCGCGTCGCGGCGTGAGCGTTTGGCGGCCAGTCTGCCCGCTGAACTGGCCCGGCTGGCGGTTTCTCCGGCCTATGCCGCCCGCGTCGAGGCGTTGATGAAGGCGGAGGAGCTGTTTGAGGGATTGGGTGATGGTGCGGTGACGGTGGAGAGTGCGTTGGGGTTGCCGAATCCGGCGAGCAGGAAGACTTTTTCGCTGACTCACACCGGTTTGGTGTCCGCGGACGATCCACTAGAGTGGGTGTTGGCGGTCACCGGGTTGGCCGAACCGGAGAAACCGCTGGCAAAGTAGGGGCTTTCTCCATTTACAAAATGGCACTGCCCCTCGTACACTGCCGGGCTTTCCCGCGCCCGCTATCGGTGCGCCCGTTGGGTGCTTCGGAGGGTGCCTGATGCTTTTTACACTCGTAATTTTCCTGTTTCAGCGTGTTTGATTCCCTTTCAGACGGATTGCAATCGGCATTTAAGAGCTTGCGTGGCAAAGGCAAGCTGTCCGAGGGCAATATGCGCGAGGGGTTGGAGATCGTTCAGCGGTCTCTGTTGGAAGCGGATGTCAGTTATCCGGTCGTGCAGGAGTTCATGGGGCACGTGACCGAGCGGGCGCTCGGCAAAAAGGTGCTGCTGAGCCTGCGACCGGAACAAGAACTGGTGCGAATCGTCCACGACGAGCTGGTTTCGATTTTGGGACCGGTCGACCCGTCGATCCATCTGAAGAAAGATGGCGCGACGATCATCATGTTGTGCGGCTTGCAGGGGAGCGGAAAGACGACGACCTGCGGCAAGTTGGCGCAGTTGTTGATCGAGCAAAAGATCAAGCCGACGCTGGTGGCCGCTGACCTGCAGCGGCCGGCGGCGATCGAGCAATTGAAGGTGATCGGCGAGCAATTGGGCGTGCCGGTCTACAGCGAGCCGGACAACAAGAATCCCGTCCAGGTCTGCAAGAACGGCGTCGCCAAGGCCGAAACGGACGGTTCGCGGGTCGTGATTTTGGACACCGCCGGGCGTCTGGCCATCGACGAGGAGTTGATGGCGGAATTGGCGCGGATCGACAAAAAGGTCGCCCCGGATCAGGTTTACCTGGTGGTCGACGGGATGACCGGCCAGGATGCCGTCAACAGTGCCGACGCGTTCAACAAGTCGCTCGAGCTGGACGGGGTGGTGATGACCAAGTTGGACGGCGACGCCCGCGGCGGGGCGTTGTTGTCGGTCAAGCACGTCACCGGCGTCCCGATCAAATTCATCGGAACCGGCGAGCATTTTGACGCACTGGAGCCGTTTCGTCCCGAGGGGATGGCCGGCCGAATCTTGCAGATGGGCGACATCGTGGCCGCCGCCGCGGAAGCCCATCGGATCGTCGACGAGAAGGAACGCGAGGAGTTGGAGGCCAAAATGGCCTCTGGCGACTTCACGTTGGACGATTTTAAGAACATGATGGAGAAAGTCAGCAAGCCTGGCTTGATGGGCCGAATGATGGGCTTGATGCCCGGCATGGGGCAGTTCAAGGAAGCTTTGGAAAGCGAAGAGGCGGCCGGGGGCATTCGGCAGACGATCGGCGCGATCAATGCCATGACCGCGGAAGAACGCCGGAATCCCAAGCTCATCGACGCCTCGCGTCGGACGCGGATTGCCAAGGGTGCCGGCGTGCAAACGCCGGTGATCAGCCAGTTGGTCAAGCAGTTCGACATCATGAAACCGTTGATGCAGGGCATGGCCGGCGGCTCGATGATGGATCGGGCCAAGATGATGCAGCAGTTGCAGGGGGCGATGGCCAGTGGCAATGGCAGCCTGGACGGCATGCGTGTCAAAAAAGGTACCGGCAAGCGATTGTCAAACGCCGAACGCGCCAAGTTGCGAAAGCAACGTGACAAGTTGAAGCGTCAAAAGCGACGAAACAAGAGATAGCAGTTCACCAACACAATTTGTTTTTTCCTGGAGTGAGTTTGAAATGTCAGTTCGAATCCGTCTGAAAAAGATGGGTCGCACCCACCGACCTTTCTTCCGAGTCTGCGCAATGGACCAACGGTCGCCGCGCGACGGTCGGGTGATCGAAGAGTTGGGGTATTACGACCCGATGTGCCCCGAAACCGACGCCCGCGTTCAACTCAAGAGCGATCGCGTCGACCACTGGTTGAGCGTCGGCGCGCAGCCGAGTGAAAAGGTCGCCGTGCTGATCAAGAAGTACGGCACCGACGGGACGCACCTGGAGGCTCAAAAAGAAGCGCTCGCGCGACTCGGCAAGCGAAAAGAATACACCCCGGCACCCGCCGAAGCACCCAAGCCGTTGGCCAAAGAAGAACCCGCCGCTGAAGAAGCGCCAGCCGAAGAAGCTGCCGCCGAAGGTGAGTCGGTTGCCGAAGCCGAAGCGACCGCCGAGTGATTCCGGATTGCTGATTCGTCCGCGTTTCATCGGTCACCTGTTCAACGGTAATTTGGATCCCGGGAGAGACACGAGTGCGATTTGACATCGTCACGCTGTTCCCGGCGATCTTCGACGGCTACCTGACGCAAAGTCTGTTGGAAAAAGCGATCGCCAAAGGGCTGGTCGAAATTCACCGACATGACCTGCGTGACTGGGCCGCCGACACGCCGCACCGGAAAGTGGATGATCGGCCCTTCGGGGGAGGCCCGGGCATGCTGTTGCAAGTCGATGTCACGGTGCCTTGTGTGGAAGACATCGAGCGGATGGCGGAAACTCCGTCGCGAAAGATCATGCTGACGCCGCAAGGCGAGCGATTTGACCAACGCATGGCGGAGGACTTGGCACTCAGCGACCGAGTCCTGTTGCTGTGCGGGCGTTACGAAGGGTTCGACCAACGAGTGGTCGACATATTAGAACCAGAGGAAGTCAGTGTCGGCGATTTCGTCTTGAACGGAGGCGAGGTCGCGGCGATGACGATCATCGACGGCGTCGTGCGGTTGCTGCCCGGCGTGTTGGGTGATCAAAACAGTCATGTGGACGATTCCTTCAGCCGCGGAAATCGGTTGTTGGAGTTTCCGCAGTACACGCGACCGCGAGACTTTCGAGGGCACCACGTGCCCGAAGTCTTACTCGGCGGCAACCACGAAGCGATCGCCGCGTGGCGGGCCGAGCAAAGTCGAATCAGAACGAAACAACGTCGAGCGGATTTGCTCGATGAAGAAGAGTAGACAGCACCAGACAACCGGATTCGCCAGTTTCCGGGAACTTGAATTCCACGCCCGAAGTCTGGCGACTTCGGCGATCAGTCAGACGAAGAGAGTAGTACGATGAGCCAAGCCATTCTGGACAAGGTCGAGCAGACCGCGATCAAAGAGAACCCGCCGCAGTTCGAAATCGGCGACACCGTTGACGTTCACTTGCGAATTCTGGAAGGCAACAAGGAGCGGATCCAGGTCTTCACCGGTGTCGTGATCGCCCTCTCCGGCAGCGGATCCAAAGAGATGTTTACCGTCCGACGGATCGTCTCCGGTGAGGGTGTGGAGCGAAAGTTCCCGCTGCACAGCCCCCGGATCGAGAAGGTCGAAGTCAAGCGGAGCGGTGTCGTGCGTCGCGCGAAACTGTACTTCTTGCGTGGCCGAGTCGGCAAAGCCGTGCGTCTGAAAGAACGCCGCCGATCGTAGACCGCTCGTCAACATGGTGCAGGCATGCGTGTTGGTGTGCAAGCTTTAGCCGCCCACGGTCGCTGCGTCGCAGCGACCCGGAATCGCCTAAAGGCTAGACACCAACGGTTCACGACATGGCGACAACCGTAGGGCATGCTGTGCATGCCAACGCGTCGTCAGGCACAGCCTGACCTACGAACCTGACTGCGGATTTTTCGCTGTACCCAATCGGGAGCAGCGAACGTGGGATAGGCTTCCAGCCTGTCATTTCAGGGTCGACAGACCGGAAGTCCATCCCGCTCGTGTTTGCCCATGAGACGTCCAACGCCCCCGCGTTTCATCCGGCAGCTTCTGGATCGTTATTCCCAGTGGCGTTACGGGCGAGTCGATCCCGATGCTCCGATCGGCCGACAGGGCGAGCAGGTGGCGGCACGGTTGCTGCGCCAAAAGGGATTCGTGGTGGTCGCCGAAAGTGAATCTGACCGTGGCGGCGAAATCGATTTGATTGCCGCCGACAAGAAGTCCCGCACGGTGATCTTCGTCGAAGTCAAGACGCTGCAAACGACTCGCCCGGGCCATCCGGCGGATCGGGTTGATGAAAACAAGCAGGCGCGGATCACCCGGGCGGCGCTGCGATTTCTCAAGCGTCGCAAACTGCTCGGCGCGTCTTGCCGTTTCGACGTGATCGCGATCTGGTGGCCCAGGGGCGAACCGATGCCGGTCAAGATCGAGCATTACGAACACGCGTTCGAAGCCGCCGGTGATTTCCAAATGTGGGCCTGAAGCGGGTGAGTCCGCGTGGGACATGAAATCGATCGAGGCAGGTTCGAATGGCACGGGCTGAAGCAACCGTTGGTGTCCAGCCTTAGGCGTTCCCATTCGCTGCGGAGCAGCGACACCGGGCGGCTGAAGCCTGCACACCAACACGGATGCCCGCGGTGCCAAGATTTTCAATCGCGACGCGAATTCGATGCAAACGGTCTTGCCCGGGTCGTCGATCAACTAGACTTGGAAGGGCGTTGGTCAGATTCTGCCTCCCACCCCACAGTCGAATGAAGATGCTTCTCAAAATGCTGGTCGTGATTGGCGTTTTGGCTGGCATTGGTACAGTCGGATACAAACCGGCGCGGACGTATTGGGAAGAACGTCATCGGGTGAAGTGGGAAACCGCGCCGATCGTCCGCGGAGACGTGACACGTTATGTCAACTCCACCGGCTCGGTCCGTCCGGTCCGATCGGTCGTGGTCGGTTCGGTGGTCTCGGGGCCGATCGAGGAGTTGAATGTTGATTTCAACGACGAGGTCAAGAAGGGGGATGTGCTGGCGACGATCGATCCGCGGCTCTTCAAAGCCGACGTCGCCAGGGACGAAGCAACCTTGGCCACGAGAAAGGCGGAACTGGAACGGATCGAAGCGGAGCTGGTCCAGGCCAACAACAGCTACGAACGGGGGCAGAAGTTGTACACCAAGAAAGTCGGATTCCTCTCCGATAGCGAAATGGACGCGTTGGTGTTCGAAGTGAAGTCGCTGGAAGCTCAGTTGAAAGTCGCGTACGCGATGATTGAGCAGGCCGAGGCATCGTTGGAAAATTCGCGTGCGAACTTGAATTACTGTGAAATCACGGCTCCGGTCGACGGCGTGATCATCGACCGCAAAATCGATCCCGGCCAAACGCTTGCGGCTTCGTTTCAGACGCCGGAACTGTTTATTGTCGCCCCTGATCTACGTGACAAGGTTCACGTGTTCGCCTCCGTCGACGAAGCGGACATCGGACTGGTCCAAAAGGCTCAAGCTGAATCAAGGCCGGTGACCTTCACCGTCGACGCCCATCCCGATGAGTTGTTCAGCGGTGAAATCGAACAGATTCGCGTCAGCAGCGTCGCCAATCAGAACGTGGTCACCTATCCCGTCGTCATTGTGACCAGCAATCCCGACTTGAAACTGTTGCCGGGAATGACAGCGAGCATCTCATTCGAAGTCGATTCGATCAGCGACGTGCCTAAATTGCCCAACGCCGCACTCCGTTTCTTTCCTGAAGATGTCCAGTGGGTGCATGAGTCCGATCGGCATCTGATTGATGGGTCGATGTGGAGCACGAAACGAGATCGGGATGACGAAGAGCGGCAGCTGTCGGCCACGGAGAAAGCGGAGAAGCGAAGGGTGCGGAACAAGCGTCACGTCTGGGTCGTCGATGGAAAGTGGTTGCGCGCGGTGGAGATCGAAACCGGTTTGAGCGAAAGCGGATTCACCGAGCTGAAGTCGGGATCGCTTTCGATCGGTGATCTGTTGGTGACCGGCGAGGAAGTGAAAAAGTAATTCCCCCATGTCTTTCTTCGATACCATTCGGATCGCACTGAGGGCCTTGTTGAAAAACAAGATGCGCGCGGTGTTGACGATCATCGGCGTGGTGATCGGGATCGCCGCGGTGACCACGATCGTGTCGATCGGTCAGGGCGCAAATCGTCTGGTGCAAGGTGAGTTGCAGAATCTCGGCACCAACGTGATCTTTGTGATTCCGGGGCAAACCACCGACGGTGGCGTTCGCCAGAACGATGCGCCTTCGTTGACCGCCGCGGATGCCGAAGCGATCCGCATGGAATGCCCGGCGGTCTTGGCTGCGTCACCGCTGGTGTTCACCGGCGGGCAGGTCATCTACGGCAATGAGAACTGGAGCCCCAAGGAGATGTTGGGCGTCGGCACGGACTTTCTGTTGGTCCGCAATTGGGGGCTTCAGGCCGGATCGTTTTTCAGCGAAGCCGACGTCGAGTCCAAGGCCAAGGTGTGCGTGATCGGTCAAACGTTGATTCCGAAGTTGTTTCGCACCACCAATCCAATTGGCGAGACGCTGCGCGTCAACAATGTGCCCATGCGTGTGATCGGAGTCCTGTCCAAGAAAGGGGCCAACATGGTCGGTGATGACCAGGACAATCTGTTGTTGATGCCGCAGACGACGGTGCGAAAGCGGTTGCTCGGGTCACCGATGGACAACATCCACGCGATCATGGTTTCGGCGCGCAGCACCAACCAGATGAGCGCCGCGACGCGGCAGATTCGCAACCTGTTGCTCGAGCGACATGACATCGCGCCTGGGGAGGAAGACGACTTCGACATCACGGATATGGAAGAGGTTGCCGGAACGTTGGGGATGATCACCGGGACGCTGACGCTGATGCTGTCGGCGATCGCGGGGATTTCGTTGGTCGTCGGGGGCGTCGGGATCATGAACATCATGTTGGTCTCGGTGACCGAACGGACGCGTGAGATCGGCATCCGGATGGCGCTCGGGGCACGGGGACGCGATATCTTGTGGCAGTTCCTGATCGAGTCGGTGGTGCTCTCGAGCATCGGCGGGGTGATCGGATTGGCGCTCGGAACGGGCATGTCGATGGCCGCGACGATGTTGATCAACGCCTACAAACCGGGAACGCAATGGCCGATGGTGGTGTCGTTTCCCGCCGCGCTGGTCGCGATGGGATTTGCCGCAGCCGTCGGCGTGTTTTTCGGTTTCTATCCCGCTCGGCGGGCCAGCAAGTTGGACCCGATCGACGCGCTCAGGTACGAGTAATCCATCGTGGCATTGATCGAGCTTCGAGATGTCCGACGCGTCTACGACTTGGGCGAAGTCCAAGTGCACGCGCTCCGCACGGTCAGTTTGGAGATCCAGCGGGGAGAATACATCGCGTTGGTCGGTCCATCGGGCAGCGGCAAGTCGACGTTGATGAACACACTCGGTTGTTTGGACCGGCCGACGTACGGCAGCTACTTGCTCGACGGCCAGGAGATCGTTTCGATGAATCGCGACCAGCGGGCCCGGATTCGAAACAAGCAACTCGGTTTCGTGTTCCAGAACTTTAATCTGCTCAATCGGACGTCGGCGTTGGAGAACGTCGAGTTGCCGCTGATGTACGGGCCGCGTCTGTCCGCCCGCCAGCGACATGATCGGGCGCGTGAGGTCTTGGATCAGGTCGGGTTGGGAGACCGCTACCATCATCATCCCAGCCAGCTCTCCGGCGGTCAGCAACAACGCGTGGCGATCGCCAGGGCGCTCGTCAACCGCCCGTCGATCTTGATGGGAGATGAACCGACCGGTAATCTGGACTCCCAAACCAGCCGCGAAGTGATCGCGTTGTTCCAAGAGCTGAATGAAACACAAAAGATCACGGTGATTCTGGTCACGCACGACCCCAACATCGCGCGTAATTCCAAGCGGACGATCGTGCTCCGCGACGGCGAGGTCGTCGAAGACACGACCGATTTTGCCAAAGCCAAAGCGGCCCTCGATGCCGAGGGGGACCCGTAGCGAGGATTGCGGCTTCCTGTCTGGCCATCATTCTGCCCCGTATCGTTCTGCCATCTCTCTTTTCCGGTACGGCAAATTGGCAGAATGATTGGGAGCAGAATGATATTGTTTGGACGAGCGGTTAAACTGGCTTGCCGTACGCTATTCCGTTGTCTCTCAATCCATGCATTCGATGTTACGTTCCCTTGCCACGTCGCTCGCGTTTTTCGCCGTCCTGTTTGTCTCCACGGCCAGCGCCGAATCCAAGCCCAATGTGATCTTTATCCTGCTCGACGACATGGGCTGGGGGGACTTCGGGGTGTTGCATCAAAATGATTCGACGCATACGAAACGTCATCACACGCCGATGTTGGATCGGATGGCCGCCGAAGGGATGCAGTTGCGTGACCATTATTGTCCGGCGCCGGTTTGTGCCCCGAGTCGTTCGTCACTGTTGACGGGGGTGCATCAAGGCCATGCGGTGGTGCGAGACAATCAGTTTGACAAGGCGCTCGAAGACAATCACACGCTTGCGACGGTGATGAAGGCGGCAGGGTACAAGACCTGGTTGGTCGGCAAGTATGGGTTGCAGGGTGCAACCAACGGCCAGGACGACGATTGGACTCCGGCCGATTGGCCCGCTTACCCGACCAAGCGTGGATTCGATGAGTTCTACGGCTATGTCCGCCACCGCGACGGTCACGTTCATTATCCGGCGGAAAACTGGGACCTGGGCGACAACGAATTGCATCGCACGCCCAAACAGATTTGGCACAACGATCAGGAGGTCAGCAAGGATTTGGCCAAGTGCTACACGACGGACCTGTTCGCCGCCCGCAGTAAAGATTGGATCGCCAAGCATGTGCAAAGTGGTTCCACAGAGCCGTTCTTTTTGTACCTCGCCTACGACACGCCACACGCGGCGCTTCAATTGCCATCGGTTGCGTTCCCCCAAGGTTACGGTTTAGACGGTGGCTTGCAGTGGCTCGGCAAGCCGGGGGCGATGATCAACACGGCGGTCGGGACGGTGGACGGGTATCGGCATCCCGACTACACAGGCAAGGGCTGGTCGGACGTCGAAGAACGTTTTGCGACGATGGTCCGCCGTATCGATCATAGCATCGGCGACTTGTTGCAGACGTTGCGTGATCTCTCGATCGACAAGAACACGCTGGTCGTCGTCAGTTGCGACAACGGTCCCCACCACGAGTCGTATTTGCGCGATGCGCAAGACAACCGCGTCAACTACACGCCACAGTCCTTTCAGTCTTATGGTCCCTTTGACGGAACCAAACGGGACGTCTGGGAGGGTGGGATTCGTGTCGGCACGCTGGCGTGGTGGCCCGGGCAGGTGGCACCCGGATCGATCGATCGTTCAGCCTCTCAGTTCCACGATTGGATGCCGACGTTCGCGCGTGCCGGTGGGATCGCACCGCCGGCACGAACGGATGGGGTCTCGTTGTTGCCGCTGCTGACAGGCAAGGGGACGCAGCGCCAAGGGCAGGTTTACATCGAGTATTTCAACGGCGGCAGGACACCGACGTACGACGATTTTGATGCGTCGAAACGAAACCAACGACGCCGGCAAATGCAGGTGGTGTTTGTCGACGGCTACAAGGGCGTGCGAGTCGACATCCAGGTTCACAGCCAGCCGTTTGCGATTTATGATCTGAAGAACGATCCCAAAGAGCTTCACGATCTGGCGGGCACGGGCGACAGATTCGCCGAGTTGCAAAAGAAGATGCATGACCGTGTGCTGCAGCTGCGCCGGGCCAATCCGTCGGCACCGCGGCCGTATGACGATGTGGCGATCCCGGCGGTGAACGTGAGCCAGCAGGAAGGTTGGGCGTATGACATTTACCGCGGGCCGTTTCCGTACGTGCCCGATGTCGACGACCTGCATCCGATCCGGACGGGGCGATCGGATGATCTGTCCGTTGAAGATGCCGAGGGAGCGGTTCGGTTCCGTGGCGTGTTTGTCGCCCCCGAAACAGGACTTTACCAAGTCAAACTTTCGACCAAGTCACCAACCTTTGCCCGCATTCATGACGCGGAGTTGATCGATGCTGATTTCGGCTTCGATCCCGGTGAAACCTATTCGACCGAGATTCGACTCGAGCAAGGCATGCATCCGGTGACCGTCACGACGCTGGCTGATGGCGACGTGACGATCGGTTTGCAGTGGAAACGGAAGTGATCCGGTTGCCCGCCGAGGGAGGGCAGAAAAAAAGGGGGCGGGTGCGAATGGCGCGGGCGTAAGCAATAAGGGGTTCGGCAACCGTTGGTGTTTAGCCTTTAGGCGATTCCCTGTCGCTGCTACGCAGCGACAGTGGGCGGCTCAAGCCCAATACCGCTAAGTTAACATGAATGAGGGGGCCCGGACGCTGGCGCGAACCGGCTGATGTCAAACGAATATCAGCCGTTTGGCGCGAGCCTACGGGCCCTCATCTGAAGA
>NZ_JANZKV010000118.1 GCF_025060895.1 Stieleria sedimenti | reverse complement strand
CCGCCAAGGAATCACCTGGTCTGCGATGCGCCGAAGGTGCTTCGTGCCCTCCGCCGGCCCCCGTGTCGGCGGAGGGTCGTTTGAACCGAGCGTTTGTCCTCGCTCTCCCCATTCGGACATCGCAGCAATGCCTCGAAAAACCTGGGTCCTGAGCGATTAGCCACTAAAATCCACGAAGAACCCCCAGAGGGAGAGAATCGACAGGGTTTGCCAAAAGCTGCCGTAATCCAATCGATGTCTCACGGCAGCGGCGTAGCATCTACCACTACTTTGACCAGCCGACCGGCTGGGTCCAAGCCTGTTGCATCTGGTCTTTGAAAGACGGGTCGACGTGCGGCTGGTCACTGGTGACCAACGCCCGCACATACAGCTCCTTGCCGGTCATCTGGTAGCTTGCCGACGTTCCTTCGTGTGAACTGATCACGACGCCGATCCGATCGTGATCTGTTGCGTCCCCCTTGAGCGTGGCGATGAAATCCGTTCGGTAGCTCACACCGTCTTGAGCCTGAATCTCCAGCGTCAATTTCCGACTCGATTCGTCGAAGCGGACATCGTCCAGTGTCACGCCGCTGGAGGCATAGAAGTCGCCACGCTTCATCGCTCGGATCAAGTGCTCCGGCGTCAGAAAGCGGCTGCGAACCATCACCCAGCCGCGTCCCGGGCGTGATCCCGGTTTGCCGTGGTACTCGTGCGAGTCATCGGTGGCCAGCCCCATGATCGGTGCGACACCGGCGATTCCACAGCGGATCGCGTTGATTTGGTCCCACATCGTCTCGATGCTGGGGTGGTCCTTGTCGCCGAGTTGATTGACGCCGGGGTGACCGTTGTAGACCTCAAAGAATCGCTCCGAAACCACCGCGGCCAAGTCTTCGGCGGTCATCGCGTAACCGAAATTCGGATGATTGATATGCGGCAACACCTCTCGACCGTGCGCCTTTTCGTGCTCCAAAATGATGCGCAGATTGTTCTGCATTGCTTCGCGAACCGTCGCGCCGCCGGCCGGCGCGATCACTTCGGCGAGGTTGGTCGCGTTGATGTGAACCGGCTTCCCTTCGGACCGATCGCTGATCTCTTCGGCGGGGATCATGATGAACCGCCCGCGCTCCTCGACCAAGTGACGAAACTCGTCCAGTGGTTTCAAACGCACTTCTTGATCACCGGTTTCAGGATTCGCACGCTGTTGCACCCAATGATCCCCGAACCGTTCTCGGTAGCGATCGACGATGCCGTCATCGCTGCGGGCGACGATCTTCTGGACACCCATCCAACGTGTGCCTTCACTCAATACGTTGTGATCGGTCAGGGCAAGGAATTGGTAACCCTGCTCGCGATACCAATCCGCGATCATCTCGGGAAACTGGTCTCCGTCACTCCACAAGGAATGAGTGTGCAGGTTGCCCTTCCACCACCGCACCTCGTCGTTCATCACGGGGTCCGCGCAGGTGGCGATCGCGGGGAACACGCCGAGGGTGGCGATCACCAAACAAAACAGTCGATTCATGGTCAGTGTCAATTCGTAGTAAAAGTAAATTTCACTCGTTCCCAGGCTCTGCCTGGGAACACGCATTTCTTGGAAGCTCGGGCCGTCAATTGTATAGGGGCGGAGTTGATCGTAGCGGACGTCGCCAAGACTTTCGCAGCGCCGGCCCTCTCTGGCGTTTGCTTGCTGCGCAAACGCCGTCTCTCCCAGAGGGAGAGAATCTAAATCGGTTGCCAAATCCTGCAGTAATACAATGGACGTCCCCCGCGGCCCGATCGGTCCCTGCACGGCTTCGTCACGGCAACAGCGTCAATTCGACCGGGCAATGATCCGAACCATAGACATCGTGATGGATTTTGGCACCGGCCACACGATCCCAAAACCGTTTCGACACCCAAAAATAATCTAAACGCCAGCCGATATTCTTCTCGCGTGCGTTGGAGCGATAGGTCCACCAGGTGTATTTGCCGGAACTTTGGTCGAACTGGCGAAATGAGTCCAGGAATCCGGCCTTGGCAATGTTGTCCAGCCCGGCGCGTTCTTCGTCGGAGAAGCCCGCGTTTTTGCGGTTGGCCTTGGGGTTCGCCAAATCGATCTCCTGGTGGGCGCAATTCACATCGCCGCAAAAGATGACGGGTTTGCGACGGTTCAGTTTTTTGAGGTATGCCAAAAACGCAGCATCCCACCGCTGGCGATACTCCAACCGCACCAGTCCACGCTGGGCATTGGGGGTGTAGACGTTGACCACGTGAAAATCGTCGAACGTCGCGGTCACCACACGGCCTTCTTGGTCATGTTCCTCGTCACCGATCCCCAGCACCGTCTTGCGGGGAGCGACTTTGCTCCAGATCGTCGTGCCGCTGTATCCTTTTTTCGCCGCGCAATTCCAGGTCTGGTGGTAGCCGAGACCATCGGCCCAATCCAAATCCACTTGCTGCGGTTCGGCTTTGGTTTCCTGCAAACACAAGATGTCGGGCTGCTGGTCTTCGACGAATTGGCGAAACCCCTTGTCCATCGCCGCACGGATGCCGTTCACATTCCAAGAAACCAGTTTCATTGTTCAATTCTTCGAGTTCGGCGGAGCGGGCTATCGGAGCAATAACGCTTAGCTAAGCGTCGCTTCCTTAGGCCGGGGCCCGTAGGCTCGCGCCAAACGGCTGATAATCGTTTGGTACCAGCCGGTTCGCGCCAGCGTCCGGGCCTCTCCATTTGTCTTAACTTAGCGGTATTGGGCGATCGGAGCGGAAATCGGACGATGCTAAGTCAGTCGTGGCGCGCTGGCAAGAACCGAACGCCGTGGTCCACCGCGAATGAGTCATCGAGCGATCATCTGGCTACAATAAACGCCGCCCTTCGTTTTCGCCGCTGCCCCACCTCCCGTGAATCATGACACTTGCCGGACGCCTTCCCTCGACGCGCTGGAGTTTGGTCCTTCGCGCCGGCGAGACCTCGGGAGATTCGTCGGTTCGTCGTGTAGCGCGGCAATCGCTGGAAGAACTTTGCGAGATTTATTGGCCCGCACTCTACGGATACCTGCGCCGCCGCGGACGATCGCGTCAGGATGCCGAAGACCTGATTCAGGGATTCTTTGCTAACTTACTTGAGCGGGAATCGATCGCGGCCG
This sequence comes from Stieleria sedimenti, assembly GCF_025060895.1. Lineage (GTDB taxonomy): Bacteria > Planctomycetota > Planctomycetia > Pirellulales > Pirellulaceae > Stieleria > Stieleria sedimenti. Next base: position 16,488 of record NZ_JANZKV010000118.1, on the reverse strand, counting down.
CCGATGCGTCGCGAGGTCGCTTTCGCGCGTTTTTATACACGTCGCTGGACCATTACGCGGCCAACGAGCACCGTCGCGAACACGCGCTGAAACGGGGCGGAGGCGCGGCGACGTTTTCGATCGACTGCGGATCGTTGGACGACGTCGATCGGTCGTTCTCGGCCGACGCCCTCGCCGATCAAGCGGGAGACCCCGCCACGCTGTTCGATCGCCAGTGGGCGCTCTGCCTGATCCGTCAAACGCTTGTCGAACTCGAGCGGGATTACCAGGCCAAAGGCAAAGGGGAATGGTTTGCCAAGCTTTCCCCCATGTTGACCTCGACCGACGCCGACGGGCCGTCACGTCAGCAAATCGCCTCCGAGTTGGGGCTGTCCGCGACGGCCTTGAAAGTCGCGATCCATCGGTTGCGGGCAACGTATCGACAACGCTTACTCGATGCAGTCGCCCAAACGGTTGAAAACCCCGCGGATACAGGTCGGGAGCGACAGTGCTTGTTCGATGCACTCGGCGAGTGAATCGCGCCGGGCCTGATTCTCCGTTGATTCTTTTTTTCCGCTCATTGCTTTTTACTTCTGTAACCCGGCCCCAAAACGTGTGTAGGAGACAACAGAGAGCCCGTTCCTGACCCTCCGAACTCACGATTGCACGATGACCGAGACACCCTGTCCCCGCTGCGGCACGCCGATTTCCACCGATTCGGCGTCGAAGGATTCCGCTAATCTGGTGCAATGCCCGCGCTGTTTGCTCCGACCGCCGTGGGACAAACCGCATCCGGTGGCCATCACGCTCGGCCCCGGCCAAAGTTTTGTGCCGCCATCGATCGAAGAGTTGTCTGAACAGATCACCGGCTATGAAGTCGAAGCGTTGATCGGCCAGGGGGGCATGGGCGCGGTTTACCTGGGCCGGCAGAAGTCACTCGATCGCGCCGTCGCGATCAAAATTCTGCCGCCGCAAATTGCCGAACGCGCGGGGTTCCGCGGGCGATTTGCCCAAGAAGGCCGGGCGCTGGCGAAATTAAATCATCCCAACATCGTTGCCGTCCACGACTTCGGCCAAGCCGGCCCCTACGCGATGCTGGTGATGGAGTTGGTCGAGGGGGCGAACTTGCGCGAGGTGCTCGCCCAAGGCAGGCTTTCGCCGCCTGAGGCGCTGGAGATCATTCCGCAACTCTGTGACGCGCTGTCGTACGCGCACGATGAAGGCGTCGTGCATCGCGACATCAAACCGGAAAACTTGCTGTTCGACAGTCGAGGCAGATTAAAGATCACCGATTTTGGGCTGGCCAAGTTGGTCGCCAACAAGACCGCCGCCGATGGCGAGGATGCGACGACAACCGACGAGGATTCCCGGACGCCCGATCCGACACAGGGTGTGGTGGGGACGGTGCATTACATGGCACCGGAGCAATTGGAAAACCCGAGATCGGTCGATCACCGAGCGGACATCTACGCGCTCGGCGTGGTGTTCTATGAAATGCTGACCGGCGAATTGCCGATCGGCCGGTTCGAACCGCCCAGTCAATTCCTGAACGGTTCGGCTCTCGGCCAATCAAGCAAGATCGCGATCGACGTGAGACTGGACGACGTGGTGCTGCGGGCGCTCGAAAAGCATCCCGAGAGACGCTACGCGTCGGCGTCGGCGGTGATGCATGACATTGATGAAATCGAAAAGAACCCGCGCTCGGCGGCACATGCCGCCGCGTCGTCCGGTGATCCACTGCATCGCGTTCAGGCGACGATTCACCGCGCGGGAAACGCCGCGAGCGACTTCGCGTCGTCCTCGATCGAGACGACGGGCACGTGGGTTTCACAGGCAAGCAATCGTTGGTTGACCAATCCCCGCGTGGAAGTGCCCGCGTATGTCGCCCTTGCCATCGCAATCGTCGGCGTATTGGGCACCTGCTATTGGTTCAACCAGCGGTACGCCCAAGGAATGACGCTGCTCTGGGCGGGGATGGGGATATTTTTTGCAATCGCCTTCGCGAGAATTTCGTTGTCGCGCGAGATGGAATCCGATGACCCACAATCATTTCTCACCAGCCGGTTCGTCCTCGGCGGGGCCTACCTACTGATCGCAACCCCGATCTTATTCGCTCCCCTCATCGCCGCGGTTGTCCTGTGGTGTGAAATCTATGGCGACCCCCGAGACATCGGCCGCGTCGGCTGGCTCCGCGATTGGGTTCAAGTGAGTTCGATAACGGTTGTCGTGACGGCCGTCGCATGGCTGCTCTTGCTCGGCCTGCACACCGCTTTTCCCAAATTGCTTTCGACCGTTTTTCGCCCCTTCGTTACCGCTGCCTCGCGCCGGACGAGCATTCTGCTGGCGATCACACTGATCGGCCTGACCGGAGCAGGCGTTTTCACGGCTCATCAGTTTCCGTATCTGAGCTACACGCCGGGAATTCCCGTCCAGGAAACAGAGTGGCACAAGCTCTCGCCGCAAGACTTCAATGAGATGCAACAAGAATTACACGATCGCCGACAGGCGGAACGGGCGATCGAGCAATAGCGGGCACCGCAAGCTGGTAGCTTACGCCACTTACACTTTCCACGGTTACTTGCCCGCTGCCCAAACCGTGCCGTTGACGATCAGGTTCAGAAACACCTTGTCTTCGAACGTCTCGTTGGAGTGGCCATACGTCGTGCCGAACACGCGGGCTTTTCCGTACTGGTTGGTCCAGATCACGGGATGTTCCGAACCGTCCTTTTCACTCTTACTGGTCGCCAACGCGGTCGCACTGGGCCACAGTTTTTCGATGATATAGAGCTCATCGAACTGGATCACGTGGCCGTCGGGAAACGACTTCATGATCGGATGATCCTTGGTTTTCACATCGACCTTGTACGAACTCTTGTGGTCGTGACGTTTGCTGGTCACGCCCAGTAGTTGGCGCCAATCATCGATCGTCGCGTCGCGATAGGTGTGCATGGCACAGTGGATCACGACCGCGGGCAATCCTTCGAAGTGCGGCCCGGTGATGGTGCGGATGTAGTCGGCATCGGTCGTCTTGGCGAAGCACTCGTTGTGAATGCAGACGTCGAAGTTCTTGGCCCAATCCGATTCCCCATAAAAATCAATTTGAGCATCGGTGCCGTTACCGCCCTCGTTGACCACCGTCCAATTCGCCGCGACCCCCGCTTTTTCAAAGGCCAGCTGCAAGGACTTCGTTTGAAAGTCATAGTCGTGGCAGCAGCCGCTGGTGATCAGCAGGATACTCAGCGGTTTGGAATCGGCAGCCTTGGTGCTGGCAGCGAGGAAGAAAAGACAGACGAGTGTCAGACTGGTGAGAAGAGTGCGTGGCATCGCGGTTGTGGGGGAGAGAGTGGTTGGCCACACACGTAGTGAAAGCGGTGGGTTGATAACTTGGAACGCGTCGGAGTCGGCGACGCGATGCGGATTGCGTCAGCCCTCCCCTCGCTTCGCTCGACCCTCCCAACGGGAGGGATTCTCGTTCATCCGGTGGCGTGTCAGGAGATGACAGGCTGGAAACTTATCCCACTTGGGACGCTACATGTTGTCCTTGACGTCGACCGCTTCCATCACCTTGGTGTTGCGTTCGACGGCGATCACGGTGGTCCGCTGCCGCATCCCGTCTCGGCTTTCGGCCGTCACGGGCAACACTTGACGCTTATCGGGCAGCTTCATCCGAACGGTAAACGTTCCGTCACTCTGCAGCTTGACAGGTCGTCCACCGAGCGAGACCGACGATCCCGAGGCGGTTCGGCCGAACACGATCAGTTCCGCGTCGACCTCAAACGGCAACTTGCTTTGACGCAACAGCGTCGGATCCGCCGTCAATTGGCCCTGTGAACCACGCGTGGGCATTGAACGATGCAGCCGCTCTTCGAAGATCTCCTTCAAGTCGCCGCCGTCGGTGTCGTAGCCACCGCTGAGCGAGTAGATGCGTTCGTAATCATCGGCGATGTCATGCCAGTGCTCGTCCAGACGCTCGCACTCGCCCGGGCTGGGCGTTTCGACAATGTTGCTCCGACAGATCGAATGAAACTGATCGTCGGAGGTGATGTAACCGATCGCAACGCGGAATCGAGTCGGCGGATGTTGGACATCGATGTACCAGGTGTCGACGCCGCCGTGAATCGGGATGTCGCGTTGAACGGTTTCGGCGATGTTGTTGGCGACGTCTTCGACTTCCATCACCCGCAACACGGGCTTGGCCGTGTGCCAACGCTCGGCCAGCGACGATTCGGCTCGGGCAACACTCGCCCGCGTGATCTCCCACGTCGCTTGCAGCCAATAAGAATCGCGAACCATCAAGACGATGCGGTCGCGATGGGGCTCGCCGGCCCGCGTCCGCTGGGGGCCGTTTTGAACCGCCGAGCCGCCGACGAGTGTGCCGGTGGAAAGGTCGCGGTGCTTGTCCGCCTGCTCTTTCTGCCGACGAAGTTGGGCGCGGATGCGAGCGGTCTTTGCCGAAACTTTCGGGGCTCGCATCTCCGGCAGTGGGCGGTCGTTGAGAGAAACGTTTCGCCGCGATCTCGGCTTGACGCTGCGTCCCGTCTTGCCGGCCCCGGCTGAACTGGATGACCGCGAACTGGGCATCGACTTGGCCTTCGACGCCCCCCCGTCACCATTCTTTTCCGCTTGGGCCTTGGTTCGACGCACGGTGCGTGATGATGTGCTCCGGGCCGAACTCGACTTCGCCGCCGCCCCGTTGCCGCTGGAATTCCGCGACGAGGAGGACGAGGAGGACGAGGAGGTTTTTGATTTTCGGCGCAGCCGCCGCTGAGTCTTACTGATCGCGTCCACCAGCTCTTCCTTCCGCATGCCATGCCATCCGGCGATGCCATAGTTCTTGGCCAGAGAGGCGAGTTCACGCCGCGTCTGTGACTTGAGATCTGCCGTTTTGATCAAAGTACTATCTCCAGATGTGCTAGTCGTGCTGGCCAGCCACTCGTGAACATCGCTGCGAAACATCGCTGCACTCCACAAGTTAAGTCGGCGTTATCGTTATGACTCGTTCGCTTTCCGGCGGGGCAGCGGTCAACGCTGCGACGGCCTGGGAACAAACGATTGGAAGAGCACTGACCTCAAAGGGTCGCCTCGTCCGCGTCTTGGTGGGTGGTCTGCTGCCCATCTGATTTCCAGAAACCGGTGCGTCTTCCCCCGTAGAGAGGGGAGTTGGCGGGGTCACCTTGCCGCTCAGGAACCATTAACGGAGCAATCAACACCGCAGTCATTATGCCAACGCTTCGAAAAAGTTCCAGAGTCGTCCCGGTGGATTGCCGGGCTTGTGACGAGATTTTGGCCGGAAACCGCAGGAAAGACAGGGAAAACGACCGCAAATTTTCTGGGGATTCCAGACGCCAATCTAGACACCGAGTCTATTTCGAGTCACCCAGGGGCCTCTCTTCGCCGCCGCATCGGGATCAAGTGCAGCGATCCGTTCATCAACGAAGCTGTCAGTCACCCTCGCTGGCAGGGAGGGCAACCTCTTAACCCGGTTCGTCTGGTGGGCGCTCTCCGCCCACGCCCCACTCCCCCGAAACTCCCCCGAACTCCGTTTGCCGGCGGGTGCGGCTATCGGTCGCCCCTCCTATCCCTCTCCGGCTCACCAATCACACTCTACCCGCGTCACGTGGTGAAGCAGACTCCGCCGGGCCGCGATCGAGCAACGCTTCGATTCGGACCGCAAGCGACCGGCCAACTGAAAGACAGTCGACTGGACTTGAGAACACTGAACAAAGGTGCACAATGCCGCAACACGATCGGTCGCCAGAGCGACCGGACCGGCGGCGAGACCCCACCGGCGAAGCGCCCGGCTCGGCGCCGAGTCGGTCCCCGGTTTGGATCCGCCTGTCCGGTGCCGGCCTGGAGCTAGCCTTCATCACGATCGTGTTTGGTGCCATCGGTGCAGCGATCGACCGCCACCTGCAATCGGCCCGTCCGATCTGCTCAGCCATTGGCGGACTACTCGGCTTCACCCTTGGCATGATTCGGTTCATCCGTTTGGCGACTTCGATTTCGAATCGTCAGCGACAGATCGAGCAGAGCCAGCCGAGCGACGACAAGCCTGACGAGAAACCGCCGCGCGATTGAAGGCCGGGCTCTGCCACGGCGACCTGAAACCCACCATCGATGCCCCTACACCACCCGACACCGTCGGACAGAAATTCGTTGACTGCCCTTCGCACTCCCATCCTGAATGCCACCATGGCCAGCTGCCGGCCTTACCTGTGCTGCCTCGTCGCGATCACGATCGCGTGGGCGATCGGGATGCTGGCGTGCTGGGCGCTCGCTGCCAGCGGCGTGCTGACGGCCAATGCCGCGTTGCTGGTGGTGATCGGGTTGGGCAGTGGCGGAGTCGCCGTTGCCGGCGGATTACCAGGGGCTGCGACGGAGATGCTGCCAAGCCGGGACGAGTCCCCGGCGCGAATCACGTTCGGTTTTTCAGCCGGAGTGATAATTCGGTTGTTTGGCACTGTTGCACTCCTTGGTCTGTGTAGTTATCACTTGCCCGCCGCCAAGAAGGAAATCGCGGGAATGATTCTCGCGTGGTATGTCTACCTGACTTCGGTCGACGTCGTCGCCCTGGCACTGCTGTTGCCACGCCGAGATCGAGCGGCCACCACGAGAAGCTAAATAGCCAAGCATTCAATTCAATGAATCTGTTATTCGCATCTGCCGATGATCCACTGTCGCACGTCGTGCCCCACGCGTTGCACGCCGAGCCGCTGTTCACCCTGAACGTGGGTGGTCCCGAGACGAACATTCCGGCGTTGTTCATCAAGGACGGCCAATACAGTTTTTATATCACCAACCATTTGATGATGACCGCCGTCACGGCGATCGTGGTGATGCTCGTGTTCTGCTACGTCGCATCGAAGATTCGCGTCAAGGGTGAAGGCCTGCAAGCCTACCAGACCAAGGGTCGACTGGCACAGTTGTTCGAGACGGTCTGCTGGTTCATCCGAGATGAGGTGGCGCGGCCGAACTTGCACGAGCTGACCGACAAATACATTCCGTACATTTGGACGGTGTTCTTTTTCATCCTGTTCTCCAACGTGCTGGGCTTGATCCCGTTCGGCAGCGGCCTGCACATGGCCGGCCTGATCTGGAGCGACCACGCGAGTCACTACGGCCACTTCGGCGGCACGGCGACGGGCAACCTGTCGCTCAATGCGATGTTGGCGATCTGCAGCTTCGTCGCGATCTTGTTCATCGGGATCCGAGAGACGGGAGCGAAAGCCTTTTTCTCCCACTTCAACCCGATCGGTTGGGACGGCCCCAAGGCGATGTCCTTCGGCCTCGGATTGCCACTGTATGTGCTGGAGTGGCTGGGCCTGCTGATCAAGTGCGTCGTCCTTGCGATGCGGCTTTTCGGGACCATGATGGCGGGACACCTGGTCGTTGCGGCGATCGTCGGTCTGGTGTTTACGGCCGCATCGGTGTCACACCTGTTGGGCTATGGCGTCGGCATCGCGGTCGTCATCGGCTGCATCGTGCTGACGTTGCTGGAGCTGTTCATCTGCATGCTGCAGGCATTCATTTTCACCTTCCTGACGGTCCTGTTTATCTCGACCGTTGCGGCACACCATGGCGACCATGGCCATGAACACGAACACGATCCGTTCGGTGATGAATCGCAAATGGATCTGGATAAGTTGATTGAACCGTCGCGGCTGGCCGGATTGGCCGATGCGTAACGAATGACTAACCCTTTGACCTTTCCCCTTTTTTGTGCGTCCGTTCCTTTGCGAAAAGACGGGCGACGAGAGAATTCTAGGAGCGAACCTGAGATGTTTGAATTCGCAATGATGCTGGCTCAAGAGGCTGCAGAATTTGGCAAGATGGGTGTCGGTATCGGCATCGGCCTCGTGATTTTGGGTGCCGGCTGGGGCATCGGTCGGATCGGTGGCGGCGCCGTCGAAGCGATCGCCCGTCAACCCGAAGCAAGCGGAACGATCAGCACGCAGATGCTGATTTCGGCCGCACTGATCGAAGGTGTGACCGTGATCGCATTGATTTTGATGTACCTGCTGTAGTTCGCACGAACTGTAACAACTAGAGAGATCGGCCGCGTGTTTCGGTCGGTCGCCTCGCTTTCGCGGCAGTGAAGCCGAGGCGGCACTCCGATTCCGGTTGCCCACCCTTAGGTAATTTGATGTCGTATATGCGTTTTGCCTTGATGGCTATCGCCGTTTGCTTTGTTGCCGTAGGGCCGCCCGTGGCGCTCTCCCCGATGTCGGTGCAAGCCGCCGAGGACGCTGCACAATCTCCCGAAGGCGAGCTTCATGGTGAGGGTGCGCACGAAGCACTGCCGCCCATCCTGTCGTTCGATCCCGGTGCGGCGGTCATCAACTTGGCGATCTTCCTGGGGACCTTTGCGGTGCTCGCGAAGTTCGTTTGGCCGGTCATTCTGGGCGGCTTGAAGGCTCGCGAGGAAAAGATCGCCGGTGATCTGGAACAGGCTCAGGCATCCAACCGCAAGGCGGAAGCCACGCTGGCCGAGTACCAGAAGAAGGTGCAGGAAGTGGCCAACGAGGCACAAACGATCCTGGCCGAAGCGCGACGTGACGCCCAGGCCAACGCGACAAAAATTGTCGACGAAGCCAAAGCAGACGCGCAGCGGCAAGGCGAGCGTGCCCTGGCCGACATCGAAACGGCCAAGAAGGTGGCGCTTGCCGAAATCGCCAGCCAAACGTCCGTGCTGGCCATGGGAGTCGCCAAACAGGTCGTCGGACGTGAACTGAACCCCGAGGATCACGCCGAGTTGATCAAGAAGGCGCTCGAGCAAGTCCCGAGCAACAACTGATCCGAGCCAGGTGAAACACCTTTGGAATTAGCGATGGATACTCCCGACGACGTAAAACATGAAACGGTGCTGGACACCGGAGCCGAGCAACTGGGGAAAACCTACGCGCAAGCTCTCCTGGGGGCCGCGCAAAAAGCGGGCCGGACCGAACAGATCGTCGACCAACTCAACCAGGTGGTCGACCAGTACCTGCGCAAGAGTCCCAAGCTTGCCGCCGCGTTTGCTTCGCCGCGGATCGATCTTCACGAAAAGCAACGGGTCATCGACCGAGTCTTCGGCGGTGATTTCGATCCGCTGTTGCTGACGTTTTTGAAGGTGATGGCGGCACGTGGTCGGCTCGCCCATGTCGCGGCGGTTCGCGAGGGCGTGTTGACGCTGTTTGACGAAATGAGCGGCCAAGTGCTTGCGAAAGTCAGCACCGCCGTCCCGCTGGACGAGGGCCTGCGTGCGTCGATCAGCGAAAAACTGGGGACCGCAACCGGAAAAAAAGTTCGACTTCAGGAAGTCGTCGACGCCGACTTGATCGGCGGCATGGTGATCCGAATCGGAGATACGGTTTTCGACAATTCCGTCGCCAATCGCTTGAATGGCATCGCCAAACGAGCCAGCGAGGGATTTTCGGCCAAGATCGCTGAGAAATTCGATCAATTGACGCAATAACAATCGGAAGCAGCCTCCGCCTGATCAGGCCCCGCTTCCACAATCGACCTATCAAAACCACAAACACTCTGACGCATTAGATTGCCATGAAATTTAGCAGCGATGAAATCGCATCGGTCTTGCAACAGGAGATCGAAAACTTCGACAGCAAGATCGACGTCCGCGAAGTCGGTACCGTCCTGGAAGTCGGTGACGGGATCGCGCGTGTGTATGGTCTGTCCGGTGTGATGGCCGGGGAGATGGTGGAGTTCCCCAACGGTGCGATCGGCCTGGCGTTCAACCTGGAAGAGAACAGCGTCGGGGTGATCATTCTCGGTGACTACCTGACGATTCAGGAAGGCGACGAAGTCAAGGCGTTGGGCACGCTGTTGAGCGTGCCGGCCGGCGATGCGGTCATCGGTCGCGTCCTGGACCCGCTCGGCAATCCGCTCGACGGCAAAGGCCCCGTGCAATCGGACGTCACCCGCCCGGTGGAAATCATCGCGACCGGTGTCGCCGAACGGCAACCGGTGACCCAGCCGATGCAAACCGGCATCAAAGCGATCGACGCGATGACGCCGATCGGTCGCGGTCAACGGGAGCTGATCATCGGCGACCGAAAGACCGGCAAGACCGCGATCGCCATCGACGCGATCTTGAACCAAAAGGGTCAAGACGTGAAATGTTTCTACGTCGCCATCGGCCAAAAGGACAGCTCGGTCGCCGGCGTCGTCGACGTGTTGGAAAAATACGGTGCGATGGAATACACGACGGTGGTCGTCGCCGGGGCCAGTTCCCCCGCCCCGCTGCAATACGTCGCGCCCTACGCCGGGACCGCGATGGCCGAACACTTCATGTTCAACGGCGGCCATGCCCTGATCGTCTATGACGATTTGAGCAAGCAAGCGGTTGCCTATCGTCAAATGAGTCTGTTGATGCGTCGCCCGCCGGGCCGCGAAGCCTTCCCCGGTGACGTGTTCTACTGCCACAGCCGTCTGCTGGAACGCTCCTCCAAGCTGTCCGACGAACTCGGCGGTGGCTCGATCACCAGCTTGCCGATCATCGAAACGCTCGAAGGCGAAGTGTCCGCGTACATCCCGACCAACGTGATTTCGATCACCGACGGCCAGATCTACGTCCAGCCCGACCTGTTCTTCTCCGGCGTTCGCCCGGCGATGAACCCCGGGATTTCGGTCTCACGCGTCGGTGGTGCGGCCCAGATCAAGGCGATGAAGAAGGTCGCCGGCGGTTTGCGGTTGGACCTCGCGGCGTTCCGGGCCTTGGAAGCGTTCGCCCAGTTGGGCACCGACCTCGACCCGGCCACCCAAGCCCAATTGGACCGCGGTTACCGGATGGTCGAACTGCTCAAGCAACCCCAGTACCAACCGCTTTCGGTTGCCGAACAGGTCGTCAGCTTGTACGCCGGCACCAAGGGGCACCTGGACGATGTTGAAATCAAAACCGTCCAACAATGGGAAAAAGACTTCTTGCAGTACATCAACGACAAGCACGCCGCGTTGCTGGATTCGTTGATGGAACAGGGCGATCTGACCGACGACGTCGTCAACACGCTGGAAACCGCCATCAAAGAGTTCAAGGCCGGTTACACGCCGACCGCCTGATCTCATTCACTGAACACATTCCGTCACCGTTTAACGATTCATGGCCAACGCAAGAGCGCTTGATAAACGACGCAAGTCGATCCGCAACATCCGCAAGATCACGCGGACGATGGAGCTGATCGCGACGGCGCGGTACAAGAAAGCGATGGACCGAGCCCAAGCCGCGACCGCGTACACCGAACAGATCACCCGGATCGTCGGGCGTCTCGCCGCCGCCGGCCTGGATGTCCAGCATCCGTTGCTCGAGCAACGTGACGAAATCAAGAACGCACGCGTCCTGGTGCTGACCAGCAACCGCGGCCTGTGCGGCGGATACAACGCCTCGATTCTGCGTGAAGCGATGCCGCGGATCAGAGAACTGAAGGAATCGTTGCCGAACGTCGATGTCGACGTCAGCGGAAAACGAGGTGTCGACGGGCTCGCATTCCGAGGCGTCACCACCGACGAAAAACACCTCAATTTCGAAGACCAACCGGCCTACGCCGAGGTCGAAAAAATCGCCGAGTCGTACCTTTCCCGGTACATCACCGGCGAACTGGACCGGCTGGACGTGATCTACACCAAGTTCATCAGCACGTCCAAGCAAATCGCCACGGTCGAAACGCTGCTGCCACTCGGTTCGCTGGACGTCGACAGCGATCTCGACGATGCCGGCGGCACCAACGTCGAATACGAATTCCTGCCCTCGGCGGAAAGCATTCTCGAAGAGGTCGTGCCGACCAGTTTCAAAGTCCGCCTGTTCAAGTGTTTCTTGGACGCGGCGGTCAGCGAACAAGTCGCGCGGATGATCGCCATGAAGGGCGCCACGGAGAACGCCGGCGACATGATCAAACAACTTTCGATGACCTATAACCGGGCCCGACAAAGCCAGATCACCGGCGAGATCATGGAGATCATCGGCGGCGTCGAAGCTTTGGAAGGTTAATTCCACACACTCTGGTGACCGGTCGCACCAGGCGGCCCGCCCCACAACACGTTTTTAGCGAAGAAGAATAGCATGTCCACCGCAACCGAAACTCGCGTCGTCGGCAAAGTCACGCAGGTCATCGGGTCGACGTTCGACGCCGAATTTCCCGAAGGTCAAATGCCGGCGATTTACAACGCCCTGGAAGTCAAGAGTGAGCACAAAGGGGTCTCGATCGACCTGGTCGGCGAAGTCCAACAGCACCTCGGCGGCGGACGCGTCCGTGCGATCGCACTGGGCAGCACCGACGGCATGATGCGTGGCATGGACGTCATCGATACCGGCAAACCGGTTTCGGTCCCCGTCGGAAAAGAAACGCTCGGTCGCGTCTTCAACGTGCTCGGCGAACCCATCGACAAACGCGGTGACGTCAAAGCTGACGACTACTGGCCGATTCACCGTCAGGCACCGCCGGTCAACGAACTGTCGACCAACACCGAATTGTTCGAAACCGGGATCAAGGTCGTCGACCTGCTGACCCCCTTCGTCCGCGGTGGTAAAGCCGGGCTGTTCGGTGGTGCCGGTCTGGGCAAGACCGTGATTTTGACCGAATTGATCGCCCGGATCGCCAGCAGCCACGGGGGTTACTCCGTCTTCGCCGGCGTCGGTGAACGGACCCGCGAAGGCACCGACCTGTGGTTGGAAATGCAGGAAACCGAAATCGGTCAAACCGGACGCAAGGTCATCGAGCAAACCTGCATGGTGTTCGGCCAGATGAACGAGCCGCCGGGATCCCGTCTTCGCGTCGCCCTGTCGGCGTTGACGATGGCGGAATTCTTCCGCGACACGACCGGAGCCGACACGCTGCTGTTCGTCGACAACATCTTCCGTTTCTCCCAAGCCGGTTCGGAAGTCTCCGCGTTGCTCGGCCGAATGCCTTCGGCGGTCGGTTATCAACCGACGCTGGCGACCGAAATGGGTGCCCTGCAAGAACGAATCACGTCGACGAAGAAGGGTGCGATCACGTCGGTCCAAGCCGTCTACGTTCCCGCGGACGACCCGACCGACCCCGCCCCGGCAACCGCCTTCGGCCAGTTGGACGCGTTCATCTATCTGGAACGATCGATTTCGGAAAAAGGGATTTATCCCGCCATCGACCCGTTGGCGTCCAACTCGCGGATTCTCGATCCGCAGTACGTCGGTGATCGCCACTACGCGATCGCACGACGCGTCCAGACCACGCTGCAACGCTACCGCGAACTGCAAGACATCATCGCGATTCTGGGCGTCGACGAATTGAACGAAGACGACAAGACCATCGTGCACCGTGCACGCCGAATCGAACGATTCCTATCCCAACCCTTCTTGGTCGCCGAAGTCTTTACCGGAAAGGCCGGTGAGATCACGCCGCTGGAAGACACGATCCGCAGCTTCGAAGAAATCTGTGACGGCAAGTGGGATCACCTGCCCGAACAAGCCTTCATGTACGTCGGATCGATCGAACAGGCCGAGGCACAAGCCAAGAAGATGGAGAAGAAATAAGCCATGGCGATACGCTGCATCGTAGTCACGCCCGAACGCACCGAAGTGGATTGCGAAGCCGATTCGGTGACGCTGCCCATGTACGACGGATCCGTCGGCATCCTGCCCGGACGCGCCCCGATGATCGGTCGGTTGGGTTTCGGCACGCTCCACCTGGCGACCGCGGCGGGTCCGCAGCGGTACTTCGTCGACGGCGGCTTCGCCCAGGTCGAAGGCAACGTCGTCAGCTTGCTGACGTCACGCTCGATCTCGGTCGATCTGCTCGATGTCGGCGAAGCCGAGGAGGCGCTCGAAGTCGCTCAAGAGATGCCGGCTTCGACACCCGAGTTGGCGCAACTGAAGGACACCGCCGTCCGACGCGCCCGCGGACAACTTCGCTCGGCCCGCTAACGCTGTGTCCAGGACGAAAAGTGGCGTAAGCTTCTAGCTTGCCGTCTCGTTTCACTCGTGAAACGCAAGCTGGAAGCTTACGCCACCTTCTTGCTGACCGGTCGGGCATGCTGTGCATGCCTGCTGTCACGCACAGCGTGACCGACGCGCTACGGCCACGATCCCGGTGACGTCCTGCTGGTGCTCTTGTCGAAGCGTGCACTCGTCGAACACCTCGATCTGCCAACCCGTTTCGGCGATCACGCTGCGGACATAGCTGGGCGAATGAAGGTACCGATGGTTCCGTGAAACGACCACGTCATCGCAATCGCTGCATTCAATCGTGAATGCGAATCGGCCACCGTCCCCGATTCGGCTGCGCGCCGCCGAGAAAACCGGCTGCAAATCGCCGAAATAAATCAACACGTCGGCGGCGATGATCAAGTCATACTCTGCTTGCTGCGACAAGAAATCCAGCGCCTCGGCACAATGCAGCTCGTCATAGAGGTTCTTGGCCTTGGCCTTCTCCAACATCCGCGGTGACAAATCGACGCCGATCAACTGTCCTGCCATCTGCCGGAACGGTTGACCGCAGAGTCCCGTACCACACCCCAGATCCAGGACCTGCAAGTCATTCCGCGATTCACAACGGTTGACCGCACGGTACAGCAATTCGGGCCCTGAATACTGCAGCGCCCCCAGGTGCGTTTCAAACTTTTCGGCGTAGCCATCGAACGTTTGGGTGACCATTGTCGCGGGTGTCGCCGGCGGTGGATCCTTTCCGGTCAGTGACGACAAATTGAAACGGTTTTCAAGATTGCCGGGATCGCGTTTGAAGAGGATTTTGCGTGCGGTGATGGCGTCATCGAGATCCCCATGCCGTTCTGCCGTCTCGGCGAATTCCAACAGCAGCTCGCTGTGGTCGATTCCCGCCACGATCAGTTCACGATAGCACTCCAAGGCCCGAGCCAGACGTCCCGATCGTCCGGCGACGGCTGCCAAACCGCGGACGGCGTCGAAGTACTTGGGACGCAACTCGATGGCACGTTCAAACGCGGCAATCGAGTCGTGGAGGTCTCCGGCATGGGCACAGATCACCCCGAGCAAATAAAACGCGCGGTCGAACGTCGGATCAAGAGTGGTTGATCGCTCGCAGCAGCGGCGTGCTTCGTCCAGATCGCCGCTGCCCAGATGCGCTTCGGCCAAGGCCCGAAATGCTGCCGCCGAGTGCGGCGTCGAGCGGACGACCTGCTGCAAGATCGGAATCGCCTCGGAATGCCTGCCCGTCGACAACAGATCGAGAGCCGTTTGGAGCATCGCGTCGGTGGTTTCAGGCATGGCGGCTTGGATGAATTGGCGGCTTGGATTAAATGAGGACGGCGGCCAAGACCAGGATCACAATCAACAGTCCCGCAAGGACTTTTCCAAGCGTGCCGAAGGTTCGTCCCCAGAAGGTGGAATGTCCGACCGACCAGTTCTCTTTCCAGGATCGGCCGTCGGACCATTCGCCGTACATCGCCCCGGCGGCTGCGCCGATTCCGCCGAACAGGATCGCCGCGATGACCGATCCGACGACCGGCACGGGGACACCCACGACCGCGCCGGTGATCGCACCGGCCATCGATCCGATGATCGAATACAGCGTCGATTTACGACTCGCCCCGGCCCGTTTGGCTCCGGCGGCACCGGCAAAAAACTCAAACAGTTCGCCGACCAATGCGAGCGCGAATCCGGCCAACACCGGGCCGTAACCGATCGCCAAACGCCCCGTCGCCGGTCCCAGCCAAGCGTACAACGCGATCAACAACACACAGATCCAATTGCCCGGCAGCGCGATCAGGTTGGTGATCCAGGCCGCCAAGCAACCAAGAACCAGCCCGATCGCCAACAGGATGACGCCGGTCGTTTCCAGCCACGGCGTCCATCCGTCGGCGGTTTCAGCGAAGAGCAGCGCAGTGGCGGTCATGAATCCTGATGTGAACGTGAACGGTGTAGAGGTTGGAATCCTGGCACGTATTAGACACCGAATCATCCACGCTTCCCAGGCAAGCTGGACGCTTCCCCCACACTTCAGCGGTACAATGGTGGACGTAGTTCATTCCTCACCACGCACGCGTTTGGGAGCCGGCACCATGTTCACTCAATTTAAGGCGACGTTCGCCATCGCATCGCTCGCGATGGTCATCGGATGCGGCGGCGATCGAACCGTCGTGACCACCGAAGACGGAGAAGAAGTCAGGGTATCGCAGTCGGGCGACGGGGTGGACGTGACGATCGCGAACGACTCGGGCGGCCAAACCCGAATCCAAGCCTCCTCCTCCGGGCTCAGTCTGCCCGACGAATGGCCCGACGACTTGGAAACGCTGCCGGGAATCAAGGTGATGACCACCGC
Source organism: Stieleria sedimenti (assembly GCF_025060895.1). Classification (GTDB taxonomy): domain Bacteria; phylum Planctomycetota; class Planctomycetia; order Pirellulales; family Pirellulaceae; genus Stieleria; species Stieleria sedimenti. Next base: position 247 of record NZ_JANZKV010000118.1, on the reverse strand, counting down.
CACCACCCCGCAAGGTCTGGTGGTCTCGCTCGAGTCGCCCAAATCAAGCGGCGAGACACTCGCCTTTCACGAACAAACACTGCGCGACGCCGGCTGGGAGATCCAAATGAACATGAAGCTCCCCGACGGAGGCATGTTGACGGCGACCAAGGGAGAGCGAAGCGTCAACGTCGTGGTCTCATCCAACGATGGCAAGACCGCCATCAACATCGTTTTGGGTTCGAAGTAACAGTGGCGTAAGCTTCCA
>NZ_JANZKV010000117.1 GCF_025060895.1 Stieleria sedimenti | reverse complement strand
TCTTCAGATGAGGGCCCGTAGGCTCGCGCCAAACGGCTGATATTCGTTTGACATCAGCCGGTTCGCGCCAGCGTCCGGGCCCCCTCATTCATGTTAACTTAGCGGTATTGGGCTTTAGCCGCCCACTGTCGCTGCGTAGCAGCGACCGAGAATCGCCTCAAGGCTGGACACCAACGGTACCTGCCGCCCTGTTCCGCACGCGTCGTTTAAATCGCGGAACCTTTTGGTGGGCGAGTGGTTAAGATACAAAGAGCGCCTCGAGTATCGCCCCCCCGGGCTGGTACGCTGTCGCTGCTCGTCCAGGCAAGGCCTTACAAGCGGCGTGGGTCAATCGACCCCCTCGCATGCTTCCGCCGGTGATCATTGCGGGCGGAGGCCCTTTCCCCTTTCGGAACCCTTCCCAGACTCATGCAAATCCAATCCATGTCACGTCCATCGTCCCCGTTTGCTGCTTCTACCCGTCGCCGTCGCCATCACCGTCGTGCGGCTCGACATGCCTTCACGCTGCTCGAGCTGTTGCTGGTGCTCGCCATTCTCGTGGTCCTCGGTGGCATCGTCGCGGTGAACGTGGTGGGCACCGGCCAGGCCGCCAATGCCGACGCGACGACGGCTCAGCTGAAGATGCTCAAGTCGAACATTGACATGTTCCAGATCCGTATGAACAGCTTGCCGCAGACCCTGGAAGAACTTCGTGACGGACCGTCCGATGCGGCCAAAAAGGCGAAGTGGGTCGCGCCGATCATCACTGAAATCCCCAAAGACGCCTGGGGCAATGACATCGACTACAGCGTCAACGGAAACAGTTACGAACTCCGCAGCGGAGGCATCGACGGCCAAAAGAACACCGAGGACGACATTGTCGTGACGCCGTAGGCGTGTCGTCAAATAAGCGAGCGTCGCCGCCGCGCTCGCCGGAGAGGTGGAGGGGTTCGACGTCGCACGACTGTTTCATCCCGGACACGGACCCCACGCCTGCCATGCTACGCTGTGAAGCATTGATTCCCTGCGTTTTACGAGGCGTAAGCGGCAGGGCGCAAGCGGGCTGTCGCTTTTGTGAGCCGCGACGCGTAAGCGGCCGGGCATTCCGACGCTGCCCGAGGCCTTGCGGCCAGCGGCTCACCATTGACTCAGCAGATCCCGACTAAATCGACAACCCGCAAGCCGTCCGGTTGCACACCGTTCCCGAAACACCGGAGGGCTCGCGCCCTGCCGCTAAAAAACGCTTCACCGCGTTACCTGACATGGTCGCACTTGAGATCCATCGCACGCCAGAACGACAAAGCGGTTTTACGCTGCTGGAGTTGCTGTTGGTGTTGGCGATCCTTTCCGTCCTCGCATCGATCGCGATCCCGCAAGTCGCCTGGTTGCTCGGCGACCGAAGGATCGTCCGTGGAGCCAAATTGATCCGTGAAGAATTGATGTTGGCGCGTGTTGACGCGATGCGGCAAGGCCGGATCTTAATGGTCGATGCGATGCTCGAATCCAATCAGCTCCGCGTCCAGCCGTATTTCTCACTGGCCGACTCCGTCAACGCGATCGACCAGACGGGCACGCAATCGGCTCTGTTATCCGGCGCCGAACAAGCTCAATTCGTTCCGGTGATCCAAGATGAATCGAAAATCCGTCAGGTGGATTTGCCCGACGACGTCGTCGTCAAAAGCGTGTCGGTCGTATCCGCAGTTCGGGCGATGGAGATCGAGCAGGCAACGATGAGCAACCAAGCCGAAGGCTACAGTCAACCGATTCTGTTTTACCCCGACGGGACCACCAGCACGGCCGCGGTGGTGCTGATGCATCCCGAGCACGGGCAAATCACAATCAAGCTGCGTGGCATCACAGGTGACGTCACGATCAGCGAAGTGGGGGCCAATCAATGATCGTCAGGCAACCACCGAAACGACAGTCATCGAAAGCAGCGAGGCGACGTCGCGGGAGCGGTTTTTCGCTGCTGGAAATGATCCTGGCGCTGGCCATCCTCGGCAGCAGTCTGGCGGTTCTGGCGCAAATCGCCGGGACCGGCGTTAGCGCCGCTCGCGAAGCCCGCGCGCTGGTAACGGCCAGGATGATTTGCCAATCGAAATTGAACGAACAGTTGTTGAACTTGCAGGCGGGGCAATCACCGACGACGATCGTCGAAGCGCCGGCCGAGTCGTTCGACAGCGCGTCGACCGAAACGTACGTCTACACCATCGAAGTGATGCCCGGCCAACTCGATGGATTGCTTTCGCTACGCGTGACCGTGTTGGCTCGCGCGGGCGACGGCACCGAACAACTGGCCGCGTTTGCGCTCGATCGCTGGGTGATCGACCCCGCACTGGGGCTGGAAGAAGCCGAGGCGGAAGAAGAGGCCGCGCGCGAAGAAATCGCCAACGGCGGTGAGGAGCCGCTGACATGATTGCATCCTGCATGACCAAGCCGACTCGGTTCGGCCGCCACCGGCGGCGACGTGGTTTCACCTTGCTGGAACTGTTTTTGACGCTGTCGATGGCCGTCGTCCTGATGACGCTGGTCAACGCCGCGTTCCGATTCTATGCCGTCGACATGGATTCCAGTGACATGGACATGCGGCGATCCATGTTGGCCGCGGCCGTGATGCAAATGATCGAAGACGACTTACGGGCGTCGCTGCATCCGGAACCGCTGGATACCAGCGCGCTGGAAACCTTGCTGGCCAGCACCGCCGCTTCGGCCACTGGCGGTGGCAACACCGGCGATGCGGGCGATCCCGGCGACGCCGAGGCCGCCGGCATGGACGACCCGGCGCTGGAAGAGGAATTGACCACGTCGGTGTCGGGAGTCGCCGTGCTGCAGACGCCCGGTTTGATCGGAGACCAGTACCAATTGCAAGTCGACACCAGTCGCCTGCCGCGGTTGGAAGAGTACGCCGTGCTGATGGACGTGGATCCCGGCAACCTGGCCGATTTACCCAGCGATCTGAAAACAGTGACTTACTACGTTCAGGCGGCCGATTCGATCGGGATCGAGGATCCGCTGGCCAAGCTGGATGCGACGACATCGACGACCGCCGGCGGCTTGGTGCGACGCGTCTTGGATCGCTCCGCAACGACGTTCGCATCGACCTCGGGCAATCTCGCGGCACTCGGCCAGACCGGCGAATTGCTCGCGCCCGAAGTCACCGGAATCGAATTCTCCTACTGGGACGGCGTGACCTGGCAAATCGAATGGAACAGCGACGAACTCGGGGAGCTTCCACTCGCCGTCAAAATCCAAATGGTCATGGTCGACCCGCTGGTCGCCGAGAGCGAACAGGAACCGCGGGTGTTTCAGCACGTGGTCAAACTGACGATGGCCAAGATCATCGAAGAGGAAGAGGAAGAAGATCTTTCGGGGGTCGGCCTCTGATGTTTTCACCCACCAAACTCAACACGCAACGTCCACGCCGGCGGCGAGGTTTTTTCCTGGTGCTGGTGTTGTTGGTCGTTGTCGTCGCCACGCTGTCGGTGTACTCGTTCACCGGTGTGATGGTCGCCTACGATGACGCCGCCTATCTGTCCGGTGACCTGGTCCGGGCCCGAGTGGCTGCCGATTCCGGCGCCGAGGCGATTCGTTTGATCTTGTCTCAACCCCGAATGATGCGGGACGAAATGGGAGGCGTCTACAACAATCCCAACCTGTTCCAGGCGATCGCGGTTTCCAATCAAGACGCGGCAAACGTCTGTGATTTCTCCGTCCCCGCACCGGATCTGAATGAGAACGGCATGCTCAGCGGAATCCGGTTCGGGTTGCAGGACGAATCGGCTCGCTTGAATCTCAACACGTTGACGGTCTTGGATGAAAACTCCGAAGGCTTGATGGCCGCGCTTAGTCTGCTCTCGGATCCCGACAGCGCGGACGTGTTGCCCGACAGTATCGCCACTGCGTTGCTGTTGGCTTTGCCGGGGATGACCGAAGAGATCGCCGATTCGATCATGGACTGGCTGGACGCGGACGACGAAGTGCGACCCTATGGTGCGGAGCTGGAATATTACAGCGGACTGCCGACACCGTATGAACCGACCAACGGCCCGATCAGCAGCGTCGAAGAACTGTTGCTGGTCAGCGGGATGACGCCGACACTGCTGTTCGGTGCCGACACCAATCGCAACGGCGTGCTCGATCCCGACGAACAGCAACGCTTCAACGTCACCGTCGACACGCCCGGTGCACTCGGCTTGGCGGCCTATTTCACGATCCACGGGCAAGAAGCCAACAAGCAGCGCGACGGCACGTTTCGGGTGAACATCAACGCGGACGATCTGGAAATCCTCTACGAAGACTTGACCGATGTTCTCGGCGATGACGTCTACGCCAGTTTTATTTGTGCGTACCGCATGTCGGGGGCACCGTCGGCGTCCATCGGCGGAGCGGCTCTGCCGGATGCAGCCAACGCCGCACCGGGTGACGAACCGGCTAACGACGGAGGCATCTGGACGGCGGACTTGCTGGAGAATTTTGATTTGTCGGCCGGCGGAGGAATCGAATTTACACAGGTCCTTGATCTGATCGACGCTACAGTCACCGTCGGCGGAGGCGACGACGCGGTGACGTACCGCAGTCCGTTTACGCTGCTGACCGCGGGCGTCTACCTGCCGCTGATCATGGACAAACTGGTCACCAGCGACACGCCGGCGATGCCCGGTCGGATCAACGTCAATGAATGCCCCGCGGAATTGTTGTACGGCATCCCGTTTTTGACCGAGGAACAAGTCGGCATGATTCTGGAGGCCCGCGGGACGGAAACCGACGACGAGAACCGGTTTTACGAGACCTGGTTGATGGTCGAGGGCATCGTGACGTTGCCGGAAATGAGAAACTTGGTGCCGCTGCTGACCGGCGGCGGCGACGTCTATCGGGCCCAGATCGTCGGCTATTTTGAATCGACCGGCTTGGCCCATCGCCAAGAAGTGATCATCGACGCGACCACCGTGAACCCCAAAATTGTGTCCTATCGAGACCTCAGCCATCTCGGTCGGGCGTTTGACGTTTCCGTGCTCGGGATCCGCAACACGGCCGCGGTGTCCGGCGACCAACCCGCAGCGTCTCAGTAAGAAAGTCTCAGTGACAGTCCCCCCCAGTAACGTTTCCCAGCCAGCCCTGCCGAGACTGACCGTGCGTTTTGACCTTATCGAACTAGACTACCACCATGCCTAAACGAATAGCCCTCGACTATGACGATCGCGAATTGCGGATCGTCGTCGCCAACTGCAACGGTTCCAAGGTGCAGGTGACCGATGCACAAGTCATCCCGATCCCCGAAAACGGATCGGTCTCGGAAAAGCTGCGTGCCTACATCAACAGCGAGGGCCTGCAGAAAACGGAAACGCTGATCACGATCGGACGCGGCAAGGCGGAGTTGCGAGAATTGCAGTTGCCGCCGGTGCCGGACGACGAGCTTCCAGACATGGTCCGCTTTCAGGCCATCCGCAGCTTTGCGTCGGCCAGCGAGCGGGCCATCGTCGACTTTCTGGTGACCCGTCGCACCAATGAAAACAACACGCTGATCGCGGCGGCCGTCTCTCCGGGAGACATGGATCGCGTCCGCGAACTCTGCAAGACGTCCGATTTGTTGCCCAAACGCATCGCGTTGCGTCCGTTGTCGGCCGCATCGCTGTACTTGCGTGGCCAGAAGACGCCGCCGATCTGCGTTTTGATCGACCTGCTCAACGACGACGCCGAAATCGTGATCGCGCGGGACGGAAAGGTCATTTTCGTTCGCACCGTCCGCTTGCCTTCCGAAGCCAGGCATCGAAGCGGTGCGATCGCAAGTGAGTTGCATCGAACCATGGTGGCCTGCGGCGAGACCTCGACGCCGGGTCGGATCGTGGTTTGGGGGACCGAATCGGTTCATTCCGGCGACATCGCAGCGATCAAGAGCACGATCAGCTGTGATGACGTCCAAGCAGTCAATCCGTTTGATCTGGTCAGTCTGCAGATCGACCGATCGGCCTTGCCCGAGCATATCGGCCGCCTCGCCCCTCTGGTCGGTTTGCTCGCCAGCGACGAAACGGCTCCGGAAACGCTGATCGATTTCTTGAACCCACGCAAGAAGCCGGAAGAGGAACCGGATCGCGTCCGTCGCATCCTGATGATTGCCGGACCGATCGCAGCGGTTTTCTTGGCGGGATTCTTCGTCTACCGGCAGTTCGCCCAGTGGGATCGAAAGATCGCCAACGCGACCAACGAAGTCAACTTGTTGTTGCCCTCGGCCAAAGCCGCCGAAGAAAGTATCGAGCGAACCGAAGCCATCGACCAGTTCCTCGACGGCGACGTCAATTGGCTGGACGAAATCAGACGACTGGCGGAAAAAGCACCGCCGAGTGACAAGATGATTGTCCGCAACATCTCGGGCACCGCCAGCATGCGCGACGGCGGCGGCACGCTCCGCATCGTCGGCGCCGTTACCGAGCCGAGTGTGATCGACGAATTGGAAGAGGCCCTGCGTGATCCGACCCACGGGGTCGTCGGCAAGGGCTCGCAAGAACAAAAAGGTCAAGACACCTACGCGTGGACGTTCACCGAGTCGGTGATGATTTCAGGCGAAACGATTCGCAACACCCGCTACGCACGCATGGCCGAGCGGATCGCGGAAGCGGAATCCCAAGCCGCTGACGATCCGCCCACCGCTGCCGAAGAACCGGTTTCCGAAGCTGCCCAATCCGAAGATCAAGATTCCGAGCAGCCGCAGGAGAACCCAGAGCCGCAGGCAACGCCTGAGCAGCCGTCCAACCCTGAGCAGCCGTCCAACCCTGAGCAGCCGTCCAACGAAAACGCCACCGACACGGCGGAGGTCCAAGCATGAACCAACGTGAGAGAATCTTAGCGATCTTGGTCGGCGGACTGTTTGTCCTCGGGCTCGGCCAATGGGGATTCACGAAGTACCAAACTGCCATCAAGCAGCGGCGTACCCAGTACGAAAACCTACAGGAACGCCAGGTCCAACTGGCCGAACAACGCAATCAAGGCGCGCTGGCCGATCGGCAGATGGGCGAGTACCTGGTGCGATCGGTTTCCAGCGACGTGGAGCGTGCCCGCAGTGATTACCAAAGCTGGCTCTTTGATGTCATCGAAAGCCACAACCTCAAAGACGCCAAGGTCGACAGTGGTCGCACGAGTTCCGGGGATCTCTACCAACAGATGACGTTTCTGTTGACCGGCCGCGCCGAGGCGCCGGAGATCTTTGCGTTCATGCACGAAATCCAGTCCAAGGACTATTTGCATCGGATTCGCGAGTTTGATCTGAAACCGTCCAAGACCGATTCGGGGTTCACGATCAGCATGACGATCGAAGTGGCTTCGTTGCGGAATGCTCCCGTCGACGCCAAGGCGCCCGAGACGAATGCCTGGCGCGTCGACCCGAATACGCTGGCCTACAGTGATCCGATCTTGAATCGCAACCTGTTCGAGCCGCCCAACCGGGCGCCTTCGTACGACGGCAGCCGAACCGTGGAAGTGACCAAGGGACGGAGCGAAGCGGTGTCGCTGGTCTTCAAAGACGCCGAACAACACCGGTTGTCGTATGAATTGGTCGATCCGCCGGAGGTCGTCTCGATCGACGATCGCAGCGGCACGTTGCGCGTCCGCAGCGACGAACTGACGGAGTTTGACGTGACCGTTCGCGTCACCGATCACGGCTATCCCAAACGCACCGTCGAGGAAACCTTGCTGGTCAAAGTCGTCGATCCGCCACCGCCACCGCCACCCGAAAAACCGCCACTGGAATTCGACGATGCCAAGCAGACGTATCTGACCGGGTTGGTGCAGGGCGCCGAAGATTGGACGGCCTGGATGAACGTTCGGACGCGTGGCACGACGCTGAAGTTGCGCGTCGGCGACGAGTTTGAAATCGGCAGCGTGCGTGGGGTCGTCGAATCGATCGACGCGGACGCCGTGAAAATCAAGATCGGCGACAAGACCATCACGCTCACCAGCGGCGGAACACTCAAGTCCGCCGTCGATTCGGTGGAGTGATCCCCCTTTCGCTACGATTCGCGATCGAACTTCTTCAGCTTACGATCCAACGTGCTTCGTTCGATGCCCAGGATCGCGGCCGCGCGACTCTTGTTGCCATCGGTGTGACGGAGCACGCGTTCGATATGCGATCGTTCCAACTCGGCCAACGAAATTTCCACCGGACTGGACGCTACGATCGATTCCGCGTCGCCCGTGCCCGCCGACATGGCCGGCGTCAGCAACAGGTGTTCGGCGTCGATCGTCGAGCCGGTGTTCAAGACCACCGCGCGTTCGATCACGTTGCGCAGCTCGCGGATGTTTCCGGGCCATCGATAATCCAACAGCATCCGTTTGGCCGCGTCGGTGATGGTTGTGATGCGCCGGCCCATCTGCTCGTTGAACTGGGCCAAAAAGTGCTCGGCCAACAGGAGGATGTCGCTGCCACGCTTGCGTAGCGGCGGGACGACCATTTCGACGACGTGCAATCGATAGAACAGGTCTTGGCGAAATTTACCTTCGGCGACCATCGCTTGAAGATCACGATTGGTTGCCGCGACCACGCGGACATCGACTTTGATCGGACTTTGGCCGCCGACACGCTCAAACGGATGGCCTTCGAGAACGCGTAGAAACTTGGCTTGAATCTCCGCATCCATCTCGCCGATTTCGTCCAGCATCAACGTGCCTCCGTCGGCCGCTTCAAACTTGCCCTGCTTGCGATCGGTCGCGCCGGTGAATGCACCTTTCTCGTGCCCGAACAATTCGCTTTCCAGCAGCGACGGTGACAGCGCAGCGCAATTCATACAAACCAGCGGCGCCGAGGCGCGTCCACTGGCGTGGTGGATCGCCGAGGCGACCAATTCCTTGCCGACCCCGGATTCGCCGCGGACCAAGACCGTCGCGTGGGTCGGAGCCACCATCGAGATTTTTTCGATGATGTCGCGGACCGCGTCGCTCTGTCCCACGATTTGAACTTTTCCGCCGATCTGTTTTTGCAGCGTTCGGATTTGGCGTTGGGATCGGCGGAGCGAGCGATCGAGTTTTCCGCGGACACGCAGGTTCCGCAGCGATTCGGCCAAAATTTCGGCGACGGCCAAAACGAATTCCAGATCGCGCGCCGACAGCACCGTTTCTTTGTCGGTCGTCAGCAAGTGCAGCATGCCCAATAGGTTTTCTTCGCGATCCTTGACGGGGGCCAAGATCATGCTGACCGCGTCGATCTCGCCCTGGCTGTTTTCGGTTGCCAACGTTCGGTCACCGGAAACGTTTCGGGCCAAGATCGCTTGTCCGTCCGGGCCGATGACGCTTGCGATCGCGGTGTCGGCCGGACGTCGGTAGCTGCTCGATCCCGGTGCCGCATCATTGGAATGACGTGTCGCCACCAAGGTCAGCATCGACGGATCGGGCCCCGAATGCGGGTTGGCTTGCCGGTTGCCGGCTGGTTGGTTCTGTGGCGGTTGGTTTGAGGCCTGCCTGCGAGATTTTGAATCGACGACGAAGGCTCCGGCGCTTCGAAACCGGATTGATGCGGCCAGGCGGTCCAGGACCAGGTCGATCGCTTGGGCGGCGGTTTCCGCACCGGCCAGTTCGAACGCCAATTGCAATAGCGTCGCGCGGGCCTTTTCGGTCTGTACGACTTCGTTCTGTACGAGCGCCCCGGGTTGGGCGGGCGATCGGATGACCAGCGGATCGCTGTGCAAGTATTCGCTTTTGGCCCGACGATCGGTGATCGACGCTGCTTCCATCGCCAAGGTCAGGTGATCTTCCGTCGCTCCGGCGGGCCTGGGAGAGGCGACGGGACCCTCGGCGGACTGGATCTGGTGAACAAACTGCAGGGAGAAACCGGCGATTTCAATCTTGTCACCGTCGGAAAGGGCCGTCGGTGCCTGGATCCGCCGCCCGGCCAGAAACGTGCCATTGCGGCTGCCCAGATCCTCGATCATCCAGCCCGCCGCCGTCGACCAGACCCGCGCGTGCTGGCGGCTCGCCTTTTCGCTGCGAATCGCGATGTCGTTGTTGCTGGACCGCCCCAGGATGACTTGTCCGGGTGCGGAGAGTCGAAAAACATCGCTCCAACGCCCCGCCGACTGGATCACCAGGTATCCGCCGTCGATGCCACCTACGGGGGTGCTCCATTGGCCGTTTGAGGCGGAAACCCCCTTCAGCGGCAGACGGTTGGGGCCCGAATCGTCGTCGTGGGGCGGCAAGGTGAGGCTGCTGTCGCTCAAAGTGCTCTGATTCCCTGGAAGTCGCTCGAAGAGGCTGGAGTCGATTGGATGCCGAATAGTTTATCAGATCGCCGGGTCGAACTTGCGACTCGAATGGGCGGCAACTATTCTCTTAAGCAGTCTAGGCCGCCTCCCAACCGACTTTTCCGCCGCACGATGACGCTTCTTTGCGACTTGCCGGCGTCTAAAATCCAATTCCATTCGGAGTAACTTTTCGATGAAACTGAGCCAAGCTCGATTCATGATCGCGATTGCGATGAGCTGTCTCGTTGCAGTCGCCTCGCTCACCCAAGCAGGAAACTTCGGCGGTGGCGGTAATAATGTTGGCGGCGTTTCGATTGATCCAACCGGCGTGGTTCGGACGGCGACGGTCGAGGAAAACCAAGAACTTCTCAACCTGCTTCGCAATGTCGTCACCGCTCCGACAGGCGATTTGGCGACTGCGACGGATCTGCGACTGGTGTCTCTGTCGGGTTTGCAAGACGCGATCATCCAGGTTCGCAAAACCGGCGCGAGACTCCCCTCTGAGATCCGCTATCTGGCCGGCTTGACCGGTGTCGACTACGTGCTGGTCGACAAGGAAAACAACGACTTGATTCTGGCAGGGCCGGCCGAACCCTGGACTCTGTCCGAAACCGGCAGCGTCGTCGGCACCGAAACCGGCGCCGCGATCCTGCAGTTGGAAGACCTGGTGGTCGCGCTTCGCAACGTCGAAAACTCGCGTGCCCAAGGCATCAGCTGTTCGATCGAACCGACGGCCGAAGGCCGGCAACGTTTGAACTCATTTCTCGGTCGCATGAAACTCCGCCCCGGGCAGAACCCCTCCGCCCTGGAAGCCGGGATGAAACAGGCATTCGGTCCGCAGATGATCAAGTTGAACGGCATTCCCGCGACCAGCCGCTACGCCTGCATCCTCGTCGCCGCGGATTACCAAATGAAACGGCTGGCGATGGCGATCGAAGATTCACCCGTCAAAGGGCTTCCCAGCTATCTGCAACTCGCCCGCAACACGTCTCACGCCGGCAGCATGAATCCTCGCTGGTGGATGGAATGCGAGTACGACAGCTTGACGCGTAACGAAGAAGGCACGGTTTGGAAATTGACCGGTCAAGGGATCCGAACGATGACCGAACAAGATGCCATCGCCGCCGACGGTACGGCAACCAGTGCCGGAAAGTCGGACAAGCTGGCGGAGAAATGGGCCACCTCGATGACCGAACGCTTCGAGCAATTGGCGAAAGAAATGCCGGTCTTCGGTGATCTGCAAAACCTGATGGATCTGACGGTTGCTTCCACGCTGATCGTGCAAGAACAGCTCGAAAATCGCTCGGGACTGGACTTGGTCGTGCTCCGCGATCAAGAAATGCTGGAGATGCCGACGTTGGACGCACCTCAAACGATCGCACCGGAGTGCAGCTTCATCAAGGGACGAAGCGGCTGGGTCGTGACGGCTTCGGGTGGCGTTAGCATCAACGCCTTCCAAATCGTTCACGACCAGCAAGTCGATACCTCGCTGACGAACCAAATCGCCTCCTCGCGATCCACTACCTGGTGGTGGAACAAGTAGGGCATGCTGTGCATGCCACTCGTCACGCACAGCGTGACCTACGATTCGGTTATGCCACGTCGCCCAGGTCCAAACGTTTGCCGTAGCGACGCATCAGTTGCTTCTTGAGCGCGTCCCACTTCGGGTCCGACAGCTCTGGATCTTCGTCAATCGTTTGTTGGGCGATTTCGCGCGCGACTTGCAGCACGTCAATGTCTTTCATGAGATCGGCGATCCGCAGCGGGGGCATGCCGCTTTGCCGTGAACCAAACACGTCACCCGGACCACGCATTTTGAAATCGGCTTCGGCGAGTTCAAACCCATCGCTGGTGCTTTCCAACACCTTCAATCGCTCGAACTCTTCGGGCGATTGTTCACCATCGGTAAAGACGCAGATGTGACCGGCGTGTGTGCCGCGTGAGACTCGTCCGCGGAGTTGGTGGAGCTGGGCCAATCCGAATCGCTGCGCGCCCAGGATGGTCATCACGGTTGCATTGGGCACATCGATTCCGACTTCGATCACCGTCGTGCTGACCAACACGTCGGTCTCGCCGTCTGCAAACGACTCCATCACCGCACGCTTCTCGTCACTGGACAGTCGGCCGTGGAGCAGTCCGACCTGGTAGTTTGCCAGGGTGCCCGTGCGAAGCTCTTCGTAAACGGTCTCGACGGATGAGACATCTTCTTCGGTCGCCGAGTCTTCGGCCAAGACGTCGGCCTCGTCCGGCGCCGTTGAGGCCTGAGCACTGACGCGGGGAGCGACGATGAATGCTTGCCGGCCTTCATCGAGCTGTTTCTTGACGAACGTCCACCAGCGGTCACGCCACTCGTCGCGCCCCAGGTAAGTATTCACGCTGCCGCGGCCCGGCGGTTTTTCACGCAGCGTCGTTAAGTCCACGTCGCCGAAGATCGTCATCGCGACCGAGCGCGGGATCGGCGTCGCACTCATCACCAGGTAATGGGGGTCGACCCCGCCGCTGCGAAGTTGAACCCGTTGGCGAACGCCGAACTTGTGTTGTTCGTCGATCACGCACAGCCCCAGATTCTTGAACTCGATACCGTACAACAGGGCTTGGGTGCCGACGAGTAGATCGAGTTCTCCGGACGCCGTTTTGCGAAGTGTTTCACGCCGCTCTGCCGCGGTCAGCGAACCGCACAATAGGCCGATGCGGACGCGGCTGTCGGCCAGCATCCGAGTCAGGGTTTGGAAATGTTGCCTGGCCAAGACTTCCGTCGGCGCCATCAAGACCGCTTGATGCGAATGGCCGACGGCCAACATCATCGCGTAAATCGCGACGACCGTTTTACCGCTGCCCACGTCGCCTTGCAGCAAGCGGTTCATCGGAAACTGCCGTCCCATGTCGCGGCCGACGTCTTTCATCGCCGCCTTTTGGTCGCCCGTCAGTTCAAAAGGAAATCGATTCGTGATGCGCGCGTCCAGCATCGCCGAGGCGGGCAGCGGCGTGGACCGCAGATCCGTGGTCAGTTTGCGTCGCCGCATCGCCAATGCAAGTTGCATGACCAGCAGTTCTTGAAAGACCAAACGCGTTCGCGCCGCCGTCAGATCGTTTCGATCGGCGGGCCAGTGGATGCTGCGGATCGCGGTGCAAATCTCCGGCAGCGGCAGCCGAAGATCGATCTCGGCCGCGCGAAGCGCTGCGGTCGCCTGGTCGCGAAGATCAACCGGCAAGACTTCGGTGAGCGTTTCGCACAGACCGTCGATCGCCGCACTGACATAGTGCCGCATCTCGTTTTGTTTGACGCCTTCGGTCAGCGGATAGATCGGCAGAATTCGTGGCTTCTTGATTTCCTCGTCGTCTTCCAGCAGTGTCACTTTGGGGTGCACAAATTCCCACCGCAAGCCGTTTAGTTTCGGTTCACCGCTGATCATGACTCGGCGGTCAAACGTGATTTGCTCGGCGCGAAACGGCTGGTTGAAAAACACGATCCGTACCGCACCGGAATCGTTTTGCACGACGGCTCCAAAGATCGATTTACCGGGCGTCCGAGAGACGATTTCGGCGTCGACGATCGTGCCGACCAGTGAAGCGGATTGGCCTTCGCGCAATTGGTCGACTCGAGCCGGCGGCGCGGGGAATTCATAGCTGCGGGGAAAACAAAACAGCAGATCACCCGCCGTCCGCAACCCGATTTTGGCAAGCTTCTCGGCGCGCAACGAACCGATCCCGGGCAAGAACTGCGCCGGCGTGCCGAGAGTCGTTTGGCTGGAGTTTTCTATCATCGACGCCGAGTATACCGAGCCGCCCGTCGCTGATGAACCTTGTCCCCATCGCGACCCGCCTCAAACTAGCCGATCGAGGTCAACCAGAGCTCGATCCAATCCACTTCCGCTGAGTCCGATTCATCGTCGTCCTCCTCGCCAATCGCGTCGGTCAGCGCGTCAATGGCCTGGTCGACACGATCGGGATCCCAATTTGCCCAGGGTGCGGGATCGGCCGGAGATAACTCGGACGGTTTGATTCGGTCAGCGGTTAACAACGACATCGAGTTTGACGTCTCAGCACCAGTCGGTTCGGCCATGGACGCCGCATCGGACCCAGCCGGTAGGGTTCCAATCCGCGGTGATTCTCCTTCGCTTCCGACCTGGGTGGCGAGAGAGTTGATGATCGCAAGCGCATCACGACTGGTGGCCAAGCCATCGCCGTTGACGTCGTAGAACTGGTACGAACTCATCTCTGGCAGCAACGGCAACTCATTCTGGCTGTCGACGGCTAGCCGATTGATCGTGATCAACGCGTCGATCAGGCTCACCTCGCCGTTCCGGTTGACGTCGAAACGGTTGAAGGGGTTCTGCCAAACGGAGCCGCTGGACACATGGAGGGTGGCGTCGTCTTTGACCAATCGGTGCGTGGCGTAACCGGCGACATTGATGGGCGTTTCGAACTGCCAACCATTTGCCAACGTCAACTGGTCCTCCGCTCCGAGGTTGACGTGTAGCGAGTTGTTGGCATCGGTCATCGCGATCACCGCCGGAGCGTCCAAGTCGAGTGCCTGGCTGGCCGCATCGGTCAAATCAAGTCGTTCGATGTTTCGCAACACCACCCCGCCGGAAAGCTCCGGTGGAAGCAATCCGCCGGCGACCAGCGTGACCGTGTCATAACCGTCTCCGCCATCGACCTCGCCGCCCGTCATTGCGGACAATGCAATTTGATCGTCGCCGTTGCCAGACCGGATCGAGAGCTGCGTCTGATCGGGCAAGGGTTCGACGAAGATCGATTCGCTGCGGTCGCCGGTTTCCAACGTGGCCCCTCCGGGATCTCCGACAGCGGTGCTGCGCAGCGTTTCGCCACTGATCTCGTCGATCAGGACAATTCGATCTCCTTGCTGGCGGATTCTGAGGTCGCTGAGGATGGAGTCGATGTGAACGACACCGATGATTCGTCGACTCGCCTCGGCATAGACCGGGTCACTTTGATCTTGATCGACGTTCACGTAAACCGATCCGATCAGGTTCCGGTCGGCAACAAAGTCGAGCGGGGTGCTGACCACAACGACCTGGGGCTGATCCCAATTGTCGGGCGTGAAGGTCAAGACCGAGGGGGTGAAAACGGCCTCAGGCACAGCCGCGCCGTCGATCGATAGCTGCACGGGGGATAGCGGACGCGTTCCCAACGCCAGCGAGAACGGGTCGTCCAATCCGAATTCGTTGACGATCGTCGAACCGTCGGTCTCCTCCAGCCAAATCGAAGCCACATCGTCATCGATCACATCGGCAGTCAACGTTTGCGGCGCCAGTTCATCAAACGCGACCCCGGATGTCACCGTCGCGGTCAGCGTCACTTGCGTGTTCTCTTCGGAAGTGAAGTCGTCGATGGCGGTGGCTTCCAGAGTCTGCGGGATCGACCAATTGGCTGGCGTAAAGGTCAACTCTGTCGGTGAAACGTCCAATTGCGACGGGTCACTCGACGCGATCGCAATGGTGACGTCGCTGATCGGTTGAACCGACAGCGCCAGCGAGGTCACGCCGGGCGCGGCACCTTCGGTAACCTGCAAATTCGAGGTCAGGAAGTCAAAACCCGCGACCTCGTCATCGAGCACCGAAATCGTGACCACTTCGTCGGGATGCCCGGCGCCGGCAAACGTCAGATCGATCTGGCGAGTGCCATCGACGACCTGGTTGTCCATCGCGGTGATTTCAAACGCGACCGTGGGTCGGCCGGGAAGGAAGCTGACCGAGGAAGGGAGTTGCAGCGTGTCGGCGACCGAAGGTGCGATCGAAACGGTCATTCCCTGGAGCGTGTTGCGGGTCAATCTGGCGACGCTCCGCCGGTTGCCTTCGACGAGATGGGTCGAATCGATCAACAGATGCAATTCCGGCGTGTCGTTGTCTTGGATTGTCTCGGTCAATGTGTCGGCGATGTAGCCTGCCGATGCCACGCTGACATCAACCGATTGGTCACCGGCGACCGTCGGGTTGTCGACAACCTCGGCGGTAAAGAAGACTTCCGTTTGCGTGGCGCCGAAGCGAACACTTGCCGGCAGCCTCAGACTGTCAAACGCGCCGCCGCTGATTACCACGACCGCTTCGCCTTCCGGGGCGGGACGCGTGACCCGATAAGTGGCCGTACCGCTCGATTCGGTCAAAGGATCCCCCAGACGGGTGAGCGTCAATTGCTCGTGATCGGTAACGGTCAGCTCCGTTCGGCTGAGTTGGTACCCCGTCGCCGATGCAACCACCGAGACGATCTGGTCGCCTTCCAATTGATCGTTATCGATCGCGGCAGCAAAGAACGGTCGCGAGAGATGGCTTCCGTCATCGAACTGCACCGCCCCGGGCACGGCCAGCCTGCCGGGACTGGTCGACGTCAGGGTTGCGACCGTGTTGCCACGCGGGTCGCTGCGACGCACTTGCATCTCGATGGTGCCGCCATTTTCCGCAATGAAATTCGATGCGGTCACCAAAGTCAATTCTTCGTAGTCGGTCACATTGACGGTGTCTGTCGCTGTGATGTAACCCGGTCCGGACGCGGTGACGGTTCCGACACGAATGGCATCGAGGGTGGAATTGTCGTTGGCGGTGATCACAAAGGGATCCGACGTTGCCGCACCGTCGGCAAACGTGATCGTCGCCGGAACACTCAACAATCCGGCCGGGGCGGTCCCGATCGTTGCCGTCAGCGGTTGGCTGGTATCGGTGCGTGTCAACCGTGCCGTCGCCATGCCGCCGTTCTCACGGATAGAATCTTCGTCGATGATCAACGTCAGTGGCTCGTAGTCGAGCACGTCGAGGGTGGTCGTTGCATCAATCATCCCGACGCTAAACGTGGTGATCGTGACGCTTTGAGTGCCATCAAGGATCTGGTTGTCGCGACCGGTGAGTGTCACCGTCGCTTGAGTTTGCCCGGCGGGAATCGTGATGCGGTTGGAGGAAAGCAGCAGTTGGTCGGAGCGTGAGGCCGTCAGGTCGACCACTGCGGCTTGGCGGGCATCCAATCGTGTCAGCGTCAGCGTGACCGACGCGGAATTTTCAAACACCGTGCGGGAACTCAATCGCAGGCCAAAGGTCTCGTAATCGGTGACTTCGACAAACGCGACATCGCTTTGGAAATTGCTGGCCGTTGCCGTCACGCCGACGAACTGGGGGCCGTCGAGCAGATCGTCGTCGACGCCGAACACGGGAACCGCGACCGAGTCGACGCCGGCAGGGATGGTCACAAACGACGATCCGAGCCGCAATTCGGTAGAATCCGACACGGACAACGTCACGACGATCGGCGTCGACAAATCGGCGTTGCGCCGGATGATGGTGGCGATCGCCTGGCCGCCGTTTTCGCTGATCGATCCGGGATCGATTTCGATGTCCAACAAGGGGCGCGAGACCGAGAACGCCGCCCGGAAGTCTCCGCCGGCGATGCCGTTGCCCGATGGCTTTTTGTCCCAGAGAAACAGGCTGTCACTGCCCGAGATCGCATTGCTGAGAAACTCACCGTCGAGCAGATCGCCGGTGGAATTGGTGATGCCGCCGGCTTCGCCGTTGACCTCCAACAGGTAAAACCCGGCGCGCAACGACTGGCCGAATTCCAACGTTGCCACGTTCCGCGATGGATCCCATCCGATCAATCCATCGGCGTCCGGCACCACCACGTCGGTGCCGTCAAAGAACGTTGCGTCATCGCTTTGCAGCAACGTAAAGTTATCGGCCGTCAGCGTGCCGAGGTCAAGATTCCCAGAAAAGGTGACGTCGAGTGACTGAATCGAATCATCAAAGACGTGGGTCCCCGGTGTGATCGAGACGTCGGTGACCGACGGCCCGTGGATGAATCCGCCGACGTCGACGCGACGACCTGGCCGAATCCAATCGAAATGCATTTCGTTGCCGCCAGCGGTCTCCTGGTATTGGATCCGAATCTGGTACGTTCCGGCAATCAATCCGGGCGTCAATTCGCCGGACAAAAGCGGTTGGTTGCTGCCCCAGCCGTTGTCAAACAATTCGCCCGAATCAAACGATCCGCTGCGATCCAAATCGATCCAAAACCGGCTGCTGTCGTCGCTCCGTGTCAACAACTGTACTCCGTCTTCGGGCACGACGACGTAGCCGTCCCATTGGACGGAAAAGTTGTCCCAATTGTCGTCGTCGACTCCGCCGGTGATTCCGACCGTCGAACGAACACCGAATTCCGAACGCAGAAACGAGACCTTGGGATCGACGCGGGTTCCCGAAATCGTCTGCGTCACTCTCCAGTCAATCTCATCGACGGTGCGGAGACTGGTGTTGACGTAGCTACCGGTCAACCCGGGGTTGCTGAGTGCTGCGTCGGTGAACAGGTTCGCTTCGGCAACGCTACCGGAGACCGTCACCGATTCGAACAAACGTACAACGTGTCCGGCAACGTCCACCAAGTCCGCTTCGATGCGATAGCGTCCCGAATCGACCACGCCACGCGAGTAGAGGTTTAACGTCGAATTGAACGTCGAATTGATTGCCTCGTAAGTCGCGTCTAATTCGGTCCACGTGTCATCGGCGCTGTCGAACACTCCATCCGGACCGGTGCCCCGCAGCGTGTAAGTTGCCGAATGAACGCTGGGCATGCTCAATTGATCATTCATCCGGACGACGAAGCGGCTGGCGTTATACGGGTCTCGAATGTACGAGACGCTTTGGACGCGTGCCGGCGTCGTATCGGTTCCGCTGATCGTCAATCGGGCGACGAAGTCTTCGGCCGGCGAGGTCGCGCTGCCGCTGCGATCGGGGAACGAATAATCCGCTTGCACCAATCCGTTGAGCGGGTTGCCGGCCAGGTCGGTGATGCCGCCGCTGCCGCTGACCAACCGGATGGTGTAGTCGCCCGGCGTCAACGGCGAGTCGGCCGTCCAGACGACGGTCGAATCGAGTGGATTGGCGACGGCTGTCCCCGCGATCACGCCCGCCGACGAGTCGGTGACGACGATGTTTTCTTGCGTCAGAGTCGTTTCGTCGAGGACGCCGTCAAAATAGAACGTGATCTGGCGAGTGCTGTTGACGACGTCGCCGTTGTCGGGGTGCATCGCAATCACTGTCGGTCCAACCGAATCGATGGCGCGCCCCGGCGTGACTTTCAACCGGTAATTGCCGGCCGAGCTCAGCTTGCCTTCGATACGAACGGTGATCGTGTCGTCGCTGGCAAAGGTCCAATCCAGAAACGGATCGACGCTCTTGATGCCGCTGTTGCCGTCGGTCGCATCGTCGCTGGTCGCGATCAGGGAACCATCGGAAGCAAGAATCGACATCACGCCGTCGAGCGGGTATTGGAATTCAGCGGAATCGATGTCGAACGTGAATCGTTGGCCGGCGACGACATCGACGGTGTACCGGTCGACATCGCGGTCGCCGTCGATCATCGCGAACACGACCACTCGGTCATTTTTGGTCGCCTCGGCCGGCTCATCGACAACCGACAGCGTTCCTTCCCAATAGTTCGTGATCGCCAGTTCGTTGTCGCCGTCGCCGTCGAGATCCGCGACCGCGCCGACCGCTTCGCCGTCGCCGGTTTGAATGGAGATCGGTCGGGTGAACGTTCCGTCGGGACTGCCCAACTGGATCTTCAGTGTGTTGCCAAACCCGCCGACGATCAGGTCTTCGAATCCGTCCTGGTCGACGTCGTCGGAAGAGATGAAGTGTGTGGTGATTCGCGTGTCGTGAAACGCGTCTTGGACCGGCAACCCCGACGCATCGGACAGGAACACGCGCACGGCGCGGTCCTCTCGATACACGACGGCCAGGTCGTCTCGACCGTCGTTGTTGAAGTCATCCGACGTCACGCTTTCGGGGCCATCACCGGTTGCAAAAACGATGGGGCGGTTGAATCCGCCCGCTCCGTTTCCGTACCAGAGCGTCAGGTCATCGCTGGTGAAGTTGGTGGTGACCAAGTCTTGGTTGCCATCACCGTCGAAGTCACCCGAGGACACACCGTGGGGCGCCGTTCCCGCCGACAACTGTTCCAGGAAACTGAACCGCCCGTCTCCGTCACCGGTGTAAACGCGGATCGAATTGTCGTTGCGGACCGTGACGGCAAAATCGAGGATGCCGTCGTCGTTCAAATCGGAAACGTGCAGCCCGTTGGGATTGCCGAACAGGGGATAATTGAACGCGGGTGCGAACGTCCCGTCTCCGTTGCTGATCAAGACAGACACGCGTTGGGCGCCGTTGACGATCATCGCAATGTCGTCGTCGCCATCGTTGTCGAAGTCACCGACCTCCAACACATCGGTCCACCATCCCAGGTTTCCGCCGGCGGCGATCGTCAACGGAGCCCCCAGGGTGCCGTCGGCGGCAGCGATGAAGATCTGCAAGCTGTCGTCGGTGTCACTGGACATGACGATGTCGTCGCGGCCGTCATTGTTAAAGTCACCGGCGACCACATCGGTCGGCCGATCGCCGACATCGTGGACGGCGGTCGGCGAGTAATCGATCGACATTTCCCGCAAATAGCTATCCAGGGAAACCTGCCCGGTACTTTCGGTTTGTTCGGAAACGTAGACCTGGGAGCCGGGCTGGAGAATGAAATCCAAGTAGTCGCGGACGTCATAGACTTGATTGCCGGGACGACGCGAATCGGTTCCTTGAAAGGCATAGGTGCCGCCGACCGGCAAATACTCGGTCGTCCCGACGTAGGACATGAATGCCTGGACGTCACGGGCGTGCGGAAGACCTGTCGCGTGACCGAATTCGTGGTTCACCGTCGTCGTGGTCAGCCGCCGCAAGACCGTCGCGGAGGTCTCCAACGCACTGTTGACGGTGTTGCCGTTGCTGCTCCGCACACCGCGATAACCGCCGCCGAAACCGCCCGCTCCGATGTCGCCGAAATTGCCGATCCCCGAGGCGACGCGTTCCTTTCCCGCCGCAGGTTTGTCGCGCGTCGCTTCGGCATCGTAGACGCCGTAACGAGAGTCAAAGGTTCCCAGATAGTAATCGATCGCATCGGGAACGGCGTAAGGGGCGACGCGATCAAATCCCAGATACGGATCGGTGCTGTCGAAGTCCATGAAGTGAACGGCGTTGTCCCGCTGCAACGAAAAATCGGTGATCGTCACATACTCAACCGCGTAGGCTCCCGTACCGATGGGACTGTCGGCGAGGACTTCCAAAAAGTAGCTGCCCGGCACCAGGGCGTCGTCGACCTCCGTCGAGATCCGGCCGTTGGGCGAATAGATCAGTTCCTGGCCGAATGCGTTGTAGAGCCGCATTTCCTTGCCGCTTTCGACGATCCGTTCGCTGCCACTGAGTTGCAGATCGAACCGCAGAAATTCAATGTCGTCGATTTCGAACTGAAAGAAGTCGCGATCGGATGGACCATCAAGGATGCCGACGAAGTTTCCTCGGTAGGATGTGGTATCGAGCTGTCCGGCCGTCTCGAAGGAGTCGCCGAGGTCGGGGAACGCCTGAGCATCGTCGACCAGATCAACGACCATCGCGTAGTCACCGGAGACGGCGCCGGATGAGTTTGCACCCGAGAGGGCGACGAAGACTTGCTGGTCATCTTGAATTTGAAGAACGATTCCGGTTCCCGACTGGTTTTCGCCGATCACGTTCCCCAGGGAATCGAGAACCTCGACCGCCGGACTGGTTGTCTGCAAACCGGCGAAGGAAACCACCAATGTTTGACCGGCCGAGGCGTTGAGCGAGTAGACGTCTTGTTCGCTGGCGTCGGCGAGTTGCCCGATGACTTTTTCGCCGAGCAGTCCGTTCAAACCGTCGGCCACCGCGAGCGTGTCATTGGGTTCGGATTCGAAGTTCGCCGGCGCCCCGGTGTAACTACTCTGCATGCCGTAGGGGCCGACGAAGGTGCCGAAGACGTTTTCCGAACCGACGCGGATGAAGTACTGGCCCGTCGCGGGCGCGACCAAACGCGCGGTGTCCCCATCATCGGACGTGACCAACGTCCGTCCGCTCGAATCTAGGATCTCGAGTCCGGGAGGCAACGTGGGGCTGAACCTGGGGGCGTTGATGTTGAACGTGTTGATCGAAAAGCGGTCGCCGCGATTCAAATCGACGCGAAAGAAGTCGACGTCACGCGTGGAGCTGATCGTGCCTTCTAAGACGTCACCGCGGGGCAGGGCGGTGGCGGAGGCCGGCACATCATTCGGTTCGATTTCAGCCGCCAGCAGTTGCCGTTTTTCGAGCGTTTCCGTCTGCAGTTTTCGACGGATCCGATGTCGGGACGCAACGTTTCGGGGGCGAGCTAGTCTTCGCGCAGCGGCAAACGGGCCGGCAGCCCGGTCGGCGGATTTCGAGAACAAAGGCATCGTTGCGGGATCACGGTGGGGAATGAAGAGGAATCAATGAAGAGTGGAGATGGCCCGAGTTTAGCTAATCTGCGACACCGATGTTGAATTTGGAGTGCACCCATCCCCCCGAAAACCCCGAGAGTCCGGGCAATCAGACGGCGAGCGGCCGAATTCCCCAGCAGCCGATTCGCGCCAGCGTTCGGGCGTCGTGAGGTGGCGCGCTCGG
>NZ_JANZKV010000116.1:2465-24303 GCF_025060895.1 Stieleria sedimenti | reverse complement strand
TGTTGCTGTCCTTGTTGCTGTCCTTGTTGCTGTCCTTGTTGCTGTCCTTGTTGCTGGCCTTGTTGCTGGCCTTGTTGTTGGCCTTGTTGTTGGCCTTGTTGCTGTCCTTGTTGTTGGCCTTCTTGTTGGCCTTCTTGTTGGCCTTGCTGCGTTTGGGGAGCCTCCCGTTGCAGTTCTTGCTCGACGCCACGGGTGAGTTGTTCGAGCCGTTGGGCGGCACGTCGCAGTCCCTCGGTGGAATCGCCGAGCACGGCGTCGGCGGCTTCGTCGATGCTTTTTTGCAGTTGCTCAATTCCCTTGGCAGCTTCCTGCTCAAATTGTTCGGCTTGCGGCATGAAACCGCGTCGGACCAATTCGGCGGCGTTTTCTAGTTGCTGTTCGGTTTGAGACCGACGTGCCTGACGGAAACCGTCGTACAGCTTCTCCGCCAGTAGCGGTTCGGCTTCGTCGGCTTCCCGGACCGTCTGCTCCATTTTGTCGACCAGATCGCGAAAACGTTCAGCCTGGTCTTCCAACTGCTTCGGCGCGGCGTCGGTTTGTTCGTCACCGCGTAGCCCTGGCGAGGCTTTTTCGACCTGCTCTCGCATCGAGCGTCCGATCTTTTCCTGTTCGTTTTTCAGCTCGGTCGCTTCCCGCTGCATCTCACGAACGGTCTCATCAAACGCACCGGCGGCACGTTGACGGAACTCCTCTTGCAGCTCATCGAGCTGGCGTTCGGCGCGGCGTCCGGCGGCGAGTGCGGCCGATGCATCGTTTTCCTCGGTTGCCTTACTCGCCTGCTGCAAGTCTTCACGTGACTCTTGAAGTTGGTCGGCTTGCTCGCTCATCCGCTCGCTATTCTCTGGCGAACGCATGCGTGATTCCAATTCATCGGACATGCGAAGCAGTTCCTGCTGCTGCTCGCGTAACCGTTTCAGCTGTCGGCGAATCTCCTCGGCTTCTTCTTCGTTCTCGGCCTGCTCCAGTGCCGACTGCAGCTTCGCCAACTCCTCGGTCAAATCTTCGGTGCGTTTGGCCAGTTCACGAAGCCGGCTGAGGACCTGACGATCTTCCGCGGCGGCCTGCTGTTGGGCGGTTTGCTGCTGGGCCTGTTGCTGCGTTTCGTAACGGTTCTCGTCGTCTTCCAACTCCAATTCATCGAGCTGCTGTTGTCGACTCTGGCCACCACCACCGCCTTGACTCTGTTGTTGCTGCCGCTGTTGCCGGGTGACCTCAAACTCACGGGACCGCAGCTTCAGCAGATTCGAAAAACTGCGTTGTGCCGACGAGCGGGCTTCGGGAAGATCCGCGGCGGCAAGGTTTTTCACGGTCTCGTTCATCGCTTGATATGCCCGCAAACCAATTTCCTTGGACTTCGCGTCGGTCAACTTTTCCGCCATCTCTTCAAACTGGGCGATCGCATCGGTTTGGGAGTCACTGATGGTTTGGATGTCTTCCGGCGCGGGTGTGGTACCGGCCATCTCAAGTCGGATTTGGTTCCAAATCGCGGTGATGATTTGTTTTTGCAGTTTCGCCAACTCTTCGGCTTGCTGCTGTTGACCGGATGGTTGGCCGGGTTGGGACGGCGGCGAATCGCCCTCGCGAAAGATCTCTTCGAACGGACGGACATCGGCAAAAAACAGATCGCTCTCGGTACGACGCGGTTTCCCATCCGGCCCGATGTCTTCGGCCCAAAAATAGTAAGAAACCAAATCGTCCGGTTTCGCCTGCAAGGATTCAAAGTCCAACGTGTGATCGATGCTCGAATCAAGATTGCGGGCCAGGTTTTCGGCAAGCTCGACGGTCACTTCGGGTTCATCTTCGATCCGGTACGTGATCCCGGATTTCGAAATCCCGTAGTCGTCGCGAACGCTTGCACGCAGCGGCAGTTCTTGCAGCGCCGAAACGGTCACGTCGCGAGCCTTCTCGAGCTTCAATTTGGGCGGCTTGTTCGGCAGCACCTTGACGGACAATTCGGGCGGATACTTATTCTCTCGTTCTTCGTCGTCAATCAGTTTCAACAGGTAGGTTTCTGATTGTTGGGCACTGACGGTGGCAACATAGGCGGCATAGCGCTGCGTCGGATCTTCGGTTTTGGCGTTGACGATCCGGGTGGCTGGCAGACAATCGATCACCTCGCCGCCCTTCGTCGTCAGCGTGCATGAGACGACGGGTTTATTGAGCAGCAATCGCCACGTCACTTGGGTGCCTTGGACCACGCTGACCTTGACCGTGTCCTCGACGGTGCGTGATTTCATCTGCGTGTACTCAGGAAACTCCAGCACGGCGTCGCTACGTCGCAACTCGGGAAACTCGAATACCTCGACCGAATACGTTTGGCTATTCCAACGCGGCGATTCGATTCGATAAGACAGCGGTTGATCGACGCGAGAAAGGAAACCGCCGACGATCGGGTCGCTCAAGTTTCGTTTCATCAAGCCCTCGGATAACCTTCCATCCGCGAACTCCGTGAACAGCGTCGCCGTCTCGGGCGCCGACACGCTGAATTCGGCGGTGACGACCAGACTGGTGCCGCGTTCGATCGACACGTCGCCAGGCAGCACCGTCACGTCCTGTTGCGTTTCTGATTGGGACGTCAGCGATGTCGGCAACAAGGACGCGTCGGGATCCTGTCGGAAATCGATCATGGAAACGCCGATCGCAGCGGCCAGCGCGCCGGCGCCACACAATCGCGAGGACCACAACGACAAGGTCGACACCACGGTCTGCCAATCATGGGAACGGAAATGGTCGTGCGTCTCACCGATCAGATGCTGTCCGAGGGGGCCGGCTGTCTGCTCGTCATCCAGGTAAGCCGCCGTCAAAAGCCGTTCGCCCAACCCCGGAAACGCGGTTTCGATCTTCGAAGCCGTCGCTTGCACGCCCCCGGCCAGTCGACTCGACAGAACCCACGACGCAACTACCGCGATCACCAACACCGAAGTATTCAACGCCCATGTGGTGGTGTCGTCGATTTGCCCAAACAATTGTGCTCCGCGAAACATCAACGCGAACAACATGGCGATGACCGCGAACACCGCCAACAACGTCCAAAAGTGTCTGGACCGGACACGACCGGAAACATGGTTCATCTCACGCCGAATGCGTTCGAGTTGACGTTCCGCCATGCCGAGTTTGGAATCGAATCGAAGATCGTTTCCGGTCGAAGGGGTGTCGCTCATCGTTTCGTCACCTGGGACGGAGTTCGCGGTTTCTGAGATAAGGTGTCGGACACGAATGACACGGGCGAGAGTGTTGGTGTGCAGGCTTTAGCCGCCCACTGTCGCTGCGTCGAAGCGACCGGGAATCGCCTAAAGGCTAGACACCAACGGTTGCTGAATCCCTTCGTACTGAAACCCGTGCCATGGGTGCCTGAATCTTTTTGCCACATCGTTGCGGGGTGTAACATCATGCGGCTGCCTGTTGACGGGTGGAGTCTTTGGCGGCGAGCAGTGTTTCCGCCGCGATGAACCCGAGGGTGGCCAGGATCAACCATTGCCACCAGCCTTGTCGTGCTTCCAATTCGATGTCACGCAGTGCTCGCTCGGCGGTCTGTTCCTGCTCTCGCGCCAGCGGCGACGAGACGACGGCACCGAACTGGACGATTCGATCCTGGTCAAGCGACGTGGTTACACTTTCCGTTGGATCCAGATTGACCGCGTAGGTTTCTCCATCGACCTCGACAAACCCCGGTTCGGTCGCGATCGCGTCGCCGCCGAGTGAATCACCGACGATCAGTGACTCCGGGGCGAGCTGCATGTTTCGCCCGAGCATGCCCAGCAGGATCGGGACGAACTTGGTTGACAACGCCAACTGGCTTTCGGACGGTTGCCAGCCGCTCGCCAAGAGCCAAATCTTACCACCGGGAAGATCAGGGTTGTCGCTGGCGACATCCCGTCGGACCAATAGCGGCGAACCGTCATCCAGCTTCAGCGTCACGCTGGGCACTTCACCGAGCCCTTCAAGTCGACGGTGCTTCCAAATTCGAATGTTGCTGAAATCGTTCACCCCGGGGTCCGACAGCGGAGCGATCAGCGCGGACTTAAAATCGACCGAAGCGATCAAGCGGTAGTCTTCGGTTTCGGATTCACCGATCGCCAGTTCGGGAGATCGCAACAAGCTCGCGATCGCGGCACCCGCGGCATCATCGACGGCCCGATCGAGCACCATCAGGACCCGTCCGCCCGACGCCAGGTATTGCTCGATCGCCTCGCGGCCGGACTCCAGAGTCGCCGAAGCGTTCACGATCAGCAGCGGCGTCGTCGCCGGATCTAAGCCTTCGCTCCAATCGTCGCCGGACCGCAGATTCAACGTGACATCCCGCGTGGGGTCGGACCAAGGCACCTGGCTGGCATAAAACGAAAGGGTTTCACGAACCGCCGATTCCGGTGCCGGGCCGGATTCGGACGACGGCTCATTGGAACGCGAGTCGTTGCGTGACGTTTCGACGAAGCGAACTTCTTGCTCGATGCGTTTGGGGCGAATGAAATGGAAAGTGTTATCAAAACGGTCGCTGTCTCCCGAAACGGTCAACGTCGCCGTCCGCACCGGGGCGCCGTCCCCATTGCCTTCAGGCAGCTTGACCGAAAAGAAACGCGTTTGCCCCGGTGGTACTTGGATCACTGCGGCGTCCTCGTCTTGGTTTTCGAAACGCAGGCGGAACGTGGACGTATCGCCGTCGTCGCTCTGTGCAACCTGAACACGTACCACGTCAGCTGCCGCCTCGCGGATGGCTTCATCGGTTTCGGTCGCCGGCATCTGCGGCATCACCCGCAGGCTGACGTTTCCGCGGGTGGTGGCGATCAGCGTTTCCATGTCCAACCACACACGATTGGGCCACTCATATCCCTGCAGCGTTTCGATTTCCGCGCCGGACTGCAGATCGCTCAACAGCACGATGCGGGTTTCGATGGTCGCGCTGGCATTGGGATTGTTCGGCGTGGCCGATGCATTCTCCGATTCCCCGAGTTCCAGCAACGCTGCCTGATCGGCGGCGTAGCGGATCGCTTTGCCGACATCGGTGGATTGCCATGTCGGCGTCAGTCGCTCAATGGCTTCCCGTGCGGCACTCTTGCGGGTGTCCGCCACCAGCCGGGTGGATTCCTCCAGTGACAACACCGTTCGCGGAGCGGAATCAAAGGCGATCACTGAAAACAACGTTTCGTCGTCCGCCTGCTCCAAAATTTGTTTGGCTTTTTTGGTCGCCTGGTCCCACAAACCGGGTCGCTTCATACTCGCACTCCGGTCGATCAACACGATCACCGCCTGTTTGACGCCCTCTACCGAATCCGATTCCGACAGCGGTAAAAACGGTCTGGCAAAAGCAAAGGCGAGCACCAGGATCGCCGCGCACCGCAACAACAACAGCGGCCAGTTCTCCAGTCGGCTGCGGCGTGTCAGACGCGGCGGCGTCGAATCGAGAAACATCAGCGAACTGAATTCGACTTCGCCCTTGGGTTGTCGCCGGATCAAGTGAAACAGGATCGGCCCGGCAACAGCCAAAGCCCCCAGGAAGTACAGCGGTGCCAGGAAACTCATCGGCGCACTCCCTCGCTGATCGACCGGTGCCCCGACTTGCCCAGGCGGTTTCTGGCGTGGATCAAACTCGACAGCGCCAGATCGAGCGGTTTGTCGGTGATCAGTTCATAGAAGCCCACGCCCGTCGATTCACAAATCGATTCGATCTCGCGTCGGTGTTGCTCGAATCGCTCGGCGTAATTGGCTTTCGCCGCGGACGGGTCGACGTAGATCTGTTGGCCGGTTTCGACGTCGGTCACCATCGCCGGATCCTTGATCCCCAACTCAAGTTCACCCGGATCGATCATCCGCAACAACACGACCTCGTGGCCGCGTGCGCGGAGCGCCGCCAACTGCGTCTTCAGCATGCCCGGCGGGGCCAGCAGATCGCTCATCAAGATCACCAGCCCGC
Organism: Stieleria sedimenti; assembly: GCF_025060895.1. Taxonomy (GTDB): domain Bacteria; phylum Planctomycetota; class Planctomycetia; order Pirellulales; family Pirellulaceae; genus Stieleria; species Stieleria sedimenti. The sequence goes on along the minus strand of NZ_JANZKV010000116.1, from coordinate 18,395 downwards.
GGCGCGGCACCAACGAGGTCACTTGGCGAAGCGGGGCTTCGATGTCGGTGCCCTTGCCCAGCGCCGGACGGGACAGTTCGACCAGGATCTGATGAAATTGTTTTGCACCGAGTTTCGCCGGCAAGAAATCACCGAGTTCCGCGTCGAACGTCAGCACACCCACCGCGTCGTGTTGCATGGTCAAGAAATAGGCCAGCGTCGCGGCGACCGTACGGGCATATTCCATCTTGCTGTACTCGATCGATCCATAGCCCATCGAACGGCTTTGATCGACGACCAGATAGCAACGCCGGTTGGTCTCGTCTTCGAATTTTTTGATAAAGTAACGATCGCTCCGCGCGTAGAGTTTCCAATCCAGGTTGCGCAAATCATCACCGGGCACATAGGCACGGTATTCGCTGAACTCGATCGAACTGCCGTGGGTCGGACTGCGGTGCAAACCCGAGAAAAACCCTTCGACGACGGTCTTGGCGCGCAGTTTCAAACTCTTGATCCGCATCAGAGCCGCGGGGTCAACACCGGCGCGGTCATTCGCGTTCGAATTCGATCCGGCAGAATTCTTCCCGGAAGTGGTTTTTCGCGCGGGGGGCGCCCCGGCATTCGCGGCGGCGCTCATGGCTTGGGAATCGTCTCCAACAGCTTGTCAATGATCTGCTCGATCGTGACCCCTTCGGCTTCGGCCTTGTAGGTCGGCAGCACGCGGTGACGCAGCGTCGGATGCGCCAGCGCGACGATGTCGTCGGTTTGGACATGGGCGCGGCCCATCAACAACGCGCGAGCTTTGGCGCCCAACACGAGGGTTTGCGAGGCCCGCGTGCCGGCACCCCAGCCGACCCACTCGTTGACAAAGTCGGGCGATCCGTCGCGGTTGGGACGGGTGGTTTGAGCGATCTTGACGGCGTATTCGGCAATCGGAGTCGCGATCGGGACGTCGCGGACCGTTTGTTGGAACTGCAACACGTCTTCCCCGGAGAACAGCGGATTGATCGGCTCGGGTTTCGACGCGGTGGTCCGCAGCACCACCGACAACTCGTCCGCCGGCGGCAGGTAGTCGATTTTGACGTTGAACAAAAACCGATCGAGTTGGGCTTCCGGCAGCGGGTAGGTGCCTTCCATTTCGATCGGGTTTTGTGTCGCCAACACGAAAAACGGCTCGGGCAATTCATAACGCGTGCCGGCCGCCGTCACCTGGTGCTCTTGCATCGCTTCGAGCATCGCCGCTTGGGTCTTGGGCGGCGTTCGGTTGATCTCGTCGGCCAAGATCACGTTGGCAAACACCGGGCCTTTGACAAACGTCAAGCCACGATGCCCGTCCTTCGTTTCCTCCAAGATCTCGGTCCCGACGATATCGACCGGCATCAGGTCGGGGGTGAACTGGATCCGGCTGAACTGCAAGTGAAACACTTGGGCGACGCTGCGGACGAGCAAGGTTTTTGCCAACCCGGGAGGCCCGGTGATCAAACAGTGGCCGCCGGCAAGCAAACTGATCAGCAACTGTTCAATGACGTCGTGCTGCCCGACGATCGCTTTGGAAAGTTCGCCAACGATTTTTTCGCGGGCGTCTTGGATCTGCTCGACCACGTTGGTGTCAGTGACTGTCATTGGCTAGTTGATAGGTGGGTTCGAACAATGAAGGGCGTCCCGATGCGGGAGACCACTGATGAAGTGATGAAAGGCAAAACGGAAATGGAACTCGAACAAGCGATGCAAGGGGCGGCGATTCAATGAGTCATGGCGTAGGTCACGATGTTGATGCCCATCGGGTAGGCCTTTTTGACGGAAAACTCACGAAAGTACTCTTCGTCTTCACCTTCGCGCTCCCAACCGTCACCTAGATCCGTGTTGTGACAGATGAAGACCATGATCCGATCCTTGTCGTCGACAATCGCGCGATAGTGGGGCACGCTGTTGTCGCTCCCGTCGCGGGTGTCTTCCCAGGTGACCGATCCCCAAGCCCTGCCGATGGCAGGGACCTGCGGCTTTTCTTTCATGTCGTAAACGTTGTGAAAGATCTCGTGCTCCAGCGGGACTTCAAAGGGCTTGCGATCGGGAAAGACTCGTTCGAGCTCGAACGCCAGGTTTTCGTACTGGGTGTCGCCCCAGAAATCGTCCACCATCAGAAAACCGCCGTTGAAACAGTACTTGCGTAGCGCCACCACCTCGGCTTCACTGAACACCAACCCGCCGGGTTCGATCAGGTACAGGAACGGATAGTCCGACAGGTTTTCGTCGGTCAGATTGACGATCACGGGATCGGGATTGACCTTGATCGTCGTCAGTTGCTGCAGCCGCAACGAGAAGTTCAGATCACTGTCGGGGTAATCCGTTCGCCAGCCGCCGCCGCCACGTCCGCGACCGTAATACGAGTCGTAGTAGACCCGGGCGAAGGTGAAGGTGTCGCCGGGGAACTGCCGATCAACCTCCCACTTCGGAACACCACGCCGGTCCTCTTCGATGCTGCGAAAGCGACGTCCCCACTGGGCCAAGGCGATGCCGGCAGCACTGACGACCAGCATCGCGGTCAGCATCACGAAGGTTTTGGATCGTTGGCGAATCATTCGACGACACTCTCCGCGGCAGGGTTCTCGGACTGATCGGATTCGCCCGGCTCGGAAGCATTGGACGAATCGGTCGCGTCTTGCTCAGTCGCGTCGGACTTCTCATCAGCTGACTTTTCATCCGCCGTTTTCTCGTCGGCGGCAGTCGCTTCCTGGGGCTGCGCTTGCTCTTCCGCCTGGGGCGGTTCTTGAAGCGCGAGCAGCAAGTGGTGGGCATCGCGATACCGCGGCGCGATCAACAGGGCGTCGATCAGGTGCTCGGTTGCCGCGTCGATCTCGCCGGCGGCGGCCAGCGACTGAGCCATTTGAAAATCCAGACCGGCCACATCCACCGGATCCATCGCTTGCAGGGCACGAAGCGAATCGATCGCTTTTTCGCTTTGATCCAGTTCACGACATGCCGCCACCAGCGATTGATGCACGTCCAGCGCGAACGGCTGAATCTCAAGTGCATGGACGGCAGACTCCAACACCGACGACCAGTCGTTTTGCGATTTCTCCATTTCAATGAAACGCTGCAAACTCGGTAAAGCATCGGAGGAAACGGAAAAAAGCTGTTTCAAGACCTCGCGTTCTTTCTCTACCTTTCCCAGTTCGCGGTAACAGACCGCAAGCGATTCCAGCACGCCTTCCGACTCGCCCGTCGCGGCGTTTTTCTCCACCAGGAACTCGAGGTGCTCCGCTGCGTCCGCATATTGCTTCCTCGCCAGCGCCGCCCGGGCCGAGGTCATGCGGGCCCAATAGTTGTCCGGATTCTCCCCGGCCCACTTCAAAATTTCCGCCGGATCGGCGTCTTCGATTTCCGTTTCCTCGGGCGACGGGCGACGCGTGAATTCCAGTCCGTTGCCAAAATCAGTGGCCAACTTGCGCGCATATTCAGCAAAGCCGGTTTCGATCCGCTCCATCGGGGCGATGTTTTTCGCCAACGCTTCGTTGATCGGAATGCCGTCGGCAAGCGATTCGAGCGTGGCGTTCAACGATTCCGCGCCGTACTCGTCGACCAGGTAGCGGACGACCAGCGATGATTCGTAGTACGCGAATTGCAGATGGGTCGGTGACGGCGGATTGAGAAACGCACCGCTTAATTGGGACACCGGGGTGAAGTCATCGCCCAGAATCATCTCACGGTAACGGGCGGTCATCGACTGTCCCCAACGGGGGTCCCGCTCAAGCTCTTCATAGACAGAGATCCCTTCGCTCAACCATCGCGGCATTCGGTTCTTGGTTTTGGTCAGCGTGATCACGTGGCAAAATTCGTGCCACAGCACGCTCTTCCAGTTCGACGGCCGCGGCCCTTGCGACGCCGGGCTGTTCGCCGTGATCACGCGTCCGAAGCACACGCCCAGAAAACCCTCGCCGCCGGGAAGCCCGAAGGTGCGGATGGCGAAATCGCTTTGCTTGGGAAAGATCTCCACGATCACGGGGCGTGTCAGTTCCAATTGGTACTTTTCGCAAAGCACCTGCTTGGCTTCGGACAACAGTTCCGCGACCGCATTGCCATAGACCTTGCGTTCGCGCCGATCCATTCGGATCAGAATCTCTCCCGGTTCGCGGTGTTCCTCAAACCCCAACTCGGCGGCGGGATCATCGACGTCACGTGGTGTCCCCTTGGCCTCGCTGGCGCGGATCGTTTCGAACCCATCGATGCGGTCTTTCAGCGTCATCAAGTTGTAAGCGACGACGTTGTACGGATCTTCGGTGTTGACCTGTTCGGCGAGTTTCCAGCCGACGTCATCATCGCCCAGACGCAACAGATCCTGGGCCAACTGAAAAGTGGCCGGGATGTGCGAGGGATCAAACGTCAACGCCAATCGCTGATAGTGAGCCCCCTCGGCGAAACGGTACTTGTCGGACAATTTGCGTCCGATCAAATGATCCACTTCGGGGTTGGTCGGCCACCACTGCAGTGCCTGTTCACGAAACGCTTTCTCTTCGTCGTAGTCACCGTCCAGGTGGGCGAGCACGGCCTTGAGCGCGAACGCGGCAGGGCTTTTGGGATTCGTTTCCAGCATTCGCTCGATCGTCGCCTCCGCCCCGGCGTAGTCTTCGCGATCGATCTCCTTTTCCGCCTTCAGGATCAACGCCGGCTCATAGACCGGATTAAGCCGTAGCGATTGGACGAGTGCCACTTGCGCTTGTTGCGGGTCGGACGATTGCAGCGCGACGGCACGCAGGTAATCCAGCCGAGCGTCTTCGAGTTCGCGTTGCTGAGCCTTGGCGACCGTTTCGGCGGCGACGGCAAAATCACCTTTGCTGATCGCCAGTTCGGCGGTGGCGATCAACGCTTCGAGATTGGTGGGGTCTGTCTCGAGCACGCGGTCGTAAAAGTTTTTGAGAATGATCCGGGCGTCGATCCCGTTCTCTGAAAAAAAACGTCCCGCAGCGATCAGCGTATCAGACGTCGCATACTTCAACTGGCCGGTTTGCAGATAGCGCTGAATCATCGCCGCTTCGCTGGCCGCGCGATCCGGCAGGTCATTGAAGTGGGCAACATCCATTCCCAGCACGCGGAGCGGCAAGCTGGTCGGATAGCGGCCGATCGCGGCGTCATAGGTTTCCAGCGCCGGTTCGTATTGCCCGGTCGCCAGTTGGCATCGAATCAGCAGTTCCGACCAGCGGCGATTCCAAATCCCCCGATCCACTTCGGCCTTGGCGATTTCTTCCGCCTCGTCCATCTTTCCCGACAGAAACAACGCTTCGGCTTCGGAGTAATTGGCCGCCAGGCCGGGAAGGCAAGGCAGCAGGAGCACCAGCCAGGCAAATGTGGCGCCCCGCAGCCAGACGGGCGTGATGACGCAACGGCGTTTCGGTTGCCCGCCGTCCGTCTGATCCGCTTGAGTGCTGGACACTTGGGTAAGGTGTCGACGAGAGCGATCACTCTGACAACTCGGGGCGGGGCGACACGGTAACACATCGCGATAGGCAGACGGTCGAAACACGGCGGTGGGCACCATTGGGCGGGACGGTTCAATCGCACAACCTCCGATTGTAGCGGAACGGGCCAGTGCAAGGGTCGATCGAGACAGTTCGAGCGCGTTCCTATATCCGGCGCGTAGTCCGGCTGGTATCCTGTAGCGGTTCAGTAAGCGTGGCACCTTTTGATTGTGGGAACGGAATGGATAACTCGGTCGAGTCAGCAGGGAACGACGGGGCGGCGATGGGCGAGCTTTCGGCAGCCGACGCGGCACGTCTTAATGATGCCAAAAAACAGATCAGCCAGGAACTTGGCAAAGTCATTGTCGGACAGCAGGAAGTCATCGAAGAGATCATGATCGGGCTGTTCAGTCGCGGTCACGTTCTGCTCGAAGGCGTTCCGGGACTGGCCAAAACGTTGATGATCAGCACACTGGCCCGAACAATGGACCTGGCGTTTTCCCGCGTCCAGTTCACTCCCGACCTGATGCCCGCCGACGTCACCGGAACGGAAATCATCGAAGAGGACCGTTCGACCGGGCACCGCGGGTTTCGGTTCATGGAAGGCCCGTTGTTTGCCAACATCATTTTGGCCGACGAAATCAACCGCACGCCGCCCAAGACCCAGGCGTCGCTGTTGGAAGCGATGCAGGAACGGCAAGTCACGGTCGGACGAACCCGCCACCCGCTGCCCAATCCGTTCTTTGTGCTCGCCACCCAAAACCCGATCGAACAGGAGGGCACCTATCCGTTGCCCGAAGCGCAGCAGGACCGCTTCATGTTCAAGGTGTTTGTCGAATACCCCTCGTTTGACGAGGAGTTCGAGGTCGCGCGGCGGACCACCGGCATGGAAACCGGCGACGTCCAAGCGGTGCTCAACGCCGAAGAGATCATCCGTTTGCAAGACCTGGTGCGACGGGTTCCGGTCAGTGACCACGTGGTGCGTTACGCGCTCTCGCTGGTCCGCCAAACACGCGTCGGCGACAACGGCGTGCCGGATTTCGTCAACGACTTGGTGGGATGGGGCGCCGGTCCACGGGCCGTCCAGTTTCTGATCCTCGGCGGCAAGGCCCGGGCGCTGTTGGAAGGTCGTTTTCATGTCTCGATCGACGACATCCAACAACTGGCCAAACCCGTCCTCCGGCACCGCATGGTGGTCAATTTCGCCGCCGAAAGTGACGGGGTGACCAGCGACAATGTGATCGATCGCATCGTAGCGGCGACACCGACGACCGAAGACGAGCTTTCGCGCGATGCCCGATTCCAAAAAATATTTGCGTCCTGAAGTCACGCAGCGAATCCGTCGAATGGAACTGACGGCGCGTCGTGTGGTCGAAGGATTCTTGTCGGGCATGCACCGCAGCCCCTACTTCGGCCAGTCGATCGAATTCCTGCAACACCGCCAATACAACACCGGTGACGAGCTTCGTCATATCGATTGGAAGGTGTATGCGCGGCAGGATCGCTTGCACATCAAACAATACGAAGAAGAAACGAACTTGCGGTTGACGTTGCTGGTCGATCGCAGCGCCAGCATGTCTTACGGCGAAGGCGAAACGAACAAGTTCGATTACTCCGCTTCCATCGCCGCATCACTGGCCTACTTGGCCCTGCGCCAGAAAGATGCCTGCGGCGTGATCACGTTCGACACCGAAGTCCGTGACATCGTGCCGGCCAAAAGCAATCAGCAACAATTGGCGAGAATTTTGTCGATGCTGGATCAGGTCGGGGCCGATGGCCGAACCGATTTGGTCCGCGTCGCCAAACAGGTCGGCCAGGCGATCCCCCGTCGTGGGTTGGTGCTGATCGTCTCGGACTTGCTGGGAATCGACTCACTGGTCGAAGGGATGCGGGTGCTCCGTTCGCGGGGCCACGACGTCGCGTTGTTCCATGTCTTGCATGACGACGAAATCGAATTTCCCTTCAACGGTGCGACGCGGTTCGAAGGGCTCGAAAGCGACGACATGCTCAATTGCAATCCCCGCGCGCTGCGACAAGGTTACGTCGAGGCGCTCGATCAATTCTTGAACGCAACACGTAAAGCGTGTGGTCGGCTTTCGATCGACTACATCCAAGTCCGAACCAGCGACCCATTGGATGCATTGTTGGCACGATTCCTGTCACACCGCACCTCGCTTCCCAAGCTACGCCGGTAAGGAGGCCGCGAACCATGTTCTTGTATCCCGCTCTGCTGGCCGGTTTTGCCTTCGTCGCCGTTCCGCTGTTGGTCCATCTGATCAACATGTTGCGTCACCGCCGACGACGTTGGGCGGCGATGGATTTCTTGTTGGCGAGCTATCGAAAACAAAAAAAGTGGCTGCGGCTGCGGCAACTATTGCTGCTGCTGACGCGTCTGGCCGTCGCCGCGGTGTTGGTGATGATGCTGTGCGGATGGACCGGAGGCCGTCAAATCTTGGGCGCCCTCGGTGGGCAAACCACGCACCACATCATCATCCTGGACGACAGTTATTCGATGGGAGACGTCAGCGGAGGCGGCGAAACGACCTCCTATGATCGGGCCCTGCAGGCGTTGCAGCAGCTGACGCAACGGCTGATCAACGACGAAGGCAATCATCAATTGACGGTGATGCGTGCCAGCCGCGCCGCCCTGGCCGTCCAGGGTGGCAGTGATTCCGGCGACGTCGCCGCGGACCTATCGAGCCAAACCATCCTGGGCGACAGCAGTCTGATCGCGCGGGTGATGGCGACCGCTGTGTCACCGATCCGAACCGATCTGGTCCCCGCGTTGGACCTGGCCGGCGAATTGGCCGCCGCGACGTCGGCGGACAATCAATTCGTTTACATCGCCAGCGACTTTCGTGCCCGCGATTGGGGTTCGACCGAGCGGCTGGCCGAAGCGATGCGCAAATTTTCCGGCGACGACTTGAAGGTCCGCATGATCGACTGTGCCAATCGTCCGGAACGCAACCTGGCCGTCACCGATCTCGCTCCCGTTCAAGACGTCTGGGTCGCCGGCGTTCCTGTCGTCGTCCGTGCGACGATCAAAAATTACAGCGGCCGCGAAGTCAAGAACGTGACGCTGGCCTGCCGCGTCATTCGTTATGGGGACGAGGTTCAATCGGTGGATCCCTCACGCCGCGTCAGCGGTGTCGTGGATTCGCTTCCCGGATTGGTCATCGAGTCGCTGGCCGCCGGTGCCGAAATCACAAAATCGTTTCAAGTCTTCATCGCCGAAACCGGCACCCATGCGATCGAAGTGGAACTGCCCTCGGACGCGTTGGCCGTCGACAACCAGAGAACCTGCACGCTGCCGTTGAGCGATGTCGAACGCGTGTTGGTGATCGACTCGGATCTGGAAGAAGCCGGCGCGTACACGGTCGCCGCCGTGCTCGATCCCGGCAGCCAAGTGCGGATCGGTGCCCAGCCGGACATCAAACCGCCGGCATTTCTGCGCAGTGCGACGATGGAGATGTTGGCACCTTACCGCGCGATCTACTTGATGGATCTGCCCCAGATCAACGAAACGACCGCGACGGCGTTGCAGCAATACGTTGAAGCAGGCGGCGGCATCGCTTGGTTCCTCGGGGACGCCGTCGAGCCGAGCGACTACAACCGCATCTTGCTGACGCAGGATCGACGCCTGTTGCCCGCACCACTACAGACGATCGAAGCATTGCCCGTCGGCGGGTCGACCCGAACGGGCGATGTCTTGTTCGGCGACAACGACACCTTCCTGGATCCGTTACGCAGCGCCGGGGATGCTTCGCTATCGATGATCGGGCTCGCAAAGGGGTGGACGCTGAGCGATGACGCAGACGCGACGGGAGAACCCCGACGCTATCGCAAGGTGTTGGTCCGCCGCGACGGCATTCCCCTCGTCACCGAACACACCTCCGGCGCGGGAACCGTCGTCACCGTGCTCAGCAGTCTCGCCCCGGACTGGACCAACTGGCCCGGCGACCCGACGTTTGTTCCGTTCATGTTGCTGTCCAACGCGCGGCTCTGGAGCGGAGCCAGTGCGTCGACGTCCCACGCAGTCACCGAACCGCTCCGCAAGACCCTTTCCACCCGATCCTATTTTCCAGAAATGAAATTGGTGACCCCCGCCCAGTCCCCGCCCCGCGTGGTGATGGAAATCATCGGCGCCGAAGCGGAAGCGGACACCGTCCGCGTGTCGCTCGATCCGGTCGAACGCTTGATCGCCAGCGAATCCAACGTCGACGAACTGCTGCGTCCGGGACTGTTCGAGTGGGGACTGTTGAAAGCCGATGGCGGCGGCGAGGTGATCCCCTCGGCCAGCGCGATCGTCGGGGGTGAGGGCGACTTGGAACGCGCCGACGCTGCCGAGATACGCCGAGCCCTGCTGCCGATCGACGTGCAATTTGTGTCCAGCGAAGATTGGCGTCAACAAAATCAGTTCGCCGGCAGTTCCACCCTCGGGCTGATGCTGTTGGCGCTGCTCGGGTTGCTGTTGGCGGCCGAACAGGCATTGGCCTATTGGGCCAGCTATCACACTCGGGCATCCGTTTCGACCGGCGGCACGCTGGCAGCGGACGATCCGCGTGGCGGTTCAAAGCGTCACGAATTTGGTTTGGCGGCGGGAGGGCGATCGGCGTGAACGAAACACTGGAACAGTCCACCGAGAGCAGCGTGGCGCTGGAGACCACCGTCTATGAGTTCGCCCGCGCCGCCTCGATCGAAGGCTGGTGGTGGTGGGCGTTGTTGCTGGTCTCGACCGCGGTGTTGATTTTCGGATCCGCGAGGTTTTACCGACGCGACACCGCGGAACTCTCCCGTTCGGTCAGCATCACTCTGATCTTTCTGCGACTGGCGATGATCGTCGCGCTGCTGTTTTTCTTCTTTGACCTGCAACGCCGCACCCAGCGAGAGATCTTGCGACCGAGCGAAGTCGTGGTGCTGGTCGACACCAGCCAAAGTATGTCGCTGGCCCAATCGGACGCGATCGGCAGCGAAAGTCGCGCCAAACGCGCCGCCGAACTGCTGGCCGAAAACGAATTGGTCGAGCGTCTGGGGCAACAACACCGCGTCAGTGTGTACAGCTTCGGCGACGCCGCCGAACCCCTGTTGTTGCAATCTGGTGGCGGAACCGAAACGGATGCCGAACCCGAGCAAGACGACGCGGTCCAGCCGGCAACGTCCATCCGCCAACCCTCCCCGGTCGCATTGACCGGCCTGATCTTGCTCGGCGTCTCACTCGCGCTGTCGCTCGCATCGCTGTTGGTCGGCGGCTTGTCGGCCCCCACGTCGGATTCGCAGTCCGGCGGTGGACGCGAAAGCCTGGGCTGGTTGCTGGGTGTGACCGCGGTGACGATGTGCGTCGGCATCTTGTTGTGCGGCTGGACGTACAGTAGCGACACGTCGCGATCGTTTGCGTCGCTGATCGGGTTGGCCGACTACGCGCCCGAACCGACCGACGGTGAAGATTCGAGCGAGCAGGCGGATCCGGCCCAGCAACCGATCAAAGTACTCAATTGGGAAGACGCGATCGCGGCATCGGCATCGCAAAGCCGGATCGGTGATGCGATCACCAACGTGTTGGCCAGCCACGACCCCACGACGCTGGCCGGCATCGTGGTGATGACCGATGGGCAAAACAACGGGGGCAGCAACGTGGCCTCGGCGATGGCCCTGGCAAAACGCAGCGAGGTTTCGGTGTACCCCGTCGGACTCGGCAGCAGCAAGCCGCCGACGAACGTCCGCGTGGTCGACCTCGATGCCCCCAAACGCGTTTATCCCAACGACAAATTCGCCGTCTCGGCCGTGCTTCAAGGGACCGGCGGCGACGCGTTGGCTATCGAAGTCCAACTGCTCGACGGTCTCGACGCGACCACCGCCGACGGCAACGCCTCCAATGCGCTGCCGACCGAAGTGATCGATTCGCAGTCCGTCAAGTTGACCGGAGACGGCTCGCTGGTCGGCATCAAGTTCGAGCTCGAACCCCGATCGGTCGGACGGCGACGACTGGCGATCCGAATTCTGCCGGTCGAGAAGGACCAGAATCAAAAGGATGATGTCAGCGACGCGCGTTACGAAGTCGTCGCGCGGAAGCTACGTGTGCTCACGATCGCCGGCGGTCCGACCCGCGAATACCGCTTCGTCCGAAACCTGCTGCACCGCGAAAAATCAATCCGCTTGGACACCTGGCTGCAAACCGGTCAGCCGGGGATGAGCCAGGACGCCGATCAACTGTTGACCGAGTTTCCCTCAACCCCGGCGGAGCTGTTCGAGTATGACGCGATCGCGATGTTCGATCCCGATTGGACTCAGATTCCCGCGGCGTCGATCGAATTGCTCGATCGCTGGCTCGCCTCCCAATCGGGAGGATTGATCATCGTCGGCGGACCGGTCTATCACCCTCGATGGCTGCGACTACGGACCGATCCGCGCGTCGCCCGCATCGCCAGCTTCTTCCCCGTCACGTTTTCCAGTCGCGGGTTGATGATGGGCTCGGGTCGCGAAGGGGGCGAAACGGCTTGGCCGCTGGAATTCACGCCGGAAGCGCGGCGTGCCGAGTTCCTGTGGGTGACCGATGATCCGGCGACCAGCTTCGAAGCCTGGGATTCGTTCGGCGGCGTCTATGATTACGTCGGGGTCAAAGCGGCCAAACCGATCGCCAAGGTTTACGCCTATTTCTCCGACCCGACGACGCGGATCTCGGATTCATTACCCGTTTACATGGCCAGCCAGTTCTATGGCGCCGGTCGCGTGTTCTTTCAAGGCAGCGGCGAAATGTGGCGGATGCGCCGCGAAAGCGATGCGTACTTCGACAACTACTACACCAAACTGATTCGCTGGGTCAGCGAAGGACGGTTGTTGCGCGACAGCAACCGCGGCTTGCTGTTGGTCGATTCGCCCCGAGCAATGGTCGGCGACACCATCACCGTTCGTGCCGTGTTGACCGACGAGCAGTTCGAACCGCTGACGGTGCCCGAGGTCAATGCAAAACTGATCACGCCCAAGGGCGTCGAAGATGTTCGGCTGACGCCCGTCGAAGGTGAATCACGACCGGGAATTTACAGCGGCCGATTTGTCGTTCGCACCGATGGAAATCATGAATTGCGTCTCACACTCGGCGACGCACTCGGTGAAGAAGTCTTCCGCCAGAACGTGCAAGTGCGGTTGCCGACGGTCGAACTGGAACGCCCCCGACGCAACGACGAAGACCTGGCGAGCTTGGCCGAAACGACCGGCGGGGAATACTGGAAAGTCGAAGCCGACGCCGCGGGAGACTCGCTGATCGAAAACATCGTCGGCACCATCAGCCCCCAGCCCCAAACCACAATTCTTCCCGGAACCCCCGACGCGATGTTCACCGAACGCAGAAACGCGATGCTGTTGTGGCTGATCGCCAGTGTGCTGACAATGGAATGGGTCATCCGCAGACTACACAGGTTGGCTTAACATGCTTGATCCCGAACTTCAATCGTTGCTTCAATCGCTTCGTGGGCGGATTCGCCGCTACGTGGTTTGGGACTCGGTGCTGGCGATCATTGCGGTCGTTCTGGTGGCGTTCTGGATCGGACTGTTGATCGACTATGTGCCCGTCACACTCGGCGGCACCGAAATGCCCCGTTCGGCGCGGGGGATCCTGCTCGCCGCCGTCGGTTTTGCGGTGTTCGTGATCGTTGTCCGAATGCTGATCGATCGATTGAGCCGACCGCTTCCCGACGACAGCCTGGCGTTGTTGGTCGAACGACATCATCCGCAACTCGCCGGCCGACTGGTGACGGCCGTGCAACTGTCCCGGCCCGGCCGTACGGGCGATTCGCACTCGCCCGACTTGTTGCGTCTGGTACACCGTGAAGCGTCCGAGTCGGTGGACGAAGTTGATCCCGGGCGTGTGTTTCGGATGCAACCGCTGATTCAGAAAGCCGCTCTGGCCGGACCGCTGTTGCTGTTGGCGCTGATGTTTGCCGCCTACAGCCCGAGTGCGTTCGCCCGCGCGGCGGCCCGATTGACGCTGCTGTCCGACGCCCGTTGGCCACGGCGGGCCAGGCTGGAAATGGTCGGAGTCGACTTGCCGACCGTCAGCGCGTCCAACATCCAAGATTCCGACCCGCAGCGAATCGAATTTGAAAACGGCGTGATGCGATTGCCCACCGGCAGCAGCGGCATCCTGCGGATCCGCGCGGCAGCCGAGGACGCCGAAGTCCCCTCGGCGTGCACCGTCTATTACGAAACCGATGACGGCACCCGCGGACAATCCAACATGCGTCGGGTGGGACGCCAGCGAGACGGCTACCAAGCGTTTGTGCTCGACGGGCCTCCGCTCAGCAACCTCGCGTCGTCGTTTTCGTTTTCCATCCAAGGCCTCGATGATCGGTTGATCAACTACCGGATCGAAGCCGCCGAGCCACCGGCGATTTCGGCGATGAACGTCAAGATTCGTTATCCCGATTACCTTCGTGACTCCGCCACGTCCACCGCAATCGATGAATCCGAGTTCGATTTCGAAACACCCTACCAAGCGGGATTGCGAATCAGCGAAGGCAGCGGTGTGACGCTGGAGGCGGTTTCGAGTCTGCCGTTGGGCGATGTTGATGTCGTGCTCGAATCGGATGGGCAAGAAACCCGAGTGACAGACCTGGTGTACGCCGACGACCGCCGGTCCGTGCAGTTGAACCTGGACACCTTCAACAATCCGACCGCGATTCGCATCGTTCCCTCCGATCCCGACGGCATCAGCGCCCAAGCACCGTTCCGATACTTCCTGGGCGCCATCCTCGATGAACCTCCCAGCGTCTCACTTGCGCTCAACGGCATCCAATCCGCGGTCACACCGATCGCCCGGCTGCCGCTGCAATGTGTCGCCGAAGATGACTACGGCGTCGTCTCGGTGACCGCGTTCGTCGCGCAAAACGCCTCGGCCAACGAAGGGGCTGACGACGGTGCCGCGGCCGCGCCGGAGTCGGCCGAGCCCATCTCGCAACGGCTGGAACTGGACCGCGACGGCCAGGCCGGTGCCGTCATCGATCTTCGTGAACTGACCAATTCCGGGCAGATCCCCGCCTTGCAACCCGGCGGCGCCATCAGCGTCTATGCCGAAGCACGAGACGGATACAACCTGGACGGAACCCACCTGACCACCAGCGAAATCTTTCGCTTGCAGGTGGTCACGCCCGAGGAATTGCTGTCGCTGATGGAGCGACGGGAACTGGGACTCCGCACCCGACTCGAACAAACCGTCACCGAAACCCAGGGACTGCGTGAGCAACTCGCTGGGTTTCGATCCGATCGGTTCGAGCTGTTGATGGAACGCCAGCAAGGGGAGTCAGAACAACAGACGCGGCAACGCGAACTGCGAATCATCGGGCTGCGGGTCCAGCAAAGTGGCCTGCAGGCCAGTAAGACCGCCGAAGAACTGACCGGAATCGCCGAGTCGCTCGATGACCTGCTGTTGGAAATGGTCAACAACCGAGTTGACTCCAAGGATCGACAGGAAAGACTTGGCAGTGGAGTCCGCGACCCGCTGCGACAGATCGTCGATGTCTCCATGGAGCAGCTCAAGCAGCAGATCCGAGCCATCGAAGATTCCATCGAACAGCCGGAACAGGCGCTGGAGCAGACCGAGGCGGCGATTCAAACCGCCGACCAAGTGCTCTTGGAGTTAACCGCCGTTTTGGAGAAGATGCTTGACTTGGAAAGCTACAATGAACTGCTGGACCTGGTCCGCGGCCTGATCCAAGATCAAGAACAACTCAAAGAAGACACCCAGCAAGAACGCAAAAACCGGGTCAAAGACCTGTTTAAGTAACCGGCACCGAACTGCCGCAGACCTGGAAATCGATATGTGGGACAATGACTTGATGAATGAATCGAATCGCTCGGTCACACGTCGAGCCGCCACGCGTCAATCCACTCCGTTTCGCCCTCTCGCGGCCGTTCTCTTCGTCCTCGCAGCCTCCCTCTGCGGGGCCGGCACCGCCCAAGACCCCGCCCCAGAGTCCGATCTGGTGCTCCGCCAAGCCGGCGTCGCCGATCGCTACCAACGTCTCGAAGAACTGTTGCTGCGTCTGGCCGATGTCGAGGCCGTTGAAAACCCCGACCGCGCGGCGTTGCTACGACAGGCGGCCAAGCAGTCCCGCGAAAAGTTCGTGTTGCAGCAACTCAGGAACGCCAGCGAAGCGCTCCGAAACGAAAAATTTTCGGACGCGGTCAGCAATCAAGATTCGGCCAGCACCGGGCTGGCGGAGATCTTGAAACTGCTGACCAGCGAAGACCGGGCAAACCGAATTCGCGATGAAAAAGAGCGGTTGTCGAAGATGATCAAGGATCTCAAACGCATCGAACGCTCTCAACGAAGCACCCGTGCACGGACCGAAAATGGGGCGGAACTCGATCAACTCGAAAAAGAGCAGGAATCGATCGCTGAACGCGGACAAGAGTTGAAGGACCAACTCGCTGAAGAAAACGGCGAAGAGATGAAGGGAGAAACCAAGGAAGGAGAAACCAAGGAAGGAGAAGCCAAGGAGGGAGA
>NZ_JANZKV010000116.1:0-2422 GCF_025060895.1 Stieleria sedimenti | reverse complement strand
AAGGAGGGAGAAGCCAAGGAAGGAGAAGCCAAGGAAGGAGAAGCCAAGGAAGGAGAAGAGCAATCTGGATCGCAGCAACAGGGTCAGCAAGGCGAACAGGGACAACAGGGCGAGCAGGGTCAACAAAGCCAGCAGCCACAATCGCCGCAGCAACAGGCCGAACAGAAGTTGCAGCAGGCGATCGAAAAGATGCGGCAAGCCGAGCAGGATTTGGAGCAGTCCAAGCGAGACGAAGCCGTCGAGGACCAGTTGGCGGCCGAAGAAAATCTGCGTCAGGCGATCGACGAACTCGAGCAAATCTTGCGTCAACTTCGGGAAGAAGAGATGCAGAGGGAACTTGCCCGACTGGAGAGTCGTCTGAAGAAGATGGCTGCGATGCAATCAAAAGTGATCGACGACACGGCGGAATTGGCCGCGACGCCGAAATCGCAACGCAACCGACAAACGGACCTGAAAGCGGGCGATTTGTCCTTTGACCAAAAGAAAATCACGGTCGAAGCGGATCGGGCGATGCTGCTGCTGCGGGAAGAAGGCTCCAGCGTGGCGTTCCCCGAAGTGGTGGCGCAAATCCGTGACGAAAGTGAGCGAATTGCCCAGAGATTAGGCAAAACGCAAATTGATGCCGTCACACAAGGCATTCAGCAAGATGTCCTAGCCGCCATCGAAGAAATGATTGGCGCTTTACAACAGGCTCAACGGGACCTCGAAAAACAAAAACAACAGGGCCAATCGGCCCCCCAACAGGCCGGACAGCCCGGAGAACAGCCGCTCGTGGGCGCGATTTCCGAGCTGAAACTGATCCGAACGATGGAAACCAGGATCAAATCGACAACACAACGTTATGCCGGACTCCTACAATCGGATGAGACTTCGGCACAGGACGTGCTTCCTTTGCTAAAGAACTTGTCCGATCGCCAGGCTAGGCTGTACAAAATAACGCGTGACTTGGTGATGCAGCGCAATAAGTAAGCGACTCCAACACAGGCGGACCACTGTGATTCGTAATCGAACTTCTCAGAAGCGGCGGAGTTTTCTCTGTTCTGTCCCGTCCTACTGTTTCGTTTTCTTGCTCCTCGGGTCGACCGCCATGGCGGATCAATCGCTGGAAAGTGAGCAGAGTTGGAAGGCCCTCGACGGCGAGCAAATGTCGGCCCTGCTGCGAGGTTCGCTTAACGATTTTGGCGCCCCACCGGCCGCCAGCGCCGAAGCGTCCGAACGGTTTCGGCTTCAATTGGAACAATCCGATCAGGATCCGATGGACGCCTTCATCGAAGCAGTTGCCGGTCTGACCGACGCGGTCGAACGGCTCGCGGCGATCGCGGCCAAAGATCCGCTCGCCGCCGCGGCAAGCATCGACCCCTCCGCAGCCGACTATGCAGAAATTGAGTCGTTGCCCAAGCCGATCCGGATGACCGTGCGAACCTGGCTGGGCCGGCTGTTGGTCCGATCACGCCTGTATGACGAAGCACTGCCGGTGATCGCCGAAGTTGACGTGACCGAGTCGATCGACCCCGCCAGTTCGCTGTTCTATCGCGGAGCCTGCTACCATGCGTTGCTGATGAAACAAGAGGCGCTCACGGACCTCCGCACCCTGCTGGAAAACGAAGAGGATTGTCCGGTCCGATTTTCTCGCCTGGCAAAGCTGATGGTCGCCGACATCAAACCGCTTAAAGAGGATTCGTTGGACGAGATCTCACGTTTGATGACCGACGTCACCCGCCGCTTGGACCTGGGGCGAAGCGACGAAAAGGTGTCTGGGCAAGAACAAAAGATCATCGACAAGCTCACCAAGTTGATCGACAAACTGGAAGAACAACAACAACAGCAGCAACAACAACAGCAACAGGGCGGAGGCAGTTCGGGAGGGGAGCCGAAGAACGGGCAAGAATCGCCCATGCAGGACAGCCAGATCGCCGGTGGCAGCGGAGACGGGAACGTCAAAAAGAAGAACCTCGGCGACGACGACGGCTGGGGAAACCTGCCGCCGGCCGAACGCAAGGAAGCCCTGCAAAAGATCAGCCGCGATCTGCCGACGCACTATCGCGACGCCATCGAAGCCTACTTCCGCAAACGAGCCACCGACGGCTGAGCGAACACGCACGTCGGTGTCCAGCCTCTCGCTGCGGGGCAGTGAGACCGGGCGGATAAAGCCCAATACCAGCACACGTTGGTGTCCAGCCTTTAGGCGATGCTTGCTCGCTGCGGGGCAGCGAGACCGGGCGGCTAAAGCCCAATACCGCTAAGTTAACATGAATGAGGGGGCCCGGACGCTGGCGCGAACCGGCTGATGTCAAACGAATATCAGCCGTTTGGCGCGAGCCTACGGGCCCTCATCTGAAGAAACGACGCTTAACTTAGCGGTATTGGGCTTTAGCTTGCACACCAGCAACGCTCCATCACCCATTTTCCGTCGGCCGCAAGA
>NZ_JANZKV010000115.1 GCF_025060895.1 Stieleria sedimenti | reverse complement strand
CCACCGTCTCGCTGCTCCGCAGCGACCAGAATCCGCCTCAAGGCTGGACACCAACCGCCGCTGGTGTGCAGGCTTCAGCCCAATACCGCTAAGTTAAGCGTCGTTTCTTCAGATGAGGGCCCGTAGGCTCGCGCCAAACGGCTAATATTCGTTTGATATCAGCCGGTTCGCGCCAGCGTCCGGGCCCCCACATTCATGTTAACTTAGCGGTATTGGGCTTCAGCCGCCCAGTGTCGCTGCTCCGCAGCGAGCGGGAAACGCCTCAACGCTGCATACCAACGGTTGCTGAAGCCCGGCCCCTTGGTCCCTGCCCCTTTTTCGCTTCAAAAACGGCACGATCTGCAATTGGGAAGAAATTCGCGTTGCTACGGCCGACTATTCTTCCCTCAACGTGCGTTAATCACGCCTCTGGCTAAAGATTGATTCAACTGCCCTTTCGGCATCGCCGATATTCAACTATCGAGCACTTAGGAAAGATCGGAAACGTTCAATTTCGGTCTTCGAATGTGCAGATCTTCACGTGGTCATTCGCGTGAAAAGGATCGGTGAAGCGATGAGGTACCCTTACCTGATTGCATTGGCCATCTTGATGGCGGTGCCGACCGTGTCGACTCCTGCAGACGAGCCGACCGCCGATCAACGTCTCAAGGCGACAGGGCCGCCAGCACCTTGCCCCAAGAAACAGCGGGCCAGACGTCAACCGCCCGGCGTGTTTTCTGAATCTGGGCTTGCCCGATTTCGGCTTCGCTCCGGGCGTCTCGAAGTCGACCCGATGCGGTACCGAAAAGGCTCGCAACAGCACCAGACCGATCGGTTCCGCGAATCGATCACCGTTTCGTCATCGTCCGGTGTGCCCTCGGTCTATTACAGCTACGCGGACGATTACCAACGTGTCCAACTCGTTGCCGAGCACGGCAAGAGTTTGCGGATGGAATCGACGCTTGTCGCCACCGGGGAGCAAGCGGTCTTGGAGCAACAGGGGCGCGGTGCGATTCGGTGGCACGTTCGTCGCGACCCGGCTGCCGAAAGTGAACTGGATCGCCATGTCACCGGCCCGACGTTGCTGCACATCGTGGGGCAGGACGAAGCCGGGTTCGAGATTCATTTCGATCTTCTGATCGCGCGCATGCTGTTGGGCCGCAGCGTGATCGAATTGACCCACCGAACCGAAGCCTTCTTGCAAGACAACGCGACCACCCTGGCCGTCGTCTCATCGGACGAAGTCGACCGATTGATTGACCAGCTGGGTTCGGGAAAGCATTCCCAACGTCGCGGCGCAGCGGTCGCGTTGGCCGGTCTGGGGACCAGTGCGATCCCGTACTTGACCACCGCGCTGCAGCGCCGTGACTTGGATGTGGAGCAACGGGCACGGATTCGCATGCTGATTTCACGTTGCCCGCGGACCGACGAAGACACGCCTTCGTCGCTGGCTTGCCTGTTGTCGACCGACCGCGATCATTGGCAGATCATGGCTAAGAAAATGAACCAGACCCAGTGGATTGCGGCCAACGCGCACATCCGTCGCTGTGGCCTGGACGCATTGACACGATAGGCGGATTCGGGGCCGCCGATTCGGGGCCGCCGATTCGGGGCCGCCGATTCGGGGCCGTTGCCTGCCCGTGCCGGACAGCAGGCTGTTTTGGGCCTTGGTGGCAACGGGGCTTTGCCGTTAGAGTGGTTGCATCGATGGCGTCTCGGCGCGAAATCCGCGGCGAGCGGACTGTCGATTCAATTGACAGGCCGCGATCACCGTTCGGCACCCTTTCGTTCTCCCCCTCCAAAAAATATGGCACCTTCAAAATCTCGACGAGGTTGGGTTCTGCTGATCCCCGCACTGCTGGTGGGCACGGTCGCCTTCGCATCGGTGATGCGCAGCAAACCCGATGTCCGCCAGGACGTCGCACCGACCATCATGCAAGAACCGCCGGCCGACGAGACCGACCAAACGCCGCGGACCCGCCAGGCGTCGATCGCCGAAGTCCTGGAGCTTGCCGATCTAGCGTTGGCGTCGATGGATGATTCACTGCAAGACTACACCGCACGATTCATCAAACAGGATCGTAGCGAGTCGGGCGTCTTGAACGAGCGCAGCGAGATGGAGGTCAAGATCCAGACACGCCATCGAAACGAAACCAATGATGCGCCGATTCGAATCTATCTAAAATTCTTGGTCCCCGACGCCACCGCGGGTCGGGAAGTGATCTGGGGCAAAGATCTCTACGACGGGCAGATGGCCGTCCACGAAGTCACGATGTTGCTCAGTTGGAAAACCCTTTGGCTGGACCCGACCGGGATGCTCGCCATGGCCGGCCAGCGCTACCCGATCTACGAAATCGGGATCACCGGGCTGGTCGAGAAACTGATCGAACGCGGCCAAAAGGACTTGGACAATCCGGATGTCACCGTGACGATCACACGCGAATACGAATTCGACGGCCGGATGTGCGAATTGATCAAAGCCCAACGCAGCCAACCCGGCGGGGGCGAGGACGACTTTTCGCTCGCCGAGATCGTTTATGACCCCGAGCGGTTGTTGATCCTCAGCTATCGCAGCTTCGGTTGGCCCGATCCCGATTCTCCGGACGACCAACTGCCGCTGGTCGAATCGTACGAGTACCGCGATCTGGAAACCAACGTCGGCCTGACCGACAAGGACTTTGACATCGCCAACGAAAGTTACACGTTCCCGTAGCATTCCCTTGTTCCCGGGCTCCGCCCTACGCCGTGAACGATTTGTTAGCGGTAGGGCGCGAGCCCTCCGGTCTTTCACGCTGTTTTTGAACCGCGACCGGACGGCTCGCGCCGTTCCGCTAACAGCTTTCCTCGCGTTCCAAGGCGGAACCTTGGAACGAGTTGGCGGGATGTCGTCGGTCACTCAAAGTCGATGATTTGCAGCGACTCGTTTGCCTCTTCCAACTCATCGAGCGCGTTGTAGCTGATGTTGGTGTTGGCCACATTTAATTTTTTCAGGTTCGGCAGTTTACCCAACCGGACGAACCCTTCGTCGGTCATCTGTTGAACGCCGGCGACATTCAGATCCTTCAGTTTCTGGAACTTCAATATCGTCTCGACTGCGACATCGCTGATGTCGGTCGCTTTGACGTCCAGTATTTCCAAATTGACCAAACCATCGAGTGCGGCGAACGCTTCGTCGTTGAGCTTGGTTTCCCAGAAACCCAGGTCGGTCAAACCGGTCGCCACGCCGAGTTGCTTGATGCCATCGGGGGTGATCAAGCGGCATTCCCCGAGGTCCAGATACGTCAGTTTGGGATACTTGGCGATGATCGCCAAACCCTCGTCATCGATCGAGGTGTCACGGAGTTCCAACCGCGCCATTTCCTTCGCACCGGCGATCTGCTGGATCCCTTCGCCGGTCACATCGCAACCGCGGATGCGAAGACGTTTCAGTTTCTTCAGCCCCGCCAGCGATGCCATGCCTTCGTCGTTGATCTTGGTGTAGTCGAGCTGGATTTGCTCGAGCGTCGGGATCTTGGCAAAGACATTGAGGGTGGCGTTGGTCAACGACGTGCAATAGTTGGCGTTGAAGGATTTCAGAGGCAACCCGGCCAGCTGTTTGACTCCCGTGTCGGTCACCTTTGATTTTTCCAGCTGCACGTCTTGCAGCGATTTCAGCTTGGCGAGCGCCTTCATGCCTTCGTCGCTGATGTTGCTGTTGCGCAAATCGATCGCTCGTAGCTTTTGCAGCGGCGCCAGTTTTTGCAAGCCTTCGTCGGTCACGCCGACGCGGCGCAAAAACAGCACCTGCAATCCGGGCAGCTTGGCGACGACATCGAGAGTTTCGTCGGTGATCGCCGAATCGGTGAAATCCAGTCGCTCCAGGCGTTTCATTTCCGCGAGCACGCCCAAGCCCTCGTCGGTGATACCGGGACCGCTAAATCGGGCCTCCGTCACGTGGGGAAGCTCGGCCAGACTGGCGAACGTCTCGCTGACGTCGGTGTCGCTGACGACCGAAACGTAGGCGACCGCACCGTCGCTGTTCTTCTCCAGCAGGTAGCCGGCCGCTTCCAGTTTGGCCACCGCGGCCGGATCGTCTTTCTCCACCACCGGCTTTTGGGCGGCTGGGGCGGCGGCTGGCTTCTCTTCCGCCGCTGCCGTTGCTGCCACGTCCGGTTCTTGGGGCGGCATCACGTCGGGGCCGCATCCGATCAGGCCCAGGCTCGTCACCGCGAGTCCGAGCGTGCAAGACAGTCGGGAGGGAAGGCTGCGTTTCATGGTCTTCAAGGGGTTCGAAGGGCGGGGGGATGAGCGTGGCGGATTCCTGTTCGACCCTCCAATGTGACAAATGGAACGCAAATTGACAACGAAGCCACAGGGGTTCGCGTTCTTAGGGTGAGCCGAGACGATCCTTCTGCTGCATTTCCCTTGTTCCCGGGCTCCGCCCTCCGCCGTGAACGATTTATTTCCTGTGTTTGACGAGGTTTTAGCGGCAGGGCGCAAGCCCTCCGGCTTGCGCATCGTTGCCAACACACCGGAGGGCTCGCGCCCTACCGCTAAAAAGTCGTTCACGGCGTAGGGCGAAGCCTGGGAACACACTGTCTCGGAGGCTCCCGCCTCCTGAGCATGAACCGCGTGTGGCAGAGCCACACCGACCCCGCGTTCCAAGGCGGAGCCTTTGGAACGAGTTGAACGGGGCATGCCCCCCGAAACGGACTGGCGATCGTTGTTTGTTAGCGGGCTTCAGGTTATCCTTGCGGGGGTGTTAAGTCTTTCATTATGCGCATTCGTGAGCGTTGTGTCGGCGAGGATCCTTCTTCGCCCCCAGCGCCGATCGCTTTGTCGCTTCGCAATCAAGTCATTTCCAACTGAAGGAATTTTTGCATGACCAAACGGACCAATCGCCGTGGTTTCCTCGGTCGCACCGCTGCTGCCGGTGCGGTCGGTGTCGGGTACTGGACTGGCACCTCCCCCGTCCTCAAGGCACAAGAATCGGCTCTGCAGGGTCTCAGTGCCGGCTGCATCGGCGTGGGCGGAAAAGGCGGTAGCGACACCAGCCACATCGCCGAGAACGGGGTCAACATCGCAGCCTTGTGCGACATCGATGGCGACACCGTCAACAAGAAAGCCCGCGAGTTTCCCGATGCGGAAAAATTTAGCGACTTCCGCGAAATGCTCGACAAGGTCGGCGACAAGATCGACATCGTGACCGTCAGCACGCCCGACCACACCCATGCCGCAGCCGCCGTCCGTGCGATGCGGATGAAGAAGCACGTGTACTGCCAAAAACCGTTGACCTGGTCGATCAGCGAAGCCCGACTGATGCGTGAAACCGCCGAGCAGATGGGCGTCGTGACGCAAATGGGCAACCAAGGCACCAGCGAAGACGGGCTGCGAACCGCCGTCGAAGTGATCCAGAGCGGTGCGATCGGCGACGTTTCCGAAGTCCATGTCTGGTCCAACCGCCCCGTTTGGCCGCAAGGTCAGGGACGCCCCGAAGGCGAAGACCCGATCCCCGAAAACCTGAACTGGGATGCCTGGATCGGACCGGCACCGATGCGGCCGTTCAAGAGCGGCGTGTACCACTCGTTCAATTGGCGCGGCTGGGTCGATTTCGGAACCGGTGCCCTCGGCGACATGGCCTGTCACACTACCAACATGCCCGTCATGGCACTCAAGTTGTGGGACCCGGTCGCCGTCACCGCCATCAAGAACCCCGGGATCTTCGAAGGCGAAACCTTCCCGGCCAGCAGCGCGCTCATGTTCGAATTCCCCGAACGTGAAGGACTGCCGGCCTGCCAGTTCTATTGGTACGACGGCGGTGAATTGCCGCGTGAAGACCTGATCAGCAAGCTTCCCAAACGATTCCAGGAACGAATCGCCAAGCAGCGTGAAGGCGGTAGCAAGACCAGCGGCGCGTTGGTCGTCGGCAGCAAGGGCATGGTGTTCTCGGCCAACGACTACGGTGCCCAGTTCGACATCTTGCCCCAAGAAGATTTCAAGGATTACAAGAACCCCGAACCCTGGCTGCCGCGGATCCCCTTCAAGGCCGGAAACGATCAGCGTCAAAAGTGGGAGTTCGTCAGCACCATCAAGGGCGAATACGAACCCGGCACGATGTCCAACTTCGGTTACGCCGGACGTCTGACCGAAACGATCCTGGTCGGCAACCTGGCCCTGCGTGCCGGTGAAGGCAAACGCATCGAATGGGATGCGAAAAACCTGAAGAGCACCAACGTTCCCGAAGTCAACGAGTTCGTCGGCCGCGAGTATCGCAGCGGCTGGGAACTCTAACGGATCGCAGCACACGCTGCGTTTCTGATGATTGCTGTGCAACCCTCCCGCGCCCCGGGAGGGTTTGCCGTTTCAAGTCGCCCTCCCGTGTGCGGGAGGGTCGAGCGCAGCGAGGGGAGGGTTCCCGTCTTAAGTCACCCTCCCTGGCAGGGAGGGTCGAGCGCAGCGAGGGGAGGGTCGAACGGCGTCCGCGATTAACGGAATCGCGAATCGCGTACCGCCCGGGCGGCCGAGGCCCCGTTGCGAGCCACGATTTCTTTGAGCGTGGGCACCGCGACACCCCGCTTGGCGGCTTCGACACGCAGCGCCCGTTCGTAGACGGGCAGCGGGAAATACGGGCTCTTGCGGCGTGCGTAACGCTCCAACGCCAACACCAACCGTTTCTCGAGCTTGTTCTGGTCGACCAGTTTGACGATCTCCCGCACGTAGTTGCGTTGATCGTCCGTGGTCGCACGCAGACGGCTGATCAGGTAATCATCCAGCGCCGCCCCTTGCGTCGGCGCGACGATCGCGGTGTTGGTGATGCCGGTTTGCGCCGTGACGCCGGGCGCGAGTCCGGCGGTCGCGAGCAGCAGTGCCGCGGCGATCACGGTCATCCTGTGTGACAGTTTCATCAGTCTTGCTGGGGTTCAAGGAATCGGGTGGCCGGTGGTGGCTACCAGATTTGCCCCCTGCGACACAAGACAGACTCGACGCCGCGATGGCCTTGGAGCGGCTTTGGCGGGTGTCCAGGCACCGTATCTCAGATTGCTAGCAACACCTGGGTAATCTACGGGTTTTGTTCGTTTGCGATTTTGAAACCCTGGTACGGGTCGCAGGGATTGTGTGTACCGAGCCGATCGCAACGTCGATGGAAGACGTGTACCAGAGAATCCCGCTGTGGGCTGCAAGGGTGAAGCATCCGTCGATGGTTCACGAAAGCGGCCTGCGACTCTGGTCAAACACATCAGAGGGCGTCGTCAGATCTCGAATCACGTTTCGTGCGTTTGGCGCAGCCACACAAGCAAGATGCCCAAAAGGACTCGGCGATGAACCGTTGGCTATGGATTGGATCGTTGGCCGGTTTGCTCATGGTAAGCACCGGATGTTTACACAATCAAACACGCAAAGGTTGCTCGACCGGTGCCTGCGGCTCGGGCGCTTGCTCCAGCGGCACCGGCTTGCTCGGCAAGATGAATGTCGGCGGCTGCAATTCGTGCGGCACTGGCTGTCGAACCGGCTGTGTGCCTGGCAAACTCGGCTGGCAGCAGGGCGGGCTCGACTACAGCTCGCATCTGGGATCGGGCATGTTGGGCAATCGCGCCAACGCGACACAGACGTACACCCCCGGTCCACCGACCGGTCAAACGGCCTATCCGTACTACACCGTGCGAGGCCCCCGCGACTTTTTGCTGAACGATCCGCCGACGATCGGTCGCTAGGAAGCGAGCCGGACGCCAACGGCTGGGTCCATGCCACCTGCGATGACACCAAACGGGTGGCTTATTTGTTAGCGGAAGGGCGCGAGCCCTCCGGTGTTTCAAGGTGTCTTCAAGCTGAAACCGGTCGGCTCGCGCCGTTCCGCTGAACTCTTCCCCGCCAAACCAGGTGGAATGGGGGCGTCAGCCCACGGGCGCGGCGGTCACGAACGGGTCGCCGGTAAGCAACGGGTTGCCGTTCCGCAACAGGCATCGGGCGACGATCGGGACCTGCCCGGTCGATTCTGCCCGAGACATTCGCTACCGTACCACCTCGCGGGTCCAGCCACGATTGCCGCGAACCCGTTTGCCGCGAACCATGCGTCGCCGCGGGTCCTCCTGACCGATTGGCGTGGACCCTTTGATTCCAAGCACACGCGAGACAATGTTGTGGCATCCGACGTCCGATTGAAAGAACAGCTGCCGCGTTTGACGGAACGTATCGTCGCGACTTACACGCCCGACGATGCGATCAATCACCTCGGCCATTGTGCGCTTCCCAGTTATGAAGCGATCATTGCGATCCTGTTGGACATCAAGGACATTCTTTACCCGGGCTATCGGCGCAAGGTCGGATTGCATGCCGGCAACATCGCCTACCACGTCGGCAGCACGATCGATTCGCTGCACGACCAGCTGACGACACAGATCGCTCGGGCATTGCGTCACGAAGATCGCGTCCGCAACAAGCACAACGACTGCGAGAGCGAGACGGATTTCGAAGCCAAGGGCCAGACCATGGCGATCGAATTGCTGGAGCGGATCCCGTCCTTGCGGAAGACCTTGGCCACGGATGTCCAAGCAGCCTATGAAGGCGACCCGGCCTGCCAGACGACCGATGAAGTCGTTTTCTGTTACCCCGGCATTGAAGCGATCACGGTGTATCGGATCGCCCACGAGCTGGTGCGATTGGACGTGCCGTTTATCCCGCGGATGATGACCGAGTGGGCGCACAAGCAAACCGGGATCGACATTCATCCCGGTGCCACGATCGGTGAGTACTTTTTCATCGATCACGGGACAGGTGTCGTCGTCGGCGAAACCTGTCAAATCGGGAACCACGTCAAGCTCTATCAAGGGGTGACGTTGGGTGCGCTGAGTTTCAAGACCGATGACAGCGGCGAATTGATTCGCGGCCAAAAACGGCATCCGACGATCGAGGACGGTGTGGTGGTTTATGCCAACGCGACCATCCTGGGCGGTCGAACGGTCGTCGGGCACGATTCCGTGATCGGATCGAGCGTGTGGATCACCCGCAGTGTGTCCCCCAACACCACCGTGGTGCTTGAGCAACCGTCCTTGCGGGTTCGCGGCGGTCTTTCCGCCGACTCGGTGGACGAACACGCCAACTATCAGATTTAGCGTTGGCGGGTTGGCGTTGGCGGGTTGGCGTTGGCGTTGGCGGGGCAAACCCGGAAAAAGGCATCCCTCCGATGACAGCAAGCCGACACTCCGTGGGTTCGCGCTGCCATCGGCGGACTCAATCGACAGCCGCAACACGGAAAACCCTGAAGTTGACGCAGCGCCTGGGTTACCCCATCGACTAAAATCGTTCGTGCCGTTTTTTGCCGCCCTTTCGCCGATTCGCCTGAGATCGATGACCAAACTGCCCCCCTTCGACGCCACAACACGCACCCGCATTATTTTTGGGCAGGGCGTCTTTTCACGGATCGGTGAGCTGGCGGCGGGATTTCGGCCCAGATGTGTGTTGGTGGTCAGTGATTCCGGCTTGGTCGATGCCGGCCACTTTGGACACGCCGTCGATCACCTTCGTGCGGCGGGACTGCACGTGGAGTCGTTTCATGACTTCGCCGAGAATCCGACCTGCGCGATGGTCGATGCCGGTGTCGCCAAGGCGGCCGACGTGAATCCGGATCTGTTGATCGGGCTGGGCGGCGGCAGCAGCATGGATTGCTGCAAGGGCATCAATTTCGTGTATTCCGGTGGCGGCTCGATTCACGATTACCATGGGGTGGGCAAAGCGACCGCGGACATGTTGCCGATGATCGCCGTGCCGACGACCAGCGGCACCGGTAGCGAGGCGCAATCGTTTGCCTTGATCAGTGACACCGACACCCACGTCAAAATGGCCTGCGGCGATCCCAAGGCCGCGTGCAAGATCGCTTTGCTCGATCCGGAACTGACGCTCACGCTGCCCCGCAGCGTGACGGCGCTGACGGGCATCGACGCGATTTCGCACGCGATCGAAACCTATGTCACCAATCGACGCAATCCGATGTCGATCACCTATTCGCGACGTGCGTTCGGGTTATTGGCCGAAGGGTTTTCGCGAGTCCTGGAAGCCCCCGACGACATCGACGCCCGCAGCCAAATGCAACTCGGTGCCTGTTTCGCCGGAATGGCGATCGAAACGTCGATGCTCGGTGCCGCCCATGCGACTGCCAACCCACTGACCGCACGGCACGACATCACACACGGCCAGGCGGTCGGGTTGATGTTGCCCGCCGTCATCCGGCTCAACGGCCAGCAGCATCCCGACTGGTATGCCGAACTGTTGCGTGACGTGGACCCGACGGTGACCGAATCGGAGGCGCCCGATCGGCTGGCATCGATGGTCACCCGCTGGCTGGAACAGGCCGACTTGGCGACCAGCTTGAATGCGCTGAAAATCCCCGCCAGTGGGATCGAGAGTTTTGTCGAAGAAGCCCTTCAGCAATGGACCGGCACCTTCAATCCCGTGCCGCTGGACAAAACCAACGCCGAACTGCTGTATCGCTCCGTCGCGTGAGCCGCGTGGGGTAAGCATCCTGCGTGCCACCCTCGTCGGCAAGGTGTGGGGTAAGCATCCTGCTTGCCACCCTCGTCGGCTCCGCCGGCGACCCCCATTGCCCGCCAGGAGGCCGAAGCCTCCATGACAGCGTGTTCCCAGCCAGGAGCCCGTGAACAAGGGAGCGCTCGTTTACCGGCTTGTTGATTCAATCAGCCGTTTGGCGCGAGCCTACGGGCCTCGGTGCATTTACGTGGTGATCGATGCCCGTACGCTCGCGCGATACGGCTAATCCCGCGTGTGATCCGATACGTGTGATCCGATTCCACCAACAGCTTTCCCGCTGGAAGGCAATCCGTTCTAAGCGGCGTGGGTGGCAAAGGCCGGCGTCTCCTCGACGCCTGATTCGCGATGGATCAAACCGTCTTGCATCCGCCAACAGACATCGGCCGAGCCGGCGATCTCGTCATCGTGGGTGATCATCAGGATCGTCAGGTTGTCGCGTTCTTTCAGATCGGCCAACAAACGCAGGATCTCCTGACCGGTCTCGGTGTCCAGGTTGCCCGTCGGCTCGTCGGCCAACAACAACTTCGGATCGGTCATCAGGGCTCGAGCGATCGCGACCCGTTGCATCTCCCCGCCGCTCATCTCACACGGACGATGCTTGGCGCGGTGCAGCAAACCCACGCGATCGAGCATCGCTTCGGCACGGCGACGATTTTCCGATCGTGATTTGAAGTAGCTCCAAACGCTCTGCCCGATCATGGCCGGGGCGAGAACGTTTTCGATCGCCGAGAGTTCGGGCAACAGGTGATAGAACTGAAAGATGATGCCGATCTCGTGATTGCGATAGCGATCGCGGACGACACGTGGGGCGTTGTCGATTCGATTGCCACGAAAGAAAACTTCGCCTTCGTCGGGGCGGTCCAGCGTGGCCAACAAGTGCATCAGCGTACTCTTGCCGCTGCCGCTACGGCCGACCAACGCGGTGACCAGACCCTGTCGGACGTCAAGATCCACGCCCCGCAAAACAGGGACATCGATGCGGTCCTTGTGATAGCTCTTTTTCAATCCGCGCGCGGTCAGAACGATGGGGGTGGGCATCAAACGGTCTCAAGGCAGGGGAAGGGAGTGGGGCAACGCAAATTCGCCAGACTACCAAAAAGGTGTCGGACACCTTTTTTATTCGAAACGCAGCGCTTGCACGGGATGCATTCGCGCCGCCCGCATGGCCGGCAAGACGCTCGCGAGCACGGCGATGGCGACGGCGCCACACATCACCCAAACCAGTGTGAAGGGGTGCACGATCGTGGGGATTTCGGTGAAGTAGTAAACCGTCGGATCGAACACTTCTTGGCCGGTAAACATCTCCAGCAACTCGGCGATGTCATTGATGTAATGCACGAACACGAGCCCACCGATCAAACCGGCACCGCTGCCCACGAATCCGAGCAACAGTCCATAGGTCATGAAGATGCTGCTGACGCCGCGGCCGGACGCTCCCAATGCCTTGAGCGTTCCGATGTCACGCGTTTTTTCGACCACGATCATGAAGAACGTGGCCAAGATTCCGAAGCCGGCGACGGCGATGATCAGAAACAGCAGGATGTTCAAGATCGTGGTTTCCAAACGCACCGCCGACAACAGTGGGCCTTGCAGGTCGCGCCAGGTCTGGATGTTGTAGGCGTACAACTCGGGCGGAAAACGATCGCGCAAGGCGTCGCGAATGGCGTTCAGGTCCGTGCCTTCGGCCAGTTTTAATTGAATCGTGGTGACGCTGCGGACGCCGGTTTCCGGATCGATCATGCCGCGTGCCTCTTGCAGTTCATCCAAACGGACGAACGCGAACGTGCTGTCGTATTCACTCATTCCGGATTCATACAAATCGACGACGGTGAATTTCTGGTTGATGACCTTGGTTTCGCTCGCGGCGTTGGGAAACATCATGCGAACGTCGTCGCCCGGCTGGGCGTAATAGTGGTCTTGGACCTGGCCGTCGTCGTCGCGATGACGGACGCTGCAGGTTGAAATCCCCAAGATGATGCCGGAAAATTGATCCTCCATCGGATCGACGGACGGCTTCAACTGTCCGTCGGAACCTGGCATCAACGCCTGAGAGAAGGAGGGGCCGAAGGATGGTCCCTTGGCGGCGTTCGCGGCGGCTTCGTCTTGCTCGGACGGCTCGCTTTGGCCATTTGCCTTGCGATGCAACTCGGCCATCATCTGTCGCTCTTGGGCGACCATTTTTTCGATGCGACGTTCTTCGCTGACACGGTCACGGCGGTGACTCCAACCGGCCGCGGCGAGTTCCTTGCGGTCGGGGGCATAGCCCGAATCGCGGAGCTTGAAGCTGGCTGATTTCTGGTTTTCCGGATGCAACAGGTATTTGCCGAAGTCGCTGACACTGTCATAGGTCACCGGGTCCAGTCCGATCAAATTGACGTGTCGGCCGATTTGTTGGCCGCGGAAATCGATTCCCAGCATGGCCGGGACGCTGACGCTGACCGAGGAACCGACCAGTGCCGGGCCACAGATCCGCTCGATCTCACGCAGGTGGGCGTCGGGATCCGGCATGCCTCCGGTGGCATGACATTCGATCATGACATCCGATGCCAGCCCGTGCAGCCGTTCATGCATTTCGGTCGAGAATCCGCTCATCACGCTGTTGACGACGATCAACGTCGCCACGCCCAGGGTGACACTGATGATCGATGCCAGTGCGATGTAGCGTGTTTTGAGATAACGAAAGCAGAGTAACCAGCGATACATTTAGCCCATCCTTTGGCTCGTGTCGGTGCTGCGGCATCCGTTTGACCGTTTGCCGCCGGAGTCTAAGGGACCGACGGGTTCGGCGTAAAGATGAAGTCTAGAACCCGAATCCGCCCGTCGTCAGCCAAAACGTGACGATCATGCAGACCCAGACAAGATCGAGAAAGTGCCAGTAGTGGGCGGCGAAATCGACCGGCCAGTGCCGTTCATGGTCATACCTCCCGATTCCCGAGCGGGTGGTGACGATGCCGAGCGCGATGATCCCCCCCAGCACGTGCAGGGCGTGCAAGACGGCCAGCACCACGACCATCCCCGCCACGCCGCGACCGGGACCTTCAAACGTCGCCGGTCCGAGCAGGATCTCGGTCATCGCAAGGCACTGGACGACCGTAAAGACCACTGCCGCGGCGGTGCTGATCCCCAGCAACCAAGCCGTCGCATGAAACCGATCGCGACGCACCGTCCGCGTCGCGGCGTGGACCAGAAAACTGATCGCGATCAGGCAAACCGTGCTGACCAGAAAGGTCTTGGGAAGCGGCACCAGTTTCAGCGGATCGTCGCTTCGCGAGACCGCGTAAATGGCGTAAAGCAGCAGCGTGGCGCCGAAAAAAACGAAGAGCGAAAGCAAGAACAGCCACCCCCCCTGCTTGACCCGGCGGTCCACCGGTAGCAAGGGGCGAGAAAGACCAGCGTGGTCGTCGAGTGAGTCGGTCACACTAATTTCTGAGGCCATGTGTCTTGAACGCCGGTAACGTTTTTCTTGTGCAGGCGGTATGCTTGGCAATCATAGTCTGGCGGACACCGCTCCGCTGTTCGTTGTGTTTTAGCATCCCAGCGCTTTAGCATCCCACTTCCCGCGCCCCTTTCCAACCGCACCTTGCCTCCGGCAGACAACTCCCCCACGAGGCGCCGTTGCCCCCCATGAGCGAAGTACGCGACTTTTGCAATGCCGATTTACCCGGGCTGGCCAGGGTCTGGAGTGAGCATTGGACGGCCGCCCAGTCGCCGCCGCCGATCAGTTCGACCATCATCGAGCGCGCGATCCTGTCGCGTGCCTTTTTCTCGCCCAAAGACCTGTTGGTCGCGACCATCGACGGCCGCGTCGAGGCCTGGTGCCATTTCAGCCGACCGGGTGACCATGGTGATGAATGGTCGGGCATGCCTGCCAGTGACGTCGCGATCCTTTCGGCGATCTGCTTCACCCACGCGGGACTAAAATGCTGCGACGACCTGCTGACGGCGGCCGAGAAACGGATCCGACAAGAAGAGTGCCACTCGATCTTGGCCGGCCCGATGCGGGATCAGCAATGTGGTTACGTCGGCTTGGCCCCCATCGGTCACGGCATCGGGATCCCCGATGTCGATGTTCGCGCCGCATCGCTATTGAGTCGGCATGGCTATTCACCCGAACATAGCTTTCAGCGGATGGTGGTCACCACGGCACCCTATCGCCCGCCCGTCAGCCGCGAAATGATGCAGTTTCGTCGCACCACCCGGGCTGAACGGTCCGCGGTCGTTCCCCAACAAGGTCGCTATGCGTCGGCGATGGCCCACATGGACATCGAACACCATCAATTGATCAACCACCGCAACGGGGATCGTCTGGCCAACGTCCGGTTGTGGTTGAGTGACCCCGAAGCCCAGGTGATGAGCTGTTCGGAGGCGATCTTGGACTTGTCCGTCACCGAAACGCCGGGCGAATTAACTTCGGCCGAAACCTTTCTCGTCGCGGCGCTGATCCAGTCCATGGCGACGCGTTGTATCTTCCGGGTCGAAACGGCGATCAACGGCGAACATTCGGTGCTGAAAGAACAACTCACTTCACTTCATTTTGAAAACACACAGCGCGGCCAGCGGTGGACCAAGGAGCTTTAGGCGTGTCACGCAAAGAAAAGATTTTGGCGATGCTCCAGGACGACCCCAGGGACACGTTTTTGCGTTACAGCTTGGCGATGGAATTGCGGACCGAGGGGGATCACCCCGGCAGCCTGGAGAAGCTCGACGAGCTGTCGCGCGAGACGCCCCCCTACGTGCCGGCTTTTTTTATGGCCGCCCAACAACTCGTCGATTTGGGACGCGTCGATGAGGCGCGGACCCGCCTGCGGGATGGAATCGACCAGGCGCGAGCCCAGGGCGATGGCCACGCCGCGGCTGAAATGAGCGAATTGCTGGCAACGCTCGGCGAATTGGGCGAAGAAGACGACGAGCTCTAAATGGCCGCCGAGCAAACCACGGCGGTGGTCCTGCGGACGATCGAATTCAGCGAAACCAGCCTGGTCGTCACACTGCTGACCCGCGATTTTGGCCAAGTTTCCGCGCTAGCCAAAGGCGCTCGCCGTCCCAAGAGTTCCTTCGAAGGTTCGCTTGACCTGTTGGCCGTTTGTCGTGTAGTGCTGATTCGGAAATCCTCCGATGCGCTCGATTTGTTGACCGAGGCAAAGCTCCAGCGTCGTTTTCGCGGGGCGGAAAAGTCGTTGGATCGCGTTTATGCCGGATACTATATCGCCGAAATGCTTCGACTGTTGACGGACAACCACGATCCCCACCCCGGGCTCTACGACCTGACGCTCAGCGCGCTCGGGCAGATCGACGGGACGGGCAATTCCGCTCTGGCGCTACTCGGTTTTGACACCGCGGCGCTGCGATTGCTCGGCCACGCACCATCGACGCGCGGCTGTGTCGACTGCGGTGGCCCTGTCAGCGGTACCCCACGGGTCGCGTTCGCACCGATCGCCGGCGGCGTCGTGTGTCGCGATTGCCGCTCGCGTCAACACAGCCTGTTGACGGTCAGCCGCGGAACGATTGAACACTTGGAGCGTTTGCTCGCACCCCACACGCGGCTGCCGATCGAAGTTCCGTCGGAGGTTTATCGGGAGATGCGTGGCTTGATCAGCCGATATATCCAAACAATCCTCGGCTCGATTCCGAAAATGCAACCTTACCTGCCCGCCCGGATGGAACCGGTGGAATGAATAAAAAGAATCAACACATGGACCGATCCCGTCGCCTCTCCCTCTGGGTGTTGCAGCCGAGTTTAGGCGTAGGCCTGTTGGCAGGCACGTTGCTGGCAAGCACGACCGGATGCCAGACCTCCGGCGCCTCGGCGTCGCGCAGTTGGTTTCCCAAACTGCCGTTCCGCTCGGTGGCAACCAGCGAGACGGAGACGCCCGAACCGGTGCAGGCGGAGGAAACCCCTCGCGTGGCCTCCAACCCGGTCACCAACGCCGGCGGCAAGCTGGGATTGCCCAGCACCAATCGTCTGGTCGGTTACGTCACCGGGAAGAAGCATGAAGACATCCCGCGAGCCAAAGAATACTACCGTCGCGGAGACGAACGGTTTCGACAAGCAGCCCGGGCTCCCAAGGCGACTCGCACCGGCATGTTCGCCGAAGCGGCCGAGTTGTTCCAAAGCGCCGGCAAGGAAGCCCCCGGATCGGGCTTGCACCAAGACGCACTGTTCATGCAGGGCGAGTCGTTGTTCTTTGCCAATGATCTCAATGGCGCACGCGACGCATTCGAAAAACTGCAAAAGGACTTCCCCCGCAACCGTCACGGGGATCGCGCGGCGGCCAGATTGTTTTCGATCAGCAAGTACTGGATCGACGTTTCCAAGTCTGGCAGCGACGCCTGGTACTCACTCAACCTCTTCGACACCACGCGACCGCTGCGTGATGCCGACGGACACGCGGTCAGGGTGCTGGACCAAATCCGTTACGATGATCCCACCGGCAAACTCGCCGATGACGCCACGATGGCGGCCGCGGCGGAGCACATTCGCAACGAGCAGTACGAAAAGGCCGATGAATTCCTGACGGACTTGCGTGAGACATTCACCGACAGCGACCACCTGTTTTTGGCGCACCTGTTGGGAATTCGTTGCAAGCTGGAAATCTACGGCGGACCGGAGTACAGCGAATTGGTGTTGGACGAAGCCGACGAGTTGGTCAAGCAAACCCGGCGTCGCTTCCCCAACGAACTGCGTGAGGAGAAGTACAACCAATTGCTCGCCCGCGCGGCGGCGGAAATCGCCTACCACAAAGCCGAGAAGCTCGCCTTCCGCGCCAAGTATCGCGAACGCAAGAAAGAGTTCGGCGCCGCGGCGCAACTGTATCGCAAGATCCTACGCGATCATCCCACCACGCCCCAAGCCGATCGGGCCCGCGAAGTGCTGGCCGAAATCGAAAAACTGCCCGCGACACCGACGCAGAACGTCGCCATTCGCGCCATCGCCAAGGCGTTCCCCTCGTCCAAACGATCGACACCGCTGGTCACCGTCGACTCCCTGCAAACCGGCGACGAAACTCCGGCCGAGTCTCCCACCGCCCCCCCCACCGAAACCACCGGCAAGAAACTGCTTCGATAATGCACCGCCCGATGCCCCCCCAATCCAACACGAGTGTTGGTGTGCAGGCTTTGGCCGCTCACCCTCGCTGCGTCGCAGCGACCGGGAATCGCCTAACGCCACCCAAAAAGGTGTCCGACACCTTTTTGGTGGTTTGGGTAATGTTGCTGTTGGGCGGATGTTCGGCGTATCAGTTCGGAGCCGCGGCGCTTTATCCGCGCGACATTCGCACCGTTCATATCCCGGTCGTCCGGAATGATTCATTTCGCCACGACCTGGGTCCCCAATTGACCGACGCGTTGGTCAAAGAAGTCGAACGACGAACGCCCTACAAAGTGGTCAGCAATCCGAACGCCGATTCTGTTCTGCGCTGCAACATCACCGCACAGTCGAAAGTCGTACTGACGGAAACCAGCAGTGACGACCCACGAGCGCTCGACAGCGCGATCTCGGTCGGAGCCACCTGGACGGCACGCGATGGGCGTCGGTTGATGCAAAACAGCTTGGCCAGCATCGATAGCGACAGCACGGGCTTCAGCCAAAGCGTTCGCTTTGTCCCCGAAGCCGGTCAGTCGATCGATACGGCCAACCAAGAAGCCATCGATCAACTCGCCCGTCGGATCGTCTCCCAAATGGAATCTCGCTGGTAGCGTTCGAACACACGTCCGTCGAACGCTACGGCAGCACCCCGCCCCTTTCTCGTCGGAAGCATCCAGCCGTGTCAGAGAGCCAAGCCCGATCATCCAAGGTTTGGGACATCGGTCAGCGTGTCTTGACGTTCGAAGATCGGCCGCTGGTGATGGGGATCCTGAACGTGACGCCGGACAGTTTTTCAGACGGCGGACGACACAATGATCCCCATGCCGCGATCGAGTTGGCGTTGCAAATGCAGACCGATGGGGCGGACATCATCGACATCGGTGGCGAGAGCACGCGACCTTACAGCGATCCGGTTGCGGCGGACGAAGAACTCGAGCGCGTGTTGCCGGTCATCGCAGGGCTGGCCGGACGACTGTCGATTCCGATCAGTATCGACACGAGTAAAGCCGCGGTGGCCGAAGCAGCGATCGATGCCGGTGCGGAGATCATCAACGATGTCACCGGCTTGGAAGGCGATCCGGCGATGGCAACCCTAGCCGCCGATGCCCAAGTCGGCGTCTGCGTCATGCACATGAAAGGCACACCGCAGACGATGCAGAACGCCCCGACTTACGGCGACGTGGTCGAAGAGATTTACCAGTACCTGCAGCAACGGATGGAGTATTGCCTGGCTGCGGGATTGCGGCGCGAGCAAATCTGCCTGGACCCGGGAATCGGGTTTGGGAAAACGCACGAGCACAACGTGCGTCTGCTGCAGCGGACCGCGCGGTTTTGCGAACTGGATGCACCGATCCTGATCGGTCATTCCCGCAAAGGCTTCATCGGGAAACTGCTGGGCGACAAGACCGCCGATCGAACCGCGGCGACGCTCGGCGTGTCGCTCGCGGTGGCCGCGGCAGGCGCCGACATCATCCGTGTCCACGATGTGAAACCGACCGTCGATGCGCTCAAGCTGTTTCGAGCATGCGGCGGAATCGATTGATCGGGTCAGACGTTTGATTTGCCAGACACTTCGAAAGACCAAAGGTCTCGTGCTCGATGCCATCTACTTTGACGCCAAGCGGGGAGTTTTTTGTTAGCGGTAGGGCGCGAGGCCTCCGGTCTTTCACCGTGTTTTTGAAGCGTGACCGGACGGCTCGCGCCGTTCCGCTAACACCTTAAGGGGTCGTGCCGACGATCACTCGTCGGTGTCTTCGGGGGACTCATCACCGCCGGCTGGTTCGGGGCCAGCATCGACGTCTTCGGTGGCCCCGTCGGACTCAGCCGAATCGGCGGAGACCGCCGCGGGCTGTGGAGCGGTCGGCCCCGACACCGCTTCGCCTTCTTCGGCTTCTTCTTCTGGCGGGATGCGGACCGCAGCGATCAGCGTGTCGTCGGCGTCGACGTTCATGATACGAACGCCCTGGGTGTTGCGTCCGATCACGCTGATGTCACGAGCGGCGATGCGTTGCAGTTTCCCCTTGCCGGTCATCAGAAAGACTTCGTCTTCATTATCGACACGTGCGATGGCGATGACCTTGCCGTTTCGGCTGCTGGTCTTGATATCGCGTAGCCCTTTCCCGCCACGACGCTGGGTTCGATAGCGGGCCGATGAGGAACCGTTTTCAGTTTCGGTCTCTTCGGCACCGTCATCCACGATCGCGTTGGGACCAAATGGCGTCCGTTTCCCGTAGCCGTTTTCACAGACGGTCAACAACGTCGCCTCCGGCTCGGCGACGACCATGCCGACGACGGTGTCATCACCGACCAACGAGATGCCTTTGACGCCGGAGGTGTTGCGTCCCATCGGACGGGCATCGGATTCTTTGAATCGGATCGCCATCCCGGACGCGGTGACCAGGATCACTTCGTCGCCGGGGCCGATCACGTTGGCCGAAACCAGTTCGTCGCCATCGCGCAGTTTGATCGCGATGATGCCGCCGCGTTTGGGACGACTGTATTGCTCCAGCGGCGTTTTCTTGACCAAGCCGCTGCGGGTCGCCATCACGACATAGCAGCCTTCCTGATTGAAGTCACGGACGGCCAAACAGGAAGCGATCTTCTCACCCTCTTCGAGCGAGAGCAGGTTGACGATCGCACGGCCCTTGGCGTCACGCGGCAATTGGGGCAGGTCATAGACCTTTTGCCAGCGGACTTTCCCGGTCGTGGTCAAAAACAGCAGGTAGGCGTGGGTACTGGCGACGAACAGATGTTCGATCGGGTCTTCGGTGTCCGTTTTGGCACCCTTGAGCCCCTTGCCGCCGCGCCGCTGGGTGTTGTAGACGCTCGACGGCGTGCGTTTGATGTACCCTTCGTGACTGATCGAAACGACCATCGTCTCTTCGGTGATCAGATCTTCCAGGTCGATGTTGCCGAGTTCTTCATGGCTGATCTGGGTACGGCGGGGCGAACCGAATCGCCGCTTCATCTCTTCCAAGTCTTCCTTGATGATGCCGTAGACCCGCGTCTGGCTGCCCAGGATATCCAGGTAGTCGGTGATCTCTTCGAGCAACTGCTTGTGCTCGTCGGTCAACTTTTCCTGTTCCAAGTTGACCAACTGCCCCAACCGCATCTTCAAGATTTCGTCGGTCTGGACGCTGGTCAGGGTGTAGGTGTCCGCCTCGCCGCGTTCGAGCTGGAATTGACGAAACCCTTCGTCGCCGAGCGCCCGCTGCATCATCGATGCAGGACATTCGATGCCCATCAAACGTTGTTTGGCTTCCGGTTGCGTTCGGCTGGTGCGGATCGTTTTGATGATTTCGTCGATATTGGCCAATGCCAACAGCAGGCCTTCGACGGTGTGTTTTCGTCGTCGTGCTTTGGCCAACAGGAATTGGGTTCGCCGCCGGATCACGGTGATGCGGTGCCGGATAAATTCCTGCAGCATCTCCTTGAGCGTTAGTTCTCGCGGCTTGCCGTCGACGAGCGCCAAGAAGATCATCGAGATCGTGTCTTGCAACGGCGAGAATTGATACAGCTGGTTCAGGATGACATCGGGATCTTCATTGCGTTTGAGTTCGATCACCAAACGCACGGGTTCCTTGAGGTCCGATTCGTCGCGGATTCCCGAGATCCCCTTGATGCGGTCGTTGTTGACCAATCCGGCGATCCGCTCGACCACCCGGTCACGGTACTGTTGATAGGGGATTTCCGACACGATGATGCGGTGCCGATTGCCCTTCATCTCCTCGATGCGACATTTGGCACGGACGATGATCGTGCTGCGTCCGGTTTTGTAACCGCGGCGGATCCCGGCGCGGCCGCAGATGATTCCACCGGTGGGGAAGTCCGGACCGGGAACGATTTCGCACAGTTCATCGATCGTGGTTTCCGGTTCGTCGATCAGCTTGATGACCGCGTCGCAGATTTCGGTCGGGTTGTGTGGCGGAATGCTGGTCGCCATCCCGACCGCGATCCCGCCGGACCCGTTGATCAACAGGTTCGGATACTTGCTGGGCAGGACGGTCGGTTCGGTCCGCGCCTCGTCATAGGTCGGGATGAAATCGACCGTGTCCAGCTTCAGGTCGTCCAGCATCGCGGCGGCGACGGCCGACAAGCGGGCTTCGGTGTACCGCATCGCCGCCGGAGGCAGTCCGGCGATCGATCCGAAGTTTCCCTGTTTGTCGATCAACAACGATCGCATGTTCCATTCTTGGGCCATGCGAACGAGCGTCGGGTAGATCACCGATTCACCGTGGGGGTGATAGTTACCCGACGTGTCGCCAGAGATCTTGGCGCATTTGACCCGCTTGCTTCCCGGACCGAGGTTCAGGTCGTTCATGGCGACCAGAATACGCCGTTGGCTGGGTTTCAGCCCGTCGCGGACGTCCGGCAGGGCACGGCTGACGATCACGCTCATCGCGTACGTCAGGTAGCTCTCTCGCAATTCGTCTTCGATCGGCAGATCGATCATCCGCAGGGCGCCCTCGCCCCCGATGTCACCACCGGTGAGACCGCCATTCTCGCCGTCACCCTGAGGCTCCGGCGCCCCCCCGGAACCGTTCTCTTCGTCTTGGCCGTTTTCGTCGTTTTCGTCTGCCACGTGGTGTCCTAGCGGAGAGGTAGAAAACCGCGGAAATCCCGGTAAATCACGGGTTCGCGCAAGCCGGATAATCTACCACTTGGACGCCTGATTCACAACGGTGGCAAGGCCCACCGGGGAGTAGGCAGTGGGCATTAGGCAGTGGGCAATAGGCAGTGGGCAACTCGTTCCCAGGCTCCGCCTGGGAACGCGAGGTCGATGTGGCTCTGCCACACGCGGTGCGCGGTCGCGAGGCGGAGCCTCCGAGACAGTGTGTTCCCAAGCTCCGCCCTACGCCGTGAACGATTTATTTTCTGTTTTTGACGAGGGTTTAGCGGCAGGGCGCAAGCGGGCTGTCGGTTTAGTGAGCCGCGACGCGTAAGCGGCCGGGCATCCAGGCGCCCGTCCGAGGCCTTACGGCCTGCGGCTCACCATTGGCTCGACCAATCCCACTCAATCGACAGCCCGCGAACTCTTCGGTTCCGCGTTTTTGCCAACACACCGGAGGGCTCGCGCCCTACCGCTAAAAAGTCGTTCACGGCGTAGGGCGGAGCCGGGGAACAAGACGGCTCGTTGACGCCGTGCGTGACGATCCGGCTTACAGCTCGCGGATCGAGAGCCCACGGAACTGGACCGCGTCACCGTGACCGGCGAATCCGAAATGTCCCTTCTTTCGGTCCTTACCGGGATGGGCGCTGCCGGCCATGTAGTCGGTGATCTGCGACAGGTCCGTTTTCAAGATCACGGCGCCGTTGAGTTCGACCGTGATGGTGCTGCCATCGACGGTGACCTCTTGGAAATTCCACTCGCCGACCGGACGCAAGAACCCTCGCGCCGCCGCCGCCATGCCGTAGGCCGAACCGTGGTACTGGCGTTTGTCCAGCTTGGCGTACTTCGGATGCGTGTTGTCGAGCACTTGCAACTCACACATCGCCTGGTAGGCCGGGTTGCCTTCGAGCGGTGCGCGAATCGCCAGTCCGTTGTTGCCACCGGGCGGCAATCGAAACTCCAGTCGCGCGACGAAGTCGCCGTACTCTTTTTCGGTCAACAAGTTTCCGCCCTTGCCTTGTTTGCAGCCGATCGCCCCGTCGACGACTTCATAGTTGTCCGTCGCCCCCACCCAGCCGGTCAGATCGCGGCCGTTGAAAATCGATTCGAACTGCTCGGCGCTTTTCGCCGCAAGCGTGTTGTTGGCCTCTCGGGTACTCAATTCTCTGAGTTTCAGATTCCGCCAACGAATCTCACCGCCGTGCGTTTGCAATTCGATCGGACCGCTGACAAACAGCGGCGATTCGCGGTCCCAAAAATTCTCCATGATCGCATGGTCGACGACCAACTGTTCGTTCAGCCAAACCGTGGTCCGTGCACCGATCTGCAGGACGCGAACCGAGTTCCACTCGCCGAACGGTTTGTCGGCATGAACCAACGGATCCTTACCCGGTGCACCGGCGCTGTTGTTCCAAAGCCCACCGCTTCCCTTGTCGGCACCGAGTTTGAACTTGGCGGTTTCGGTGGAGTCCCAGATTTGAACTTGCGGGGTTCCTTTGAGATAGATTCCGCTGTCGGCCAGCGGGACGGTCTTGTACTCCAGATACAATTCGTAGTCCCGGTAGTCCTGATTGGTGACCAGGTAGGCGCCGTGTCCGTCGTTGACCAGTTCACCGTTTTCGACGCGCCAGTGTTTTTCGGCATCGGCTTGCCACTCGGCCAGCTTTGCGTTGCGTTCTTCCTCGGACATTTCGGCCAACTTGATCGGGCTGAAATGGGGACGCCCGTGCCAGCCCTCCAGGTTCTCGCCGTTGAACAGCGGTTGGAAGTCATCGGGAGATTCTGCCTGCGTGACCGAAGGCATCGTGACGAAGGCTGCGATCGCGGCAGCAAAGACCAGGCGGGTGAGTTTCATGGTGGGATTGATGTCTAGCGGGTAGAGAACTGGAAGGTCGATATAATAACCAAACTTCACGTCAACAGTCTGAGCTTCAACGAGACGGCGTTAAAAATCGCGTCGCGCGAAGTAAACGCACGAAAGCGTTAGCATAACGGCCAAAAACAGGCTGCAACTGACGACCGGCCGAACGATTTTCAACTGCACGACTTCCTGCTCCTCGTTCGCCACGTCGCCCATCACGAACGACGTCTTCCCACTCACCAACGCCGCAACCGTCTGGCTCAATTCCCCCGTCTGCGGTGTCAGCGTTCGCAACGGCGTGATGACGTATCGATCGACACTCCGCCAGCTGGTCAGGGAGGGGCGAACGGCCCGTTCGATTTTCGCGGAGGCGTTGGCGTCGGGGCCGAAGGCGACAAAGTCGATCGAATCGATGTGGTGCGCGATCGCCAAACGACCGGATTGCTCGTCGTACTGGATGGCCGTCACTTCGCTCTGAGGCAGGGTGACCCACTCCACCCGATCTCCGCTGCGAGTTGCGATCGTCACGCTGCCGTCGGTCGTCAACAAGGCGAATCGATCGGTCACGCCCAATCCCTCTGCGGCCACGACCGTTTGATCTTTCGGCGAGGGGAATTCGTCCAACAACGCCAGCGTGTCGGCCTGGTACCAACGGACCGGCTCGTCGTCACGGGCAAGCAACACCGACTGGCCGGCCGCAGCCATCGTCGTCCGCGCCGCGTCGTTGTCATCCAGCAGGAGATCCGCGGCCAACATCGCGGTCGCCCCCTTCGCATCGTCACCGTCACCGCCACCGGGCAACTCCATCCGCATCAGCCGCCCGCGGGCGTAGACGACCAGCGAACGGCCATCGGGAAGCACGTCCAGCCGCACCGGATCGGTCAGCGTGACTCCCTTCGGCAAGATCACGTGAAACGCTTCGGTCGCACCGCCCTGCATGCGAATCAAATCGGTGATCCAAGCCGTCACCCCGATGTTGGAAACCTCGATGTTCGGCGATACATCTTGGGCATCGGATTCAGTTTCCGATTCAGTTTCCGATTCAGTTTCCGATTCACTGCCCGATTCGGGGGTCCGGTCGGCGGACGAGTGCTCCGGTTCGTCATCGTCGAATCCCGATTCGTCCAACACTTGTTCGATGGTCGTCGCCATCAGCCCGGTGTTGTTGAATGCGAGCAGGCGGTTGCCGACAACCAGCAATCGACGCGTGCCGTTGGGCA
The DNA here is from genome assembly GCF_025060895.1 of Stieleria sedimenti. GTDB lineage: Bacteria > Planctomycetota > Planctomycetia > Pirellulales > Pirellulaceae > Stieleria > Stieleria sedimenti. The sequence continues at coordinate 15,789 of NZ_JANZKV010000115.1, read as the reverse complement.
GTCGCAATCCCGGGTTGGGTTTCCAGTCCTCCGATCGATCGAGCACCAACAAGTCCAGCGATCCGCTGCCGTAGAGGTTAAATCGCCCACCACGAATGCGCGCCGTCGCGATCTTTCCGGGGGCGATGCGAACCGGAGGCACGATCAAATCGCGACGTCGGAAGTCGCCTTCGATCACATCGGCCCATTGATTCGCTTCGTTGTCGAATCGTTTCAATTCGCCGCCACGCGTCGCGATCACGATGCCTTGACCGTCAAAGGACATCTGCGAGATACGGTCGGGTGAGCGAACGAGTGCGTCAAAATATCCGCCGATCAATCCGATCACCAGCACAAACGCGCCGAACATGCAGGTCACACCGATCGAGAGAATCGGGGAACGCCAGCGCAACCCGGCGAGCAAGGAGACACTGAAGAACACCGCAAACAAGAAGACCGCCACCGGGATGCACCACAACACCCGCGCGTTCCAAATGTCCAGCCGAAAACCGGAGATCAACCACAGGCCGATGACCAATTGGCTGACGCACAGAAAGACGAACGCACAACCGCCGATGAACTTTGACAACAGCAACATCGTTCGCGAAATCGGTTTGCTCAACAACAGGTGCAGCGACCCCGGTTGCAGCATGTCGGGAATGATCGACGCGGTGACCAGGATGCCTAAAAAGATCAATGCAAAACCGAGCAACCAATCCATCATGATCGGGACGACAAACTGATTGATCAAGGAAACGAATTGTTCCTTGCCGATCAAAAAGAACGCCGGAAAGTCGAAGCCCGCGTAGGAGAGGGTGATGGACCGCGCGGACATCGTGGTGAAGACCCCCGGCAACGCCGCTTCGATCCGCAACCGTGCCCGTCGGCGACGTTCCGGGTCGCTGATTTCATCGTCCGGGATCTCGTCCAACTCGCGAAGCTCGCGCAGTCTGACCGTCGTTCGCCAAGCTTCGGCATCGTACCAGTCTTCGTTGTCCAGGGACTCGTTGAGAGAATCGGCCAGCGCCCCCTTGTCGATCCGCACGTCTTCGCCACGGGCGACCTGGCGAAGTTTCCGTTTGATGTCGTCGGGAAAGGTGCGGGCAAGTCGTCCCAGGGCCGTTTCCGATTCCTTGGGATCGACCAACCCCCGCGCGAGCATCGCCTTCATCTGTGTCCCGTTGTCCAAGTCGAACCAACGAAACGTCGTCGTGTAATCCTCGTGGTATCCGATCGGTGCCAGCGCGGCCAAGAAGATCCAAATCGCCACCATCGCGATCCAGAGGATCCGTGACGAAAGTGCCGAATGAAACGAGTCTGCGATCACGGCCAAGTAAGGTTTGATCATGACAGCACCTCCTCGCCGGCGATAGCCTCCCCGGCAACATCCTCGACCGCGTCCGTTCCCACCAGACGCATGAACGTTTCTTCCAATGACTCACGCCGCACTTCCAATCGAGCGATCGATTGATCGGATCGCCGCAGTTGGTCCACGATCGCATTGATCTGACCCTGGTCAACGACCGCAAGCGACAATCGGAACGCGTCGCGAACTCGGGTCGATTCGATGTCGGCCGTCATAGAGTCGCCGAAGATCGCTTGCCAGTCCGGCTCCGCGTCGCCGAGCACTTCGACGATCAGCTTTTGTTGGTCGCGGTGGGCCAGTTCATCGATCGGTCCAATCGCTTTGATTTCGCCCTTGGCCAGGATCGCCACCCGCGTGCAAACCATTTCCACTTCCTGAAGGATGTGGCTGTTGAGGAAAATCGTCTTTCCGCTGTCGCGCAACCGATCGATCACCTTGCGGACTTCGTTGCGGCCGACCGGATCGAGCCCGTCGGTCGGTTCATCCAGGACCAACAGATCGGGATCGTGCAGCAGCGCCTGGGCGAGTCCGAGACGCTGGTACATGCCCTTGCTGAATCGACGGACCGACTCGCGATCACGTCCCTCGAGCCCGACCAGCTTCAGCAACTCGTCGCTGCGCGAGTGGATTTCGGCCGAGGTCATTCCGCTCATCCGGCCGTAGTAGCGGAGTGCCGATCGCGCCGAGTGATGGCGATCGACGCGTAACGATTCCGGCAGATAGCCGACACGCGAGCGGGCGGCGGAACTGCCGATCGGCTGCCCCAGCAACCTGGCATGGCCGCCGGAAGGTTTGACCACGCCCAACAGCATTTTGATCAGGGTCGTTTTCCCGGCGCCGTTGGGGCCGAGCAAACCGAACACCTCGCCCGGAAAAGCTTGCAGCGAAACGCTGCGAACGGCATCGATGCGGCGGCGTCCGGTCAGCGACAGACTGCGATACGTTTTTCGCAGCTGATGAACATCAACGATGGGGTCTGGCACGGCGGGTCTTGAATGTGTGGCGGCGTGCCGACCAGTATAACGCCGAGCCCCGAAATCCGCCCCGGGTAGTTTGCCAAGATCGGCAAGCGGGAACGGCGCGAGCGGGCTGTCGATTGAAGCCCGCACGCGTTAGCAAGGGGCCACGCGGCGCCCCTCGCTCACACGCCTGGCATGATCACGCTGATTTCGGAACATGCAGCTGCGGCGGAGGCGGAGTACTAGCCGGAAACCGAGCCGAACATCAGATAGCCCAGCCAAATGACTGATACGGCGATCACCGCGGCAGCCAACAAGCGGTGCCCCGGGTGACGCCAGTCCGGACGTTGGACCTCTCGCTCATACAGGCTGCGAAAACGCTCACGTTGATTTTCGGTCGTAAACACCCCGTCTTCGACCAACTCGTTCAAGCCGAATTGAGTCGAGTACTCCACCACTCCATAGACGCGGTGGCGGCGGTCCAGTTCGTCGACCCCGACACCCTCAAAGTACCAGAGTTGGTTACCGAATTCGGTCTCGGTCTCGGCGCGGTTGTCGATGCAACGCAACTGCAAGATCTCGCTGCGTCGGGGGCAAAAGCGAGCGCGGATCATGGCACGATTGCAATCGAGCCTGACCTGGCGGATGGTCGCTTCTGAAAACCGGATGACCTGCACGTGGCTATTCATAGATCCCTCTGTTCATTTCCCGCCTAGTGGAAACTAAATTCACTTAATCCGATTATTGCCGGGAACCTAAGTTCCGTCATGGCCAGAAAACCAAAAAAGCGGACCGAATCTTGTTTTTTGTGAGTTGGGCCGCTTCGGCGTCGGTCAAACTGGCGGATCCTCGTCGTCTTTGTCGGTTCGAAACCGCCAACCAATGAACACGCGCACAGATATTTTGCGGCCCCCCGAAATGGAGTGCGGTTAGCACAAAGACGTCGGGCGTTAAACTGGCCGGCGACTCCGGTTTCGTCTCCGCCCCTCCTTTCCGACTAGACATGCTCGAACGTCGTTCCCTGCGGGCGCCCGTCACACTGGGCGTCGTTCTGATCGTCCTGGTCGTGATCCTCGGTGCGATTTGGGCGATCTCCAGCTTCATCGGATCCGAACGCAGCGGGCTGTTCTGGACGCTGTTTATTCTGGGCAGCCTGTTGCTGCTCAGCATCCTGGCCGGCGTAATCGTCTACCTGACACTGACTATCAAAGCCGTCCGTTTGAATCAACGACAATCCAATTTCATCGACTCGGTCACCCATGAATTGAAGAGCCCGATCGCGTCGTTGAAGCTGTACCTGCAGACCATGTCCCGACACAGCGTCGATGAGTCGCAGCAACGCGATTTCCATCGCATCATGCTGGAAGACGTCGAGCGACTCGACGCCCTGATCAACCATCTGCTGGATGCGGCGCGGATCGATCGCGGCAATGAGCCCGAGGACGACGAGGTGTTCCGGCTTGACCAGCTGCTCGCCGAATGCGGCGAAGCGGCGTGCATGCGTTACCGGTTGCCGGTCGAAACGGTCCGAGTCGATTGCCCCCCGGTGACGATCCGCAGCCAATCAGTACAGCTGGAAATCCTGTTTCGAAACTTGATCGACAATGCCATCAAGTACGGTGGTTCGCCTGCCGAAGTCATCGTGTCGATTCGCCCCGTGGAAGGCAAAGAAGATCAAGTGGTCGTCTCGATCACCGACAACGGCGTGGGGATTCCTTATGACAAACGCCGCAAGATCTTCGGGCGTTTCGTGCGACTGGGCAACGAACTCGAACGCAGCACGCCCGGCACCGGACTGGGGCTCTACCTGGTGCGGACGGTCAGTAAAGCCGTCGGGGCGAGCGTGCGGATTCGCGGCCGCCGTGAAATCGATGGGGTCGCCGGAACCGTTTTTGAAGTCACAATGAAACAAGCTGTCTTTGACGAGCCGACGGAATGACCGGCACGAAATGCCCCGCACCAGGGTGGTCGTCCGGCCAGACACGTTTCCCTTTCTCGTTTCCACTTTGCCATTGCCGCCATGCGTCCGCATATCCTTGTCGTCGAAGATGAAAAGCACTTGGGGGTCGGGATCAAGTACAACCTTGAAGCCGATCACTATCGTGTCACGTTGGTCGAAGATGGGCCGACGGCGCTACGCTTGATCGATGCCTCCAACGAACCCATTCATCTGATCGTGTTGGATTTGATGCTGCCCGGGATGAGCGGCTACACGGTCTGCGAGACGATTCGAGACGCCGGCGTCACCACCCCGGTCCTGATGCTGTCGGCCCGTACCCTGGCCGAAGACCGCGCCCGGGGTTTTGACGTGGGGGCCAATCAGTACATGAACAAGCCGTTCGAGCTGGATGAATTACTCAGCCGGGTGAAGAACCTGCTCCAGCACTCCCAGGCATCGTCGGCAAACGCATCGCCGCGTCGCGTCCGCGAGTCGATCGAACAGATCGAGTTCGGCGATGTCTCGGCGCACTTTCTCAATCACGAAGTCACCGTCGGGGGCAAGTCGGTGCCGATGACGCCCAAGCAGTTGAAGCTGCTGAGGTACTTCGTGGAAAACCCCAACCGCGTGATCAGCCGCAGCGAACTGCTGAGCGAAGTTTGGGAGATCAGCGGGAATCTGCAAACCCGCGCGGTCGACCAAACCGTCGCGCAGCTACGCAAGATCATCGAACCCGATAGCAGCCAACCGGTGCACCTGCTGACCATCCGCGACGCGGGGTATCGGTTTGTCCTCGGGCCGGCGAGTAGCGACCGAAACGAAGAAGAAAAAGAAGAAGAAGAAGAAGTCGACGACTAACCGCGATCGGTGATGCGGTGCACCACGTGGGGTAAGCTTCCAGCTTGCCTTCCCCCGGAAGCGTCAGCTTCCAGCTTGCCTCCCCCGGAAGCGTCAGCTTCCAGCCGCTGCGACAAACCGACGGAGCGTGCCGGCGCAGAAAAAAAGCCCCCGGTCCAGTACGAGATCCTAGGGGGGCGGAGGATAACGCGCTATGGGACCGGGAGCCGGTGGTTTTTCGGGTGAGTGGATCGCCACTCGGTTCGGTTCGACGCGGTCCCTCGCATCCTTGCCGGGACCTGCCGAACGCTTGCCAGTTTCTCGCCGCCTTCACCGTCACACAAGATTCGATCCGTCGAATCCGTGCCGTACGATTTGTCCGCAGCTACCGAAGAATCAATCAATGATTTCCAAGGTGGCCAGTGCAGGATCACGCCAGCGAGTCGCTTCGATCACCGGGCTTGGCTTGGCTCAAGGCCAAGTGTCCCAGCGATGGGCGGAAGATACGCGCGCCCCTTCGCGGCGGTCAAGGCGGATCATGCGCGGATCAGAAATTGTTTTCATGAATGTATTTGCTAGCAATTTCTGGAATGTCCGTCCGCAGACACCGACGGCATCGCCTGCACGCGTCACGCCTGTCGCGATCGTTCCAGCAAGCGTTTGGAATGCAACAGCTGTTCTCGAAACGGCCTGAGCGATGAAGCATCGAATGCTCGAATTTAATCAAATTCCTGTAGGCAATTTCCCGGCGATGTGTGATATTTGACTATTCAGCCATTTACCACTGCCGACAGAATTCATTCATGACAACGATGCAAGCCCAAGAGATCGTCACGGCGGCTTCAGCGCTTCTTGCGAAAAGCTCGGTTCAAGAACTTCGTGCACTCCGCGTGGATGAGGATTCCAATGAGCTGCGGCTTCGCGGCAAGGTTCGCAGCTTCTATCACAAGCAGTTGGCCCAAGAGGCGGTGTTGCCCGTCGCCGGGTCGTTGCAAGTGGTCAACCACGTGGACGTTCACAACTAGGCGCTGTCCGAAACGAGGCGCTCTCCGAAACGAGGCGCTGTCCGAACGCCCGTTGGAGTTCCCGTCACCAGACGGTGGCTTTTCCGTTTCGTCTAATTGACGATCACGCGCTGTTCGAAACGTTCGACCTTCACCGCCCGGCCATCGGCGTCGGATTCGACGATCGCACCACACAGTCGGACATCACCGGTCGCGACGTGAAAGTGACAGGGTTCTGCGGTGCGAGTCGTGTGGGTGACCCGTTCAATGTCTCTTCCGATGATACTTTCGTAGGGACCGCACATCCCGACATCACATTGAAACGCGGTTCGACCGGGAAGGATGCAGGTATCCGCGGTGGGGACGTGGGTGTGCGTGCCAAGTACGGCGGTGACTTTGCCGTCCAGGTATCTGCCGAGGCACTGCTTGTCGCTGGTGGCTTCGGCGTGCACGTCGACCAAAATCTGATCGGTATGCGGTTCGATCTCGGCGAGCACTTCATCGAGTGCTTTGAAGGGACAGTCCACCGGCCGCATGAAAACGCGTCCCATGATGGAGACGATCGCCAGGGGTCGGCGCCCGCTTCGCTTGATCAGCGTCCAGCGGCGGCCGGAGGCTTCGTCGGGGTAGTTGGCCGGTTTGACGATGCGATCGCTTTTTTCCAGCGTGGTGACGATCTCTTTGCGGCGGAAGATATGATCGCCGAGGGTGACCCCGTCGATGCCGCTGTCGATCAACCGCTCAAATTGTTTCGGCATCAATCCCGAACCGTCTGAAGCGTTTTCGGCATTGGCGATCACGTAGTCCAGGTCCAACTCTTCGCGGATCCGCTGCGTGTTTTGCAGCACCGCATTCATGCCGGGTTTTCCTACGATGTCTCCAAGGAATAGGAATTTCATACCGGCCGAATCGCTGCGGGTTGGAGCTGCGGGTTGGAAAAGTGCGGACGTCGACTGCACGGCAGGGGGCCGCCCCTACCGGCAGGGTCAAACGGTATCGGTGTCGCCGCCAGTCGTCAACGAGCAAGACTCCAAGTGACAGCGGTGGCGTCCTGCGGCGAATCGACGTGCCGGCCAATGGAGGTTCCTTCTCGGCACAGTTTGGCTATGGTGATAGTGTTCCGACCCACGATCGCGTGATTCATTCCTTTCTTTCATCACATTTTCACGTCCATGAACACGGCCGCGCCAACTCTCGACCTCGCCGCGTACTGCCGCGACACCGCGCAACGCGCCAAACAAGCCTCTGCGGAACTGGCGACCCTGGATGCGGAGATCAAGAACCGCTGGTTAAATGAATCGGCCGACGCCTTGGTCGATTCGGCCGACCAGATCATCGCGGCCAACGCATTGGATCTGGCCACCGCGCCGGGATACGGATTGACCGATGCGGCCGTGGATCGGTTGAGACTGAATCCGGACCGCATCGGTGCGATCGCGACGGCGCTCCGCGAAATCAGCATGTTGGCCGATCCGGTGGGCGAGGTTCTAGACGGCTTCACCCGCCCCGGAGGGCTGCAAATACTGAAAAAACGGGTTCCGCTGGGCGTGGTGTTCTTCATCTATGAAAGCCGCCCCAACGTCACCGCCGACGCTGCGGCGATCTGCGTCAAGAGCGGAAACGCGGTGATCCTACGTGGCGGAAAAGAAGCGATCCACAGCAGCCGCGCCATCGTCGACCTGCTGACCGCCACGGCAGAAAACTGCGGCTTGCCCGCGGCGGCCGTCCAACTGGTTTCGACGACCGATCGGGCCGCGGTCGGCGAGTTCCTCTCGCTTCATGAGTCGATCGATGTGGCCATCCCACGCGGCGGCGAGGGGCTGATCCGCCGCGTCACCGCCGAAGCCACGATGCCCGTGATCAAGCACTTCGACGGAAACTGCCACGTTTACGTCGACCAGTCGGCCGACATCGAAATGGCCAGCAAGATCGTTCACAACGCGAAATGCCAACGGATGGGAGTTTGCAACGCCTGCGAATCGCTGTTGGTCCACGAATCGATTGCCCCCACGGCGCTGCCTGTCATTGCCAAGCGTCTGCAAGCCGAATCGGTGGAGATTCGCGCCGATCAGGCGGCCGCGGAGCTGATTCCCGGCAGCGTGCCCGCCAGCGAAGCCGACTGGGGGACGGAGTACCTGGGGCCGATCATCAGTGTTGCCGTGGTCAAATCCGTCGACGAGGCGATCGGACACATCAATCGGTACGGATCCCACCACACCGATGCCATCGTGACCAGCGATCTGGCAGCGGCCGAGGCGTTCACCGCAGGCGTGGACAGCTCCGCCGTGATGGTCAACGCGAGCACGCGTTTCAACGACGGCGGCGTTTTCGGGCTGGGAGCGGAAATCGGAATCTCCACCGACAAATTTCACGCCCGTGGCCCCTGTGGATTGCGCGAGTTGACGACCTACAAGTACATCGTCAAGGGTGACGGCCAGATCCGGACCTGAGACAAGCCGCCCTCTTGAGAGCCCGTGCAGTTTTCTTGTCGTTGAAATGAAAGCGTTCTCGTCACGCTCCCGCTGGGCATTGGTGTCTACACAAGTCGCAAGACTTGAAGTCACCCTCCCTCTGGACGTCGATTCTCTTACTGCAGGATGTGTAACCCATTTAGATTCTCTCCCTCTGGGAGAGACGGCGTTTGCGCAGCAAGCAAACACCAGAGAGGGCCGGCGCCGCGAAAGTCTTGGCGACTTCTGCTACGATCAACTCCGACAGTTATCCAATCGACGTCCCTGGGAGGGTCGATGTGGCTCGGAATCGCTCAGCGGCAACCAATCGCCCCTCCCCTCGCCCCGCTCGACCCTCCCTGCCAGGGAGGGTGACTGGGGAAAACGGCACGCCTGACGAGGCATCGAAGCGACGTTCTCGGCAAAATCTGCGCCATTCTGCCCCCGGAAACGGGTTGAAGTCGCGGGGAACTGTCGATATTCTCCTGGACCCCTAAAAAACTCAACGATTCAGGTCAATCAGATGGCACATAAGAAAGGTCAGGGATCCAGCCGCAACGGCCGTGATTCCAACGCGCAACGTCGTGGCGTCAAAAAATTCGGCGGCGAAGCGGTCAACGCAGGCAACATCCTGATCCGTCAGTGCGGCACCCGCTGGCGGGCCGGTCGCGGAGTCGGCCAGGGCAATGATTACACCCTGTTCGCGCTGGTCGACGGAAAAGTTGAATTCGATCAGAAAGGCCGTCGCATCAACGTCGTCTCGGCGTAGCCCAAGTGGGAGAGGCTTCCAGCCTGTCAGCGCCGAGCCGACAGGCTTCAACACCTATCTCACGATCACCTGATCTGATCCATCATCACCCGCGACATCGACCCATCGTCGCTCGCGGTGACTCTTCAAGATCGCTTCACAGAGCAAGATTTCGCGGTGCCCGTCCAGGAACGTCGGGTACGGCGCCGGTTCGGACACCTCGCCGTTGGCGATCGAACCGTAGAAGCAACGAAACAATTGCTTGAAGGTGTCGGGGAATCCTTCGTTGTGACCGCCGGGATAGCTTGAGATCGCCGCGGCCGAAGCATCCATCAGTGCCGGGTCACGGACCAGGCACGCGCTGGCCCCATCCCGGCTTCCGATCTCCAACAGATTGGGCGACTCACTGTTCCAGGCCAAGGATTGCTTGGCACCGGCCAGCTCGTAGCGGAGGCAATTCTTTTTGCCGGCCGTCGTTTGTGAGACCCAAAGGCAACCGTTTGCCCCGCCGGCGAACCGCAACAGGATCGCGCCGCAATCTTCGGTCGTGACCTCCACCGGTTCGCTTGCCGCCGCGGTTGGTGGGCCGTCGCTGTTCGCGCTACCGGAATAGGTTTCCACCGAGCCGGTCGGCCGCTGCCGAGTCGGATGGACCGTTCGAAGATCGGCGCAGACGGATGTGATGTATCGGCCGGTGATGAACTGGATCAAGTCCAGCCAGTGCGTGCCGATGTCAGCGACGGCTCTCAATTCCCCGCCGTCGGCAGCCAGCACGCGCCAATTGAAATCGGTTTCCTTGAGCAGCCAGTCTTGGACGTAGGAACCGGTGACGTGCAGCAGGTTTCCCAGCGTGTCGTTGCGGACCCGCGCAGCCGCTTCGTGGCACAACGGATAGAACCGGATGTTGTAGGCCACCGCCGCGGCGCGTCCGCTCTCCCTGGCGATGCGAACCAGTTCACCAGACTCGGTCGAGTTCATGGCCAGTGGCTTTTCGCAGACGACATGCTTGCCCGCCTGCAGCACCGCCTTGGCTTGGTCAAAGTGAAACCGGTTGGGAGTCGTCAGATGGATGCAATCGATCGACGGATCACCCAACGCGTCTTCAAAGGAGCTGAACTCCGTCGGCAGTCCCAGACGCTCGCAAGCTGACCGTGATTTTGCCGGCGTCGACCCCACGATGCCGGCAACCTGCACCCCGGCGCGCCGCAACGCTTCCACATGAACCGGCCCGATAAAGCCGGTCCCCACCACCACCGTTCGAAACTCAGCCATCGGTCATCCGCAACGCGTTGGAAATTGAAACCACGCCACACAGTGTGTCGCGTTCGCGCCGGCGGTTCCAGGTGTGGGGACGGCAGAAAAATGGGCGGCTGAATACATCGGTACTCGGTACTCCCCGCTCCCCGCTCCGTCGCCAGGTGAATATTGCGCCGTTTGCGGCGACCCACATGCGTGGATCACGCATGCGTGTTTGACACTGCGTGATGTGCGCGTGTGCCAAATAACACCCGCGTATGACACGCCCTCGCGGTGGGTGAGGGCGAACACTCATACAAGCCGATGCAACTGGTGATGAGCAAATTCCTTACGCGGTTGTGAATGTTTTCCGCCGCCACCAACGACGCCAACGCACGAAGGCGAATTGATGATGAACCAACACGAAACACCGATGGGCCTGCCCCCCGCTCCCCGCCCGGCTGTGTACGCGGCCAGCAAGGACGCCGGCTGGCTCTCGAAGGTCGGACAGGCGGCCCAAGCAGAGAACTGTCGTTTCCAAACCTCTTCTTCCATCACCTCACTGATCAATCAGGCCGCCGCCGATAGCGACGTCGCTTGCGTGCTCTTGGACTACGACCCGCGTATTCAGCAATGGACCAGCATCGAGCAGTTGTTGTTCGAAAAGAACGTGGTCGCGCCGGTCGTCTTGGTTTTGGATGAAGCGAGCGGCATGGCGGCTTCGGAAGCCGTCGCGCGGATCGCACACGTCGTTGCGATCAACACGATGGAACTGCCCGAGATCATCGAAACGATCCAGCATGCGATCGGACTCAGCACGCTCGTCGAGCATCAGTTCGATGTCTTGCGTTGCCATCGGCTTTATCAAGGATTGCCGGATCGTCAGCGACAGATCGTCGACTATGTCGTGGAAGGCGCACCGAACAAACAAATCGCGACGAAGCTGAAGGTGTCGGTCAAGACGATCGAGCGTGAGCGACAAAAAGCGTACCGTCAGCTGAATGTGCGCAGCACCGCCGAGATGACCCGCGTCGTGATCTTGGGCAGCCTCCATGACGTGGTCTTCCCCGCGGGCAAGCCGGCTAAGCCCGCCGGAGGACTTCGGCTCGACTCACGCAGCGACAGCGTTGGCCCCGTCGCCCCGATCACAACCAAGCCGACGAACGTCTTCAATTCGCAGATCCCGCGCTGACGCGCGGGATCGCAAGCTGGAAGCTTGCGCCACTGGGTATCACGTGGGGTAAGCTTCCAGCTTGCCTCCCGGGAAGCGACAGCTTCCCGCCTTCTGCGAAACACATACCTAACCGCAAGCTGGAAGCTTGCGCCACTGGGATCGACAGGCTGAAAGCCTGTTCCACCGGATCGCAAGCTGGAAGCTTACGCCACTCCCTAGAGCCTGGTGGGATTGACGGGGACGCTGGGGATCTTGCCGCTGGCCTTCTTTCGCAGCTCCGCTTGCAACGCTTCGATCACGGCTCGGTGCCTTGCATCGGGCTTGATGGCCAGGTTCTCAAATTCCATCGGGTCGGCCCGATGATCGTAGAGTTCGACGCCGGCGGAACCTTCGGCCCATTCGGTGTAGCGATAGCGGCTGGTGCGAATGCTGCACCCCATCACTTGTGTTGCCAACCGGTCATCCGCAGGACGCAGGACCTGAGTGATCGCTTGGCCGTTCCATGTCGCCAGCGGATCGCCCAGCAACGTGGCCAGATCTCGGCCGGCCAGTTTGGGCGGCGCCTCGATTCCCGCGGCGGAGACAACCGTCGGGTAGATGTCCACAAACTCGACGATGCGTCGGCACGGTTGGCCATTGCCCGCCGCTCCGGGAACGCGAATGATCAACGGTGATCGAGCCGATTGTTCGAACAAGGTTCGCTTCTGCCAAATCCCGCCGTGCTCGCCGAGGTGATACCCGTGGTCGCTCCAAAACACCACGATCGTGTTCTCGGCCAATCCCAATCGCTCGACCGCATCGAGCAGCCGTCCCACTTGCGCGTCGACAAACGAGACGCACGCATAATACGCTTGAGTGGCTTTGCGGAGCGTCAAGGGATCGAGGTTGTAGTTCGGGATCGGGCAATTGTGTGCGAAGGCGGCGGTCGGGATGTCGTCGCGATCACCGGGAGGTGCATACGGCAGTGACACCGTGTCGAGCGGATACAAGTCGAAGTATTTTTTCGGCGCAACGTAGGGCGTGTGGGGCCGAAAGAAGCCGACGCCCAGAAAGAACGGCGTGTCACGATTGGCCTCCATCAACCGAATCGCTTCGCTGGCGATCATGCCGTCGGTTTGCTCTTCATCGCGGCCGTCGGCGGCAAGCCATGAAAGTGCGGCGCTGATCTTGCGATGCGGTTCGGCATTGAAGATCAACGCTTCGTCGCTCTTGTCACGTCCCTTCGGATTGACGGTCTGGTTCCACGAGGGCGGATCATCGAAGCCGTCGGTGCCGATCGATGCGGGAACGTTGTAGTGATAGATCTTGCCGACGCGCGCGGCGAAGTAGTTCTGTTGCTGGAACGCTTGCGGCAACGTCACGACATCGGGCAACTGATCGCGGAAGTGGCGGTCCAAATCATAGACGCCGATCTCGTCGGGTCGCCGCCCCGTCATGATCGACGCCCGCGTCGGATTGCACAGCGGCAGTTGGTTGTACGCGTTCAAAAAGCACACACCCGATGCGGCCAGCCGATCGATGTTCGGCGTCTTCGCCAGCGGATCACCATAACACCCCAGTGTCGATGCCAAGTCATCGACCGCGATGAACAGAACGTTAGGCGGGTCGGCGGCGGACCGCGTCGCGAAACCAACGAACAGCAGAACAAGGATTGCAGCGCGGAGAGCGCGGCCGATCAGGGCGTCGGTGGGCATGATGGAAGGCAGAATGATGAGCGGTTGGATAGTGGGGGGGCAAAACAATGGGGGCAAAACAATGGGGTGGCAGGATGATGGGGTGGCAGCACGTCTTGTCCCGATCGCTCCGTTCCTTGTCTCCTTGTCTCGATCATTCTGCCAAACCTTCTCTTCATCGTTTTGCCCCCATCGTCTTGCCCCCACCAACTAAAACCGCCCCTGCCGTTGCGTCAGATACTCCGTCAACGCGGTATCAAACGGCATGCTGGTATCCAGCGGGACGTAATCGATTTGCAGTTTGTTGCAACCTTCGCGGTAGGCCTCGCGAAATTCGGCGAGGGCGGCTAAATAGTCTTCACGGAACCCGGTCGCGTCGACGGAGACCGATTGCCCCGATTCAGAATCGGTGAATTGAACCGGACCATCATAAGGAAACTCGACTTCGGCCGCGTCCAGGACGTGGAAGACGATGACGTCGTGTCCGGCGTGCCGCAGCCGCGCCAGCGCCGAGACGACGTCTGCGATTTGTTCTTGCCACGATTTTTCCTCGTCGTCACTGGGCCACAAATCACTGAACAGCATCACCAGCGAGTGTTGTTTCAGCATCGCGGCGACTTGCGTCAACGATGCCGGGACATCAGTGGCACCGGCGGGCTTGAGGTTAGAAAGTCTGGCGATGACGTCGCCCATGTGTCCGCGGCGAGACCGAGCCGGCAGCGACGCGTGGACTTTCTCGTCAAACGTAATCAGCCCGACGGGGTCTTGCTGCATGATCATCAAGTACGTCAGCGCCGCGGCCAAGCAGGTCACGTACTCGAATTTGGTCATCGACTGGTTTTCGGTAAACCCCATCGACTTGGACAGATCGATGACCAGGTACCCGATCAGGTTGGTTTCTGATTCAAAGCGTTTGACAAAATACTTGTCGGTCTTGGCGTAGACCAACCAGTCGATCAGCTTGGGGTCGTCGCCGCGGTTGTAGCGTCGGTGTTCGCTAAACTGGACCGAGAAGCCGTGAAAGGGGCTGCTGTGCAAGCCTTGCAGAAAGCCCCGCACGACCATCCGGGCGCGCAAGTCCAGCCGTTTGATACTCTGCAACGCTTCGGGCGAGAGCAGGGAGCTCATTTGGCCAGCTTTTCGGGTTGCGGCGGTTGGATATCATCGAGCAATCGTGTCACGAGCGAATCGCTGTCCATGCCTTCGGCGGTCGCTTGGAAATTGGTCCCGATCCGGTGTCGCAGAACCGGCAGCGCAATCCGCCGGACGTCATTGACGTCGACACTGAACCGGCCTTCCATCGCCGCCATCGCTTTGGCACCGGCGATCAGGTTTTGGCCGGCACGAGGTCCCGCGCCGAAATCGACCAACTCGCGGATGTAGTCCGGTGACGTTTCATCCGACGGCCGGGTCGCCCGAACGATGCTGGCGACATATTTGATCACAAACGGGTTGACCGCCACGCTGGTGACGAGCTGCTGAACATTCAAGATTGCTCGTGCGGACAAGACCTTGTTGACCGTCGCCGTTTCGCCCCGGGTCGTCGTGGTCAGGATTTGCTCTTCTTCGGCCGCCGAGGGGTAGTCCAATTTGATGTTGAACATGAACCGGTCGAGCTGGGCTTCGGGCAGCGGATAGGTGCCTTCTTGCTCGATCGGGTTTTGGGTGGCGATGGTGAAGAACGGCTTGGGCAGGGCAAACGTTTCGCGTCCCACGGTGACCTGGCGTTCCTGCATCGCTTCGAGCAGTGCGGCCTGGGTCTTGGGCGGGGTACGGTTGATCTCGTCGGCCAGCAAGATGTTGGCAAAGATCGGGCCTTCGACAAAACGGAAACTGCGTTTACCGTGTTCGTCTTCTTCCAGGACTTGCGTGCCGGTGATGTCCGACGGCATCAGGTCGGGTGTGAACTGAATCCGTTTAAACGACACATCCAGAATGCTGGCCAGCGTGCTGACGATCAGGGTCTTGGCCAATCCCGGCACGCCTTCCAGCAGGCAGTGACCGCGGGTGTAAATCGCGGCCAACAATTGCTCGATGGTTTCGGTTTGTCCGACGATGACCTTGGAGAGCTCGCTGCGGATCGTCGCTTGATGGTCGGAAAACTCACGCAGGACGTCGCCGAGGTTGCGTCCGGGCTGGCCGCCAGGTTTGCCGGCCGGCGGATGGGGTGGAGTCGGGGCGCTCACGATAGGGCAGCTACCTTGCAATGTGATTTGGAAGAACGTCTCGGCACGAACCGAAAGCTGAAAAACGCCAGCGATGGGCAGTTCCTACCGGATCGAATGATATCAGCCGGATCGCACCGGCGTACGGCTACGCTTTGAAGCATTTTTTAGCGGTAGGGCGCAAGCCCTTCGGTGTTTTGGCAGAGAGGAAGAACCGGAGGGCTCGCGCCCTGCCGCTAAAACCTCAAGAAACACATGG
>NZ_JANZKV010000114.1 GCF_025060895.1 Stieleria sedimenti | reverse complement strand
CAAACGAATATCAGCCGTTTGGCGCGAGCCTACGGGCCCTCATCTGAAGAAACGACGCTTAACTTAGCGGTATTGGGCTTTAGCCGCCCACTGTCGCTGCGTCGCAGCGACCGGGAATCGCCTAACGGTTGGGCACCAACGGTTGCTGAATCCCAGTTGATCGACCCTTCCCTCACTGCGCTCGACCCTCCCTGCCAGGGAGGGTGACTCAAGTGGCGTCGATACCAATGTTACCTCATGCGACGACTCATCCGGCAAACGGATGCTGCCACGGGGCGCGATAATCCCGCCTCAGCAGCTTCGTGGCCTCTTCATCGCCGATGACCGCGCGTTGCCGCGGATCATATTCCAGCGGTCGCCCCCCGAGCCGCATCGAGAGATTCGCCAAAATACAGCTCGCCGTCGAAATGTGGCCTTCTTCGATGTCGGCCACCGGGCGACTTCGGTTTTCGATCGCCTCGAGAAAATCGAGCATGTGTAATCGCGTCGCCGGAGCGGCGTTGAGTTCGATGTCCTTCTCCGTCAAGTCTTCGGGGTACTTTTCGCGCTCGAAGAAACAATCAAAATGGAGTGGCTTGGCGCGTTTGTCTTGCGGGATAAAGTCGGCCCGCATCGTGCTCGCCTTCAACGTGCCCTTGTCCCCGTAGATGAACAACGCCCACGGATAATCGGGATCGGTCGGCGACCCCCAGCTGCGGTGGGTCCATTGGGCGTTGAAGTCATCGAACTCAAACGTCGCGCTTTGCGTGTCGGCAATGTTCGACTTGCCATCGGTTTGAACCAGGATGCCGCCGGTGGATGCGATTCGATTCGGCCATCCGAGCCCCAGCATCCAGCGGGCGGTATCAAGCATATGGACGCACATGTCGCCCATGATGCCGTTGCCGTATTCGGTAAAGGTTCGCCACCATCGCTTGTGCGGCAACCCGTCATAGGGTCTCAGCGGTGCCGGACCGGTCCACATGTCATAGTCCAGATGATCCGGCACGGGCATCACGTCGGGATTGCCGTTGGCCCGCATGTGATAGTAACAGCACATTTCGACGTGGCCGATCTTGCCCAGCAGTCCCGCTTCGACGACCTGTTTCTTCACATCGATCAAGTGCGGGGTGCTCTTGCGTTGGGTACCGACTTGGACGACCCGGTTCAGCCGTCGCGCCGCATCGACCATCGCTTCGCCTTCAAGCACGTCGACACTGATCGGTTTTTGGACGTAAACATCCGCACCTGATTCCATCGCCGCGATGGCTTGCAAGGCATGCCAGTGATCTGGCGTGCCGATGACGACGATGTCCAAACGATTTTCTTTCAACATCTGGCGGTAATCGATGTACGTCTTCGGTTTTTTGCCGGATGGCTGACGCTCGCTGGCAATCTGAACCGCTTCATCAAGCATCCGTTGGTCGACGTCGCAGATGCAAACCACTTCGACGGGCGCCACCTGAATCAATCGCCAGAGGTCACTCTTGCCGTACCAGCCCGCGCCGATCAGCCCGACGCGTTTGACCGGGCGATCGGCCGCCGCAAACGCCTTGGCGCCGAGAGCACCGTAGGCAATCGACGCCGCACCGGCTTGCAGCAATCGCCGCCGCGCCAAGGCGACGCTTTCGTACTTGGACGTCTGATGATCATGGGATGTTTTGTTACTCACAACCGATGCTCCGTGTGGGTGGGACGCGATGGAAGGCCTGATTCGGACCCGGGCATTATAGGCGTTCTTGACTCGTCGCTCTCGACCTTCCTCCGAGGCGAATGGCTTCCTGACAACACTTGACACCTCGCGAACTGACGATACAACGGGGACTGTCGAGATCCGGCGGTCCCGGCGTCTCCACTCCATCCAACCTCACGGGGGAACGCAAGCATGAAACGGATGCACCATTTGAAATCGGCGTTTGGGCTGTTGCTGTTCGCGGCGACGGGATGCACGGGAACGAAGACGGAACCGGTGTCGGATCAGACACCAACCAGCGAGCCGCCTCCGTCGATCGTTGCGGGAGCGATGCCGAGCGAGGAAAGCAAAGCGGCGATGCTTGCCGCCAAGGACGCCTTGTTCACACGTCTGTCGGGACGTTTGATGGAAGCGATGGCGGACGCCGGCCCGGCGGGGGCGATCGGCGTGTGCAGCCAGGAAGCGGTCAAGATTGCCAACGAAGTGGGGGCCGAACACGCGGTGCAAATCGGCCGCACGGGCGTTCGGCTCCGTAACCCCAACAATCAAGCTCCCCCGTGGGCCGCAGCCTTGGTCGAACAGAAAGTCGACACGCCGGTCTTTGCAGTGCTCTCCGATGATTCTGCGGCAGCCTTGTTGCCGATCAAGCTGCAGGCACAGTGCTTGATGTGCCACGGCCCCGAGGAGCAAATCGTGCCTGAGGTCCAGCAGAAGCTCGCCCAGCTGTACCCAGACGATCGAGCCACCGGGTTCAACGAGGGCGAGCTCAGGGGCTGGTTCTGGATCAAGGAATGAGTGCTTCGGGCCGGTCCAGTTGAAAGTAGTGTCCGTGGTCGGCGGTCAGAATCAACACCGTTTCGTCCCAGCCGCCATGTTGCTCGATCCAATGGACCACGGCGGCGAAGGCATCGTCGCCACTGAGGACGGCGCCGATGGAGTTGTCGATGTTGTTGGAGTGGTTCGCCCAGTCGACGTCGCCGGATTCGATCATCAACCACCAGCGATCCGAACGTGCATCGAGGACGTCGAGCGCCGCGATCGCCATCTCACTCAACGGAACGTTTTCCTGTACGTCTTCGTCGCTGTACTCCTCCGCCGGTTCCGGTGTGGGATTGCCAAAACTGATCACCGGATCGTAGTTCCCGTCGGCGGTGCAGAACGGCAGGTGCCCGCCTTCGACGCCGAAGTAGCCGAATAATCGAGCGCCGCTGTTTTGGGCTTGCTGGACCGCGTCGCTCAACACTTCGGTGCCCGTCCTGCCCGGCGTCCGTTGCGCCACGACATATCGACCTCCGTTGGCCACGTCGATGGCGGCCAGGTCTTCACTCGTGATGTACCGATTCCCGGGCACAAAGTTTTTTCCCTGCGCACCATCCTTGTCTTTGTCGGTTCCCCAGCCGCCACCGATCAACACGTCGACGCCCGGCAACCCGCCGGGATGGTAGCTGGACGGTAGTCCGATCAAATCGCGCGTCAGGTCTTGATAATCACCGCGATGAACATTACTCGCGTAGGCGCACGCGGGTGTGGCGTGGCTGATCGGAACGCTGGTGACGACACCGATCGGGACGTTTTTCTGTTGCAGTGTTCTGGCGATCGGTAGGACTTCGCGACCCAGGGGATCCACGTTGATCGCCGCATTGTACGTTTTGATCCCTGAGGTCAGTGAGGTCGCCGAAGAGGCGGAGTCGGTGAAGGCGTGCTTGGTCTGCTTGCTTTTGCCGATCGGGTAGTCGGCGTCGGTGATCGGACTCCAAGGCGTTGCGCCGCACAGCGACGGATCGTATCCGCCGGGCACCTTTCCGCCGGGTGTCGTGACGATCTGCTCGTCGACGTTGATGTTCGTCCCATCATTGTGCGGGCTGGTGACGAAGAATCCGAAGTCGGTCTTCGCGCCGCGGTAATTTTGAAAGGCAAGTCCTTGGCCGCGGCCGCTGTCGTAGCTGACGTTGCCCTGTTTGGCGATCGCCGCGGCGCGCGTGGTGTCCCAGTCCATCCCATCAAAGACGAACAGGATGATTCGCTTTTTGCCTGATTCGATTGCTGATTTTTGCAACCGATAAACATCGGTCTGGTCAAAGTATTCCGCGTCGGGGTTGAACGTGTTTTCGGGAACTTGGCCGTAAAGTTTTTCAAGCGCCGCCCGATCGCGATACACGCTGTTCTCCCCCGCAACCGATTTCAGATCCGTGCCGAACGTGTAGACGGGGATCAGCCGGTTGCTGTGATTCTTCCAGCTTGAATACTTGCTCGGGTCTGGCCCCCAATGGCCCCAGTCGGAACGGTTCGCTCGCACGGCTTCTTCCTGAAGCGTCGCAATTGGGTCGGGATCTTGAGCTGACGACAGGCCGTTACTGAGGTTGAAGGCGAGCAGGAAAACAAGTGGGGAGCATCGCTTGCTGAAACGAGGAATCTGCATCTCTGATGGAATTGTCGGTGGAAGGGGGCAAGGCGGGGAGCAGAAAACAGCGGGAGTCATCCCAAGAACCGTCGTCTGCCGGGGGCAGTCATTGTGACCGAGAATCAGCCACGCGGCGAGACGGCCAATGGTCCGGACTGGTCGGTGAAGGGCGGGAATGGCCGGAAATGGGCCAGAATGTGTGGAAAAAACTCAGTTTTCTGCTGAGCTGCACATTTCCTACTCAGCCCGCCGGAACACGGTCCGGCATTCCCGAGGACCTCGCCGGATGAATCGTTTCGCGCGACTTGGCGCGCTGCTTGCTTCAAGCTTGATCGCAGTTTGAAACCATGCCCATGGAAAAATTTTTCATGCGGTACTCCCATCCCTTTAGCCCTATGGAGCCCACCAATGAGACTGAGTAAGTCGAGCACGCTAAGAACGCTGATCGGTTGTGCCGCGATGGCATGTCTGGTGTCTGGAACAACGCTGCACGCGTCCAACGCGTCGACACCACGGACCGGCATCAAAGACGAACGCATTGAAACGACCTTGGAGGGCGAATTCTGGGGTGCGAAAAGCGTTGATGCGAATGCGATCGACATCACCGTGACCGGCGGTGTCGTCACACTCTCCGGAACGGTGAATAACCTGATGGCCAAGGAGTCTGCGGTTCGGATCGCAAAGATGATCAAGGGAGTCCGCTCGGTCATTGATCGCTTGGAGGTGAACGCCCCCCAGCGGACCGACTGGGAACTGCAACGCGACGTGATCGCCGCGCTCGCGCAGGACCCGGCGACGGACACGTGGGAAATCACGGTCACGGTCGATGACGGAAACGTCACGCTCGGCGGCACGGTGAGTTCCTACGCCGAACGCGATCTAGCCGGCAAGGTGGCACGCAGCACCCGCGGTGTGACGGGGCTGACAAACCAACTTGAGGTCAATTACGACGCGGAGCGAACGGACTATGAGATCAAGTCAGACATCGTGCAACGTCTCAATTGGGATGCACGACTGGACGATGAACTGGTGATCGTCGAGGTCGAAGATGGCAAGGTCACGTTGAGCGGAAGTGTCGGCAGTGACTATGAACGGACCATCGCTCGAAGCGACGCATGGGTCACGGGCGTGCGATCGGTCGAATCCGATGAGTTGGAAGTCGCGTGGTGGTCGCGTGATGAGATGCAACGCCGGCAACCGTGGGCCAACTTGGATGATGAAGAGATCGCCGACGCGATCAAAGCCGCGTTTCTGTTTGACCCCCGCGTGTCTCACTTCGATCCCAACGTCGCTGTCGAAACGGGCGTGGTGACGCTGACCGGAATCGTCGACAACTTGAAGGCGAAACGTGCAGCCGCCCAAACCGCCAAGAACACCGTCGGTGTTTGGCGGGTTAAGAACTACCTCAAGGTGCGACCTGTCGAGCCCCGTAGCGGCGAAGCGATCAAGCAGGATGTCGGCGAAACGCTCGCACGCGACCCTCTCATCGATCGCTACGATATCTCAATCAAAACGTCCAACGGTCAAGTCTATCTGTACGGTGATGTTGATTCCTACTACGACAAGGAACAGGCAGAAGATCTAGCGATCAAAATCAACGGTGTCACCGACGTTCATAATTACTTGGACGTTTCGTACGAGTATCCATCGGCCCGATATTTGGATCACTACGACTGGGATCCCACGTTGTACGACTATGACTACGACTACGAAACGACTCGTACCAAGCCGGACAAAGACATCAAGCAGGACATCATTGATCAGCTTTGGTGGTCCCCGTGGGTCGATGAAAACCAAGTGTCCGTGACGGTGAACGACGGGACGGCCACCCTAACCGGGACAGTCGATAGCTGGACCGAGCGTCGTAAAGCTTCCGAAAATGCCCTGGAAGGCGGTGCCGTGAAAGTCCACAACAAGCTGAATGTCGACGGCTAGTGCTTTGTTCCATTTCAATGTTCGGGTCGATGAGAGATTCGCGAAAAGGGGGCAGGTACCAATGATGCCAAGCACCGTTTGGACCATTGCGTTTTTTGTACCTGACCCCCTTTTCCGTTCGACAAACGCAACCCTCAATTGAAATCTGGACAGAGCATCACGTCGACGACTCGTGTTCTCGGGCCGCACGGCCTTGCGAGGTTCGTTCTCGCGGCCCGTTCAGGATTCGGCCGATGATCGTATAGCGGACGCCGTACTCGTAGGTCAGCAACAGGAATCCGGAGATCACGATCGTGATTCCGGAAAACTTCACAAACGCGGGCAGCGTCGAATCTCGGACGAACCACTGAGCCAGCAGGACCAGCGGAAGGTGAGCCAGGTACAGCCAGTATGACGAATCAGAAATGTATCGCATCGTACGGCTTTCTCGAGACATCAAGCGACGGCACAGCCCGATCGATCCGAAGATCATCAGCCACGCAAACAGGGCCTGCAGAAAGCCTGCGGCAAGCGCCTTCAGGGCGTGATCTTGCAGTGACGGCACGATTCCGAGTGTTCCGGACACCACATCCAGACCGATCGGGAAGACAGCGATCACCGCGATCGGCAAGCTGATCGCCCACGCCCGTCCCAAACGGCCTTCAGCGTCGTCGATGTCCCAGTAGAGCGCGCCGAAGAAAAAGAAAACGGCGTAATAAGCGAGCACGCTGGGAAGAGGAAGCAGCCCGATGGATGGATCTGGGCCGAAAACCTCAGGGTTCATGTACGACAACGGCAACATTGTCAGCGGAATCAGCCACAGCAGACTGAACGGGGAACACACCAGCCACGAAGGGAGCTTGCGGAGCTTCATCGCATCGGCCAGGGGGGCGTAAATCAAGAATGCCGCGATCAACCAACACAGGAACCACAGAAACCACAAATGCATGAAGGCTGGAAATTGAAACAACAGCGCTTCGATCGTTTCCCAACCGGGACCTTCCGCGGTACCGCTGCCAGAACCGAGGTAGTCGCTTACACCGAGTTGCTTTGCGATTTCGGCGCGACCGGCCTTTAACGTCGGTTCGTCCAGCGGAAGCCCAAACGATGTTGCGATGAAGTTTGTGGTTCCGAAGTCGGTCTTGAGCAGGTCTTTTGGCGTTTGTCCGTTTGAGTCCACGGCGTCTGCGTCGGCCCCGGCACGCAACAGCAGGGCGGCCTCCACCCCACGGCCGACGAAGGCCGCGCTATGCAACGCCGTTCCCTGGTCGCGGTTTCGCTGGTTGACATCGGCTCCCATGTCCAGCAGCATTTCAACCATTTCCGCATGGCCGAGAAAAACAGCAACGGTCAATAGCGACGCGCCATCTTGGCTGACCGCGTCCACCCCAACTTCATCGTTTTCGAGCGCTGTTCGAACCCGGTCGGTATCACCCGCGACAACCGCTTCCCAGACGACCACATTCTGTGACCCGGCCGGTGACGGGCGACTGACGAAGGAACTGACTGCCCACATGCTCGGCACGATGGTCAGGCAGCCGAGAAACAGTGGCAGGGCGATGCGTTTGAGTCGCTGTTTGATCAGCCCGCCGAGTCCGCGTTTTCGCCACAGCATCGCCGTAAAGAAACCGCTCAACATGAAGAACAGCGGCATGCGAAACCCGTGGACCACGGCGAATAGAACCGAATAAAATTCGCTTGTCTGCGAGTCCTTCACGGTCCAGGGAATCGGCGAGAACGAGAGTGCGGCGTGCAGCACGATCCCCAGCAACATCGCGATCGCACGCAGCGCGTCCAGGTCGTGTCGCCGCTCGATCGTCGGTTCGATGGCTGGAACCGTGGCTGCCTCTGCAATTTCCGATACGTCCTGCGGTTGGTCGGGGACGACGGCGGTGTCGAATGAAGTACTCATGTTGAACTCCTTGAATTGGTGCCGGGGACTTGGAAACGAGCGTACGGAGGGACGGACTTTCTGCCGCTTGCGGCAGAACGGTAGCGAGCAACGTTGACTTTCTTGAAGTTTTAGCGGCAGGGCGCGAGCTCTCGGGTTCGTCATCTCTGCCACCACACCGGAGGGCTCGCGGGCTGTCGATTGAAGGCCGCACGCGTGAGCAAGGGGCACGCGGCGCCCCTCGCTCACGCGGCGCGCCTGGCTCACGCGGCGCGCCTGGCATGTTCACGATCATTTCGGAACATCGACTGAAACGACAGCCCGCTCGCGCCCTACCGCTAACAAAGGCGTCACAGCGTTGCCGGTCGGGGGTTGAGGCAATCAATCCCTTACTGAATCTGAGCGTGTTCGATCTCGGTGAGGACCAAGAACGCATTGGCGATGCTGTTGCCGGCGAATCGTTTTCGCCATGCCTCCGCCGACGGTCTGTTAGATCGCTGGACTCGCAGGTAGAGCCAGAGGGAGACGACGATTCCGACCGCGCCGACGACGAGTGACGGGATCAGTGAATTCGGATGAAGGACGGCATCAAATCCGATCGCAACGGTGACCGGTATCCACATCAACCACCACGGGAATCCGATCACTGCGCCGACTTTCAGGTAGATGTTTCTGACGGCTTCCAGTTTGTGGCGGATCTGTTCGACCGGTTGCGAGTAATCGATTCGATTGATTCTTGTGCAGACCGCTGCTGCCGCGGCGATCAAGAGAATCCCGTAGACGTGCAAAATGACTCCACAGATCACTCGATGGGCCAAGTCCATGTTGCGCGCCCAGCATTGAGCGCCCAGGACAATGATCATCACGCCGATTACCATCTGGATGATTTGTCCTCGAAAGAGCGGACGCAGCGACGTGCCGATGCGTTCCATCAGGTCGCGGCGCGTCAACAACAACCTCGCGGCCAACTCCTGGTGTTGCAGACTTGCCGTCGAGGACTGGATCGCCGACGGGGTGTCGGTCTGCTGGGCGACTTCGCCAAGAACCATGGTGGGTGCGAGCGACGGGGTACTCGTCGACGCGATCGTCTGCATGTCAGATTTTATCTGGCTTGCCTGCTGATACCGGCGTTGCGGTTCCTTTTCAAGTGTTCGCAGTACAACCTCGTCCAGCCGCACGTCGATCTGGACCTTCTGTGACGGCGCGGCGAATCGTCCGATCGGAAGCTCGCCGGTCAGCATTTCATAAAAGACGACGCCCAGGGAATAAATGTCGGCTCGATGGTCAACGCCGCGGGCGCCTTCCAACTGTTCAGGAGCCATGTAACGCGGCGTACCCATGATCTGGTGCGTGCCCGTGAGCATGGTCTGCTGGTTTTCGTTTCCCAGAATCCGCGACAGACCGAAGTCGGCAATCTTCACCGAACCGTCCTTGGCCATCAGAATGTTTTCCGGCTTGATGTCGCGGTGGATGACACCCTTGTCGTGAGCATACTGCAGCGCGTCGCAGAGATGCGGCACAACGGCCAACGCGTGTTCGGGGGACAATTGGCCGGCACGGACGACGTCGCGAAGTGTGGGGCCGTCGACGAACTCCATCAGGAAGTAGTGCGTGTCTTGCACGTTTCCAAACTCGAACACCGAAACGATGTTGGGGTGGTTCAGTTTCGCCAGCGTGCGCGCTTCGCGGGTGAACCTGAGCGCAAAATTCGCTTCGTGGGCAAATTCTTCCGGCAGGATTTTCAACGCGACCATGCGATCGAGTCCTTTTTGCCGCGCCTTGTAGACAGCTCCCATCCCTCCCGCACCGAGAAGTTCGATGATCTCCAGGGTAGGAAACAGTTCGGCCAGACGTGCGATGGTGGGCGGCACGAAAGCACCGGCGCGCTTGTCGTCGTCTTTCAGCACGCCGTTGATTGCCTTGACATGATCGGGAAACCGGTCCAGGTATTCCTGCTTCGTCGGTCCTTCACCACGTCGTCGCCGATAGTCCATTTCCAGGACGACCAGTTCGGCCAACAGCACGTCGCGCTCCGCGTCGGTCACGTCTCCTTCCAACACCGATTCGATGGTCGGCGGATCGCCGGACTGCCATCGTCGTTCAAATTCGGTGCACCGATCATCAATCCGTTCCAACGCCGCGATCGGAAGTTTTTTCTGGCGAACATTCATCGTCTTCGAACCATTCCTGCGGACGTGAGTTTCAAATGGGGGCCGACGACGCTCCATGGTTCGCCCCAAAGCGAATGCACCCGAGTCTATTCAAAATGCAGGCGGAGTTTCGTATTCCAGCTTCCCTTCAGTCAAGCAACCGTCTTTTCCACCAGCTCCCCGACAAAAAAGGTGTCCGACACCTTTTTGGTGGGCAGGGGGATTTGGGTGGAATGGGGGGGGCAGTTGTCGTGGTTCGTCCGGGGAGGAGGTGACCCAACAAAAACACCCTCGAAAACAGAGTGTTTTCGAGGGTGTAAGGGTCACAGCGGAGGACACGGGACTCGAACCCGCAACCGCTTGCGCGGCAACTGATTTCGAATCAGTCTGCTTGCCAATTCGCTTATCCTCCTCAGGAAACGGCCACGTCGTCGAAACGGGTCGCCGTGCAGGACAGAAGTGTAAATCACACTTCGGGTTCGGGGCAAGTGGCGTGAACTTCCAACGCTGCCGGTCAAGGGCATTTCGAGATGGCAAGCAGGACGCTTACCCCACTTTCGAATTGTGGGAAAGCACTAGTGGGTGTGGTAGACCTTGAATCCGTATTCTTTGAACCACTTTTCCCATTTGACGGCTTCGGCGTGGGATTTCACGGGCAGTGTGCGTTCTTTGACGCAGCGGTATTTGACGTCCAGATGGCCGTTGTGTTGCTCTTCCTTGACTTCACACCCCAGTTTTTTCAACGTTCCGGCAATTGCGGTTGCCTTCTTGGCGTCGTGGATGTGTTTCGCTTTCCATTCTTTGCACTGGAAGTGGACGACTTCGGCCGCCGACGCTTCGGTGGTGACGGAAAAGCAGGTGGCGATCATCAGGAACAGGGTGACGGCGAGAAAACGACTCATGGGGGACTCGGATTCGATCGGTGGCGGGAGGGAAACGTGTCATGATCCGGCGTCACGACGACGCCGGCGGGGACGAAATGTCTGATAACCCACCGCCACGGTTCGGGTCAAGACAGCTCCCGGCGCTCGCCTTGTCAAAACCGGCGATCGGTTCGACAATTCGGCCCCAGGCCCGGAATTCGGTCGTTTTCCGCGGCAGTTTTCAACCCAATCAGCAGTCAAGATGAATCAGAACCCAGACGGCGGCAACGGAAATGGAACTCCCGACGATGGTGACACCACCGACCCGAGAGTGGCACGCCGCGAAAAACTGCGACAAATTGAAGCGTTGGGGATCGATCCCTACGGCTCGCGATTCGATGACCGAACGCTGATCGGCGATTGCCGTAAACGAATCTCCGAAGTCAAGTTTCAAACCAAAGACGGCCGGCTTCTGGAATTGCCGGACGTCGAATCCGAAGACGTCGATTACCGCCAGTGGAAGTCGGACAACGGCCCCGGCGAAGAAATCGGTCCGACGGTTCGTGTCGCCGGCCGAATCATGTTGGCCCGGCCGACCGGCAAGCTGATCTTTCTGAACATCAAGGACTGGACCGGATCGATCCAGATCTTCATCGGCAAAAAACAAGTCGGCGAGGATGATTTTACGCTCGCCAAGCTGTTCGACCTGGGGGACCTGATTGCCGCCGAAGGACGGTTGGGACGCACCAACACCGGCGAATTGACGGTGTTCGCCGAGAAGCTGACGTTCCAGACCAAGATGCTGGAACCGCCGCCGGAAAAGCACGCGGGGCTGACCAACGTCGATCTGAAGCAGCGGATGCGGTACGCCGACTTGGCGTTCAACGACGGCACCATGGAGACGTTTTTGGACCGCACGCGAATCGTCAAGTCGATCCGCGCCACCCTCGATGCGGATGGTTTTTGCGAGGTCGAAGGCCCCACGCTTCACACCGTGGCCGGCGGCGCCGCGGCGCGCCCCTTCGAAACGCACCACAACGCCCTCGACATGGGGCTGACCCTGCGAATCGCACTCGAGTTGCACCTGAAACGGCTGATGGTCGGGGGCATGGAACGGGTCTACGAGCTCGGGCGTGTCTATCGCAACGAGGGACTGAGCCCGCGGCACAATCCCGAATTCACGATGCTGGAGGTCTATCAGGCCTACGGGGACTACGTGTCGATGATGGATTTGACCGAGCGAGTGATCTGTAACGCCATCGAAGCGATCGGCGGCGGATACCAACGTGAGTACGCTGGCAAGGCGTTCGATTTCACCCCGCCGTTCAAACGGGCCACCTACGCCGAATTGTTCAAACAGGCGACCGGAATCGATGAGACCGATGACAAGGCGGTGATCGTGTACGCCAAAAAGCTAGGCTTGGACACCGAACACAAGCACCCCGACGTCATCCGCAACGAAATCTTTGAAGAGAAAGTCGAAGACACGTTGGAAGGTCCGATCTTTGTGATCGACTATCCGGCCAGTATCTGCCCGCTGACCAAACGCAAGCGAGACAACCCCGAGATCGCCGAACGCTTCGAGCTGTTCATCAGTGGGATGGAACTGGCGAATGCCTACACCGAACTGAACGATCCCGATCTTCAGCAACAGCTGTTCGAAACCCAATTGGAAGGCCAGGACGACGAAGAGTCGATGGCCAAGATGGACCATGACTTCATCCGCGCTCTGCGTCACGCGATGCCGCCAGCAGGCGGGCTTGGGATCGGGATCGATCGCTTGGTGATGATCCTGACCGGACAGAAATCGATTCGCGACGTGATCCTGTTTCCGGTCTTGCGGCCGACGGAAAATGGGTGATGGAGCGTTGCTGGTGTGCAAGCTAAAGCCCAATACCGCT
>NZ_JANZKV010000113.1 GCF_025060895.1 Stieleria sedimenti | reverse complement strand
GGTATTGGGCTAAAGCCTGTTCACCAACACGTGTGCCCGCGTCATTTCTACCTGACCCCTTTTCCGCTCAGCAAACGCAACCCGAAAATTGAGCTGACACGCAAGATTAACGACGCGTCTTCTTAACTTTCGCGCCGCCCTGACGGACTTTGAATTTCGGATTGCTCTTGCAAATCACGTAGACCCGACCACGACGTTTGACGACTTGGCAATCGGGGTGGCGATACTTCAGTGCGCCAATGCTGCTGACAACTTTCATCGGAATCTCTCACCGGGTGACGCTCTCGAAAGAACGCTGGTAATTTGTGTCTGTGCCCCGAAGCCTCTCTCCGGGTTCTCGCGATCCATGGTCGCTTTGAGGGTCGCGGAGTATAACGACCTTCGTGGACTGTGTATAGCGACCCTGTGACCCTGTCGAGAGCAATCACTTTCCGCTCCCCTTTTTCGGCGAATCCCTGGGTGGTCGTGGCCAGGGCTTTCTGGGGCGATCAGCGGCCGTTCTTGGAAGGCATTGATGTCGACACATCTAAAGTCACCCTCCCTGGCAGGGAGGGTCGAGCGCAGCGAGGGGAGGGGCGATTGGTTGTGACGGAGTGATTCCAAGCCACAACGAACCCTCCCCGGCCACTCGTACATTGACCGGCTCCACCCTCAAAGGGAGGGTGACTTCGAGTCTTGCGACTTGTGTAGACACCAATACTTGGAAAGGGGCCACTACGGCATGCGAATGCGCTGGGGTACCCTACAGATTCCCTCTCCATTTCCAATCACCCAATCACTCTCTGACCAGCGATGACACGATTTGCGTACTTCGATTGTTTTAGCGGGATCAGCGGCGACATGACGCTGGGGGCCCTGATCGATTTGGGTGCCGATGCGGCGGCGATCGAGGCGGCGATTCGATCGATGGGGTTGCCGGATCTGTCGATCACGACCAGCGAGGTCAAGAAGTGCGGGTTCCGTGCCGTTTCGGTTCAAATCAACCATCCGCCGGAGCATGCCCACCGGCATTTGCATCACATCACAGACATGATCGATTCGGCGGGCGAAATCGACCAGACGGCCAAATCGCTGGCCAAACGGATCTTCGGCCACGTCGCGGTCGCGGAAGCCAAGGTGCACGGGACGACGTTGGAAAAAGTCCACTTCCACGAGGTCGGGGCCATCGATTCGATCGCTGACATCGTCGGTGCCGCCGTGGCGATCACGGGTTTGGGCATCACTTCGGCCATGGCATCGCCGGTTCCGACGGGAACCGGATCGGTCAAGATCGATCATGGGCTCGTGGCGGTCCCGGCACCGGCGACGGCTGAAATCCTGGCTGGAATCCCGATCGCGTCTTGCTTGATCGCCAAAGAGTTGACCACGCCGACCGGCGCGGCGATCCTCAAAGAGTTGTGCACCGAATTTGGCCCGATTCCATCCATGATCGTCGACTCGATCGGTTACGGTGCCGGCACCATGGATCTGCCCGACCAGGCCAACATGCTTCGCGTCCTACTCGGTCGGCGCCAAGCCGACGAAACGTCCAGCGGGCATGCCCACACCCACCACGACCAGGTGGTGGTGCTGGAGACGAATCTGGACGATGCGACCGGCGAACAGATCGCCGATTGTGCCAACCGGTTGATGGACGCCGGCGCGCTGGATGTCACTCAAACGCCCTGCACGATGAAGAAAGGCAGAAGCGGCGTGATTCTGTCGGTGATGACACGCCCGGAGAAAACCGCGAAACTGGAAGAGTTGATCTTTCAGCACACCCCCTCGATCGGAATCCGCCGCTACGTTGCCGACCGGGACACGTTGCCGCGGCAGTCGATCACGATCGACACCTCGTTGGGACCGATCCAGGCAAAATCGGTCACGCTGCCGGGCGGCAAAAAACGCGTCAAAGTCGAAGACGACGACGCACGGCGTTTGGCGGAAACGCATTCATTGTCGACGATGGAGGTCCGTCAACTCGCCGAAGCCGAATTGGCAGGGGGCTGAAATTGGCCTTCAAGCTATACTCTTCGCGACACGACTTTTCTTGTCTTCTCGAATTCAACGGATGGGCCATCTGCCGATGCCACTGACGACGCAATCTGAATACGCCGATGATACAGAGGTGTCCGCCCGAAAGGGGGGAGGGGAACTGGGGTCTCAAGCGGCGGCACGAGTCGGTGATCAAAGTGGCTACGATGTGGTCAACTCCGCCGCTTCACCACACGAATTTGCCCGACCCAAACGCTGGGATCTGTTCCTGCTGTACAACGTCGCGATCCCCGTCCTGTTGATACTCGCCGGTGTCCTGATCGTTCGCACCCTGGGCGTTGCCGAAGCAAAACCCGTCCCGCCACCGGACACGTCGCCGGCTGCCGTGCTTCAATCGCTGCCGGCGACCCGCGTCGAACGCGTCCGCTCGCTCGCCGAAACCGGTCAACAACTGGAACTCGTGATCGATGGGACCGTCGTTCCCTTTCGCGAGGCCCGTGTGGCATCGGAAGTCGCCGGAACGGTGATCGAAAAATCTGCCAACTGCGAAGCCGGTTCGATCGTCACGCAAGGGGAGGTCCTGATGCGAATCGATTCGCAGGATTACGAGCTGGAAGTCGAGCAGTTAAAGAACCAACGGGATCGCGAATACCGAGCGATCAGCGAAAACGATCAAGAGATTGCCAACACGCAGCGTTCGATCGAAATCGCGCGACAAGATGTGAAATTGCAGCAGAAAGAAGTCGATCGCCAAACCGCCCTGAAAACATTCGCCAGCCCGGCGGAGGTCGACAAGGCCAAAAGCGCGTTGCTGCAAGCCGATCAACAACTCGTCACCCTGGAAAACCAACTCGACCTGCTGCGTTCGCGGCGGTTGCGACTGGAGGCCGCCGAACAACTCGCCGCGACACAGCTGCGTGCGGCCGAGGTCAATCTGAAACGCTGCACGATCGTTGCCCCGATCAGCGGCGTGATCGTCAGTGAGCAAGCCGATGTCAATTCCTTTGTCAATCGCGGCACCACACTGGTGACGATCGAGGACACGAAGAAAGTGGAAGTCGCCGCCAGCATGCGAATGGATCAACTGCATTGGGTGCTGGACCAGAAACGGGGACTGAATCAGGAACAAACCAGCCAAACGGCCGGATACGATTTGCCGACGACCGAAGCAATCATCGAATACGAAGTCGCCGGACGGCAAGGAACCGTGCATCGCTGGAACGGCGTTTTGGTCTCCTACGACGGGATCGGCATCGATCCCAACACACGCACCGTGCCGGTACGTTTGCTGGTCGATGACCCGACGCACTACATCGATGAGAAGGGGCGGGACCAAGTTGCCGATCGCACCAATGCGTTGTTGCGTGGCATGTTCGTCCGAGTCCGCTTGCAACTGCGTCCCCAATCCGAACTGGTCGTGATTCCCGCCAAGGCCCTTCGTCCCGGCAACCGTGTCTGGAAATTCAAGGCGGACGAGTCCGTTCTGACCGAGCAGATTGCCGCGGCGAAAAAAGCGGCCCAATCGGTTCCGCCGGCCGTGGCTGCCACGTCATCAACTGACGTGGACGCTCCTTCATCCGACGATGAATCGGAAGGTCCACAGGAGCAGCCGTTTGACCCGGCTGCCTGGAAAGCGGGTTTGGTCCAATACTCGCAAACCGTCTATCCGGTCGACTCACTGCGGTTGCGAGAAGACCGGGGACTTGACCCGACGCTGGCACCATCACTGCAATCGCCCGATCGCGTTTGGGTCTGCGAAGCGGATTCGTCGGACTTGGCCGTCGGTGACTATGTGGTCGTTTCGCCACTCGATTCGATTCCGCCAGAAGGGCTTCCTGCGCGAGCCGAGATTTAAGAATGAAGCGACTGATCACGTGGGCCATCACCAATGCGCCCGGTATGAACGTCTTGATGATGGCGCTGATGATCATCGGTGCGCTTTCGTTGGTTCAAATGCGCCGAGAGGTGTTTCCGGAATTTGAACTCGAGGTCGTCATGGTCACGGTGCCTTATCCGGGAGCGACCCCGAAGGATAGCGAGGAAGCGATCTGCCAGAAGGTGGAAGAAGCGATTCGCTCGATCAACGGGATCAAAAAAGTCACCTCGATCGCCAGGGAAGGCGGTGCGTACGTGCTCGCCGAACTGCGATCAGACGTCAAGAACGTCCAAAAGGTGATGTCGGAAATCGATCGCGAAGTCGATCGCATTCCGAGCTTTCCGGAGTTGGCCGAGGACCCGCAGATCCAGCAGATCACGTTTCGCGACGCCGCCATCCGCATCGGGATCATCGGCCCCCAAGACCATTCGCAGGAAGCGGAACTGAAGCTGCGGGAAATCGCCGAAGGCATCCGCGACGACGTGTTGATGCTGCCGACCGTCTCGTCCTCGTCCATCATGGGCACGCGGCCGTACCAGATCGATGTGGAAATCCCCGAGTCGACGCTCCGCAGCCACGACCTGACGCTGACCCAGGTCGCCGAGATTCTGCGTGCCCACAACGTCGAGCTTCCCGGCGGGCAATTGAAAACCGAAGGTCAGGAGATCTTGCTGCGGGCGAAGAACAAGGGCCGCGTGGGCGAGGAGATCAAACGCTTGCCGATCGTCACTCGGCCCGACGGGGTCGTGCTGACCGTCGACGACTTGGGCACCGTGAAAGATGAATTCGAAGATTCCACGATGGTCGGTGAAATCAACGGCGAACCCGCGATGGTCGTCAATGTCGAACGCTCCAAAAGTGAAGACTTGTTGGCGATGGTCAACGATGTCCGTGCCTACGTGGCCGACAAGACATTGCCGGCGGGGTACCGGTTTGAGATTTGGAGTGATACCAGCACGGAGGTCCGTGGACGATTGGACCTGTTGCGGCGCAATGGGTTGCAGGGGTTGCTGCTCGTGTTTCTGGTGCTGACATTATTCCTCGAGATGCGATTGGCGTTTTGGGTCGCACTCGGGATTCCCGTTTCCATCTTGGGCGCCGGAGCGGCGCTGGCCCTGGGTGACCAGACCCTGAACATGTTGTCGTTATTCAGCTTCCTCGTCGCATTGGGGATTGTGGTCGACGATGCGATCGTGATCGGCGAAAACATTTACGCGCACCGCCAGATGGGCAAGACGCGAAAACAGGCTGCGATCGACGGCGCAATGGAAGTGTTTCCTTCCGTCACCGCTTCTGTCATGACCACGGTCATCGCCTTCGCACCGATGTTTTTTGTGTCGGGGGTGATGGGGAAATTCATGGCCGTGATTCCCTTTGCCGTGATCGCGATGCTGGTGATTTCATTGTGGGAAAGCATCTTTGTGCTGCCGAGTCACCTGGCGCATTCGCACACCGGATTCTTTCGCGTGCTGGAAATTGTCACCTACCCGTTGCGACCGCTGGGATTGCTCTTGGCGTGGCTCGGTGAACGATTCGCCGCCGGATTGAATTTTGTCTGCAATCGCCTCTACGTTCCCGCACTCCGATTCAGTTTGCATTATCCGATGATCCCGATCGCGGTCTCGATCATGATGGCGTTGGGAACGTGGGGGATGATTCGTGGCGGGATCGTTCCATCGATCTTGTTCCCCAAATCCGACAACAACTTCTTACAGGCCGTCATCGTGTTTCCCGACGGAACCCCCGCGATCGAAACCGATCGGGCGACGCGGGAGATGGAGCGTGCACTGCGGCGAGTCAGCCAACGAGTTGCCCAGGCACGCGTGGCGGAGGAAGGCATCGACATCAAGACCCTGTACCCGGGCAGCAATGACGTCATCTCTGGACCGGTGCGGCTGACGTATCGCGAAGTCGGGAACACGACCAACACGCAAAACCCTGCCGGCGGCGGCGGCTCGGGAAGCAACGTCGGGCAGATCTTTGCGGAACTGCACGACACCAACATTCGAAATATCCACAGCAAGGATCTGCTCGCGATGTGGCGGGCCGAGGCCGGTGAGTTTGCCGGAGTGGAAAGCGTGACCTACGGCAGCGTCGGAGTCGGCCCGGGCGGCAAAGCGATCGAATTTAAATTGCTGGCCGACAGCGACGATGAAGATCAATTGCTTCAGGCCACCGACGCGGTCAAAGCCCGCTTGGCCACCTATGACGGTGTGTTCGACATCGCCGACGACAACACGCCGGGGAAATGGGAGTTTCAATTTCGCGTCAAAGACAACGCGTTGGCGACGGGAATCACGCCGACGGACTTGGGCAACACGGTTCGCAACACGTATTTCGGCGCCGAAGCGATGCGTTTGCAACGCGGGCGGCATGAAGTCAAGTTGATGGTCCGGTACCCCCAAGAGGAACGCCGCTCGCTGGTGAATTTTCGCGAGATTCGTGTCCGCGACCCCGCCGGAAACGAGCACCCCATCGAAGAACTCGCCGAAGTCACGCTCAAGCGCGGCTTTTCGGAAATCAATCGAGTCGACCAACAGCGTTCGGTCACCGTCAGTGCGGACTTGGATTGGAAAACCGCCAACTCGTCGCTGATCATCGCGGACCTGCAGGCGAACTACTTGCCCGAGATGGCGAAGCAGTTTCCGGGGGTTCAGGTGCGGTGGGAAGGCCAAGCGGAACAGAGTCGCGAGTCGGTCGGCAGCCTGATGGTGGGTTTTGGAATCGCCATCATCGCGATGTACGTGTTGCTCGTTTTGCAATTCCGCTCGTACGTCCAGCCGATTTTGATCCTGATGATCGTGCCCTTTGGGATGATCGGAGCGGTCTGGGGGCACGCGATCCTGGGGCTTCCGCTGACGCTGTTCAGCATGTTCGGCCTGGTCGCGCTGTCGGGAGTGGTGATCAACGACTCGATCGTGCTGATCGATTTCATCAACGTGCGTGTCCGCGAAGGCCACCCGCCGATGGAAGCGCTCGCCGATGCGGGCCAACGCCGCTTTCGGCCGATCTTGCTGACCAGTCTGACGACGATCGCGGGGTTGATCCCGTTGATGCTCGAACGCTCGTTCCAAGCCCAATTGCTGATCCCGATGGCCGCGTCGCTGGCGTTCGGGCTGAGTCTGGCGACGTTTTTGGTGCTGTTCCTCGTTCCCGTGTTCTATGCCCTTTACCTGCGGGCCTACAACGCGGCAGCGGCCCTGTTGCACGACCTGCACATCACCCGAGAAAAGAACCCCGATCCCCTCGAATTCCCCGCCGAATCAAGTCCCACCGCGGGGTGAGCATCCTGCTTGCCTGCACTGGTTTCCAGATCCACCGTCGGAGTGATCTTCGCCGCCTTTTCTGGGGGATTTGGACAAGTTCGGCGTGTTTGGGGAGCTCAGGTCGGCGGGAGCAAGCAGCCCAATTCGCCCGCGAGCGGAACAATTTCATGCCAGTTGAGGCCCCGGAGTCGAAACTGCGACAAATTTTCCGCCGCGAACCTGAAAAGATCTTGCCGACTCCTATTCAGCAGATGGAAATCAGTTGCTAAACTTCCGCTCAGACGCAAGTCACTACCCCGTGGTGTAATTGGCAACACTACTGATTTTGGTTCAGTCATTCTAGGTTCAAGTCCTAGCGGGGTAGCTATCTCTCATCATTCTGATGACGCCAGGATCGGCCAGATCGAGACGAATCCCGTCTTTCGCCGTCTCGATCGCTATCTCCCCTGATCCTCCTTGATCCCCTGTCTTCACGTGCTGTGCGGTGTCCTGCGCTGTCTGCGGTGCGGAGTGCGGTGTCCTGTGCGGTTTGGCGATCGTCGGTGTCTGTGTGTCTTGCCCTGATCAGGTGCGGCGGCAATTCGGGGAAGATCGGGCATTCGCGGACGGGCGGTGTCTTCTCCGATCGGATCGTCATCTTTCCGGCGATCAGATCGATATCGTCCCATTTTTGGATCAGGCATTCGTGGGGACGTCGACCACCGTATCGGGCAGCCGTGAACGAATCGATCGGCTCGTCTACGCCGAAGTGACGGCAAAGGCTCCGCGCGGTTATCTCCAATTGCTCAATCGTGCCATCCTTCGCCGAATGGTTTCCAATGTAGTCGTCGGTCCAAGCCTTGAGGGTTGGCACGGTCGCTTCGCCGCAAATTGCCTCGATAGGAAGCCGAGGGGCGGTGATCAGCGCGAAGAGCTCGACATGGAGTTTGAGGACCTGGGGCTGTTGTTCTAGTCAAGTGAAAGCGGGCGGGCCTCGCTGGCCTGATCTGCAAGCTCGTTCGTGAGCTACAATGATTCCTTATCTAGGCAATACAAGTGATGGCAGCTGGAATTCGCTGCTCGACCACCAACAGTTTTCACACATTTCCGACGTAACACAAATTCTCGAACCTATCGAGAACGGTGACGCGAAATCTGCAGAACAACTGCTTTCTCTCGTCTACGACGAGTTGCTGAGGCATGAGTGTAGACGAAGCCACCGTCGCACTCGCGGTTTCGCGTGCACCCGCTTATCGTTGTTGGACTTACGCTCGGGCATGGGGGCGTGCTGAGGTCCTGGAAGATGATCCGGCAGAATAATCCTAAAATGACTGAGACATCCTGGCTCTGGACGACGCATTACAAATTGCAAACAAGTTAAAACGCGGGGAACCGACCATGCCTTCCGACTCATCAGAAAAGGAAAAGAGAATTTTTCTTGAGGCGATCGAGATCGGGCAGAAAGAGGCTCGCGACGCTTTTCTCGGTGAAACATGTGGCGATGACCATGCGCTAAGGCAAAGGATTGAGAAGCGCTTGGTGGCCCACGAACAGCCCGAGAGTCTGCTGGGCGATGCTCACCTGGAAGACGCGGACGCAACCGTTGCTTTACCGACGTCGGTCGAAACCTCTGACGATCGAGTTGGACCCTACCATCTTCGCGAGCGGATCGGCGAAGGAGGAATGGGAATCGTGTTCGTCGCCGATCAGAAAGAACCGCTGCGTCGAAGGGTCGCCCTGAAGGTAATCAAGCCGGGGCTAGATACGGATGCTGTCATCGCTCGGTTCGAAGCGGAGCGACAAGCACTTGCCGTGATGGACCATCCCAATATCGCCAAAGTGCTTGATGCGGGAACGACTGAAAAAGGTCGGCCCTACTTCGTGATGGAACTGGTAAACGGAATCGCGATTACTGACTATTGCGATCAGCACAGGCTCACGATTTCCGAGCGATTGGAGCTGTTTGCAAGTGTCTGTGAAGCGATACAGCATGCCCATCGCAAAGGGATTATCCATCGCGACATCAAGCCATCGAATGTCCTCGTGACGGAACAGGATGGTCGAGCGATACCAAAGGTGATCGACTTTGGAGTGGCAAAAGCGATCGGACAGCGTCTTACAGATCGCACGATCTACACGAGTTTTCAGGTCGTCATCGGTACGCCACTGTACATGAGCCCCGAACAGGCTGCCCTTAGTTCCAGTTTTGCA
>NZ_JANZKV010000112.1 GCF_025060895.1 Stieleria sedimenti | reverse complement strand
AGATGAGGGCCCGTAGGCTCGCGCCAAACGGCTGATATTCGTTTGACATCAGCCGGTTCGCGCCAGCGTCCGGGCCCCCTCATTCATGTTAACTTAGCGGTATTGGGCTTTAGCCGCCCATTGTCGCTGCTTTGCAGCGCCCCGAACTCGCCGAAAGGCGATACACCGACGTTTGCTGAATCCCTGGAGAACCGCCTGCAGAACCGATGACATTTCGATTACGCACGTTGCTCGTCCTGGTCACCGTTTGTGGCCTTGCAGTTGCCTGGAGTTTGCAGATCGCAAACCAAAAGGAAAAACGCCGACTTCATCGAACGTCCTTCGAGGAACTCGACGATCAGGTCGCAGCGATGGACAACGAACTCAGTCGGCGTCTGATGCAAATCCCCAGTGTGATGGCTCAACTCCAGGCCGCCAATCCCATCGATCCGCCGATGGCCTTGGGGCACTCGGTCACCGGCGAATCACTGCGATTCGGCCGATACCAATTCGAACGCCACTTTCACTACCACTGGCAGCTTGCCGATGGGACGCGAGCCGAGGGGCTGAAGCTCGCCGTGAGTTCGGTCATCGACGACGATCCATCCGCAAAGCATCTCGTCAAGCTGACCTATGTCCCCAGCGAGATCAACAACGAACTCGCGTCGTGGATCGCCTTGGTCTTGAAAAAGAACCGGCGAGTTCAAATCGAACATGTGACCGATCGGGATTGACGAGCACTAAAAGCGATACGGCACAAGCGTTGCGCTGTCGATCCCGCGTTTGGTCCCGTTACCGGTGAAGGCACCATTGTTGTAAACGGCCAGTATTTTCAGTTGTCCCTTGCGCCCGGGGTTGGGAATCGAGATCGAGAAACGCGATTGCGGGTCGACTTGGGCGACAAAGCCCTTGACCCAGTAACCACCAATTTTGTCATCGCGATCATCGATCACCACGACACGATGAACGGGGAAATCGGTTTCCAATTGCCCGCGAACTTCAATCGCGTGGGTCTTGCGATCGTAGTCCGCCGTCACTTGCCGGAAACTTGTCTTAGGCAGCCTGTTTCGCGCCGTCGGGTCACCGGTGAAGACTGGATGGGTGGAAAGAATCGCGGCGCTGGCTTCGGACAGGTACGCCTTGGTCCGGTTCGGCATTTTGTGGAAGGCATAAATCCGATTGACCGGTCCCATCAACGTATTGCCCTTGCCCAACTCAACTTTCGGTCCGATGTGCGGCAACCCCAGACCATGACCAAATTCGTGGATACACCCCTTCAGCGTCAGCTTGTCGTTGAGCGGCGTGACCATTTGGCTGCGCGGTGAAATTTTCCCCGGCAGGTTGGTGTAGTTCAGCACCGCCCAGCCACCGTCTTTGGAATTGCCTGATCCGCGATAGCTGTCATGCCTGACCGGCGGATCACCGACGTAAACGAAGATCCAATACAGATTCCCGGCGATCTTGATGCCGTGGTCACGTTTCAGTTTGTCGTGGACTTGGCGACTGATCCACTGTTTCTTGTAGGCACCGCCGGCGGCCGGCAGATCACCCTTGACGTGAATCACCGAGAGGTTGCCGTCGTCACCACGATGAAAGATTTCCTTCCGAGCCGGCGCATACCCCCAATCGGTCAGCCCGTCATGGAAAAACTGCTCGGCGTATAAACCGAATTGATTCAGCCGATCCAAATAGCCTGCCCTCGGAGGCGGCTGAACATCGCTCGGCGTGAATAGAACGATCTGTGCTTCGGGAATCGATGGCCCCTGGGCGATGACGTCGGCGGCACCGAGTGTCGAGACGCACCAGAGTACAACACGTGCCAGAGTTTTCCAGGAATCTCGCAGCTTCAACGACAGACACGCGGGCGATGGGGTTCCAGTTGCCATAACGGACAGCAAATTGAAAGGAATCGGACTAAAAGCAGGAGGCGATTTTAGCAGACCTTTCTCAGCCGCACTGGCAACTCGATCGGGCAACGCTGTGAAGCATTTTTGCCCTCTGGTTCTTAAGGTCCTAGCGGCAGGGCGCGAGCCCTCCGGTTCCGCATCTTTGCCCAAACACCGGAGGGCTCGCGCCCTACCGCTAAAACATGCTTCATAGCGTTGCACATCGGGATCGACATCAGCGTGGCAGACGCGATGGATAAAACGAGGCTTTTACGTCGGCGTCCAGATTGCAGAGCACCAGCCGGCTGCCCTTGGCTTTTAGCCGCTGATAAAACGTCTCCAGGGCTTCGATCGACGCGGGCGTGAATTGGCTGATCCCTTCGAAATCCACGATCACGCGGCTGTCGTTCTGCAGCCATTTGGCCAGCCGCGTCAGGTCGCCGCGCAGTTGGCTCTCCGATTCTTCTTCGCCGTCCAGGACGTCGGGATCGAATCGGACATGGAGAATCTGATCCAGAACCGTGATGTTCAAGCTCTCCATCGGTTCTCCATCCAAGTTGCCCAGGGGCCGCACCGGTTCACGCGGTTTGACCGCCAGGGCGGCGGCGGCCTCGTCATGGAACTCAAACATTTCAAACGTTCGGTGTCGGTATTTTGCCATCGCCAATATTCTCATTCGGGTAGATCCGCCGGCTCACGGGCCATGACGGACAAGTTGCGGGCGATCGATCGGACGCGCCCGTCAAACGTCGCGATGGAGGCGTCGCTGGACGACGGACTCGGCGATCGTTCGTTGTCGCGACGGTACACCAAGACGGCGCCTGCCTGACAAAAGAAGTCCGCTGATGCACACACGAGTGATCAGGCGGTCGGCACGCGTGGTGGGCGGCGGCTTTTGCCAGCGGCGCCCAAAACGCGAATGCCACGCGACGCTTCACGTCGCGTTCAAGTTTTCCTCAGCGGTCGTTACCAACGTCCGCCACCGCCATTGCCACGCTCTTCGCGCGGTTTGGCTTCGTTGACCGTCACGTCGCGGCCGCAGATCGATTTTTGGTCGATGCCGCTGATCGCTTCCATGCCGGCTTCACGGTCTCGCATTTCGACAAACCCGAATCCGCGTGAACGGCCGGTTTCGCGATCTTTGATCACGTTGACCGACTTCACGTCGCCGTACTCGCCGAAGGCTGTTTCGACATCGTTTTCGGTGGCGTCAAAGCTAAGATTTCCAACATAAATGTTCATACTTGAACTCCTTTTTGAGGTGTTTTCCGTGTTCACGGAAATAAAACAGGAGTCAAAAGAGAGGCCCACGATCGATGGATCAGGGACACAAGGTGGTGCGATGCACCAAATATTTCCAGCCGCGAGCGCCAGAAGAATCGAAAGGATCAATCACAGAGAACTTTAAAAAGCTCGGCCCGGAACGAAAATCCAACTCATCCGTAACAACAACTATCCGAAACTACTTTTCCAAAGCTCTCTCAATCTTCCTGGGTCGCGGAGGGAAGACAGTGCAAGCCGCACTTCGCTCTTCACCATAAATCACGACGCAATCCAATATAACACTAATCGACTGTGTGCGGTCGATAATCCAGCGGCAATGTCCAAATCGATTCAGCATGTCGACGTAACAACTGCCTGATGCACGGTTTGCAGCATCAAAGTTCGGCTATAATTTTTGGCGGACCGAGTGTCCTTGGAATGGAAACTTGAACTACCCGCTTGGATTCCGGCTACCGAGACAACGATGATCCGACGCTCTTTTCTTGTGATCCTGTTTGCATCGCTGACGTTTCAGTCGGCGATCGCCAGCGGACCAACGCTCGATTCTCTGCTGCAAACGTTCCATGAGTACTCCGGCGCGACCCTTGTCTTTCATCGCGATGAACTTCCCCCCGGTCGGTACCATGACGTGCTCAAACCGCTCGACGAGCGAGGGAAGGCACTCGCCGCGGCGATTTGTCTGCAGGAAGCAAAGATGTATCCGCCCAGGTATTTGGAAGAAGTCGGTCTCAAGACCATCGGGGTCTTCGCCGCCTGTGCGTCAAAGAGAACGTCGGACCGAAATCGACCCTATGACAAACAGCTTGGGGGCTACCGATACTTTGGCGTCTACAACGGCAGCGACGCGATCGCCGCGGCCCTGTACAGCGAGGGACAGTTGGCACTCACGTTCCATCACGAGATCTTCCATCATGTCGACTCCACCGTGGACGGCGAAACGGCGGCGTGGCAATTGTCTAGCGACGATGCGTTTTACCGAGCCGCGATCTCCGGCAGCCGCCCCTATGTTGCGCCGCCGATCGCGGGCGACGACTTGATGGCACTCCGCCAGCGGTCTTTCGGACTGACGTTGAAAAACGCGGTCAGCCAATATGCCGCCAAGAACGCTCGCGAAGACCAAGCGGAAACAGCACGACACGTCATGAGCATGCTTCCCAACGCGCTGGTGCAGATCATCGACCAACCTGAACTCGCCGGCAGCCAGCGCATCATGCATGTGCTTCGAGAGTACGAGCAGTCCGTGCTCGATGGCCCTGGCCTCGATTGGTTCGTCGACGTCGCACTTGAACGCGCCGATCGCCAGCGGGAGCCCATCACGATTGAACAGTTACTC
This sequence comes from Stieleria sedimenti, assembly GCF_025060895.1. Classification (GTDB taxonomy): domain Bacteria; phylum Planctomycetota; class Planctomycetia; order Pirellulales; family Pirellulaceae; genus Stieleria; species Stieleria sedimenti. The sequence continues at coordinate 53,014 of NZ_JANZKV010000112.1, read as the reverse complement.
ACCCGACTGAAAGACTATGCCGACGGCGGCCAGAGCGGATTCGACGGGGTCGCCGATGACTCACGCGGGACCAGAACCGCCCTCAAAGCCATTGTGCGAGTGCCGCCCGAATCGGTGACCGCACAGCAGGCGGCCGAGCTGGTTGCTCTTGCGACCGAGATCACCGCGGCGTTGCTAAAGCAGCGGATTCGCCCCGACCGTTCCCAGCGGCGGTTCGATATCTGGGGAAGAGAGGATGCCGATGGCGTCAACCACACGTTGCGTCGTGACATCGTCCGGCTTGGTAACGACGCCAAACGATTGAAATTGATTGCGCAAATTCATCAACAAGACTCTGCCGCGGAGATCGATCAAGTGACACGCGCCCAATTGAAGAATCTGCGATTGGTCGCGCGTTATTATCGATTCATTCAGTCGGGCTGGTCGGTCACCGAAGGCACCCAGAACGTTTTTGAATCGACGCGGAAGACGTTTCTCGAGTCACTCGGTGACGATCGCGAAACGCTCTACGATCAGCTGAGGACGAAACCACTGCCTGAGCTTTCCAGACTGATTTCGAACGACGGCGAATTGCTGACAAGAACGGGTTCCTAGAAACGTCCATCTCGAATTGATCGCTAGCGAGGTTCGTTTCGCTGCCACCAATCAGTCCTACTTCTTCGCCGCGTCGACTTGGTGCACGTAGACGTCTCGCTGAGGGAACGGGATCGAGATGCCGGCTTCATCGAAGCGACGCTTCACGGCTCGAGTGACGTCGGTTTTGACCTGCCACCAATCACCCGTCTTGGCCCAAGGCCGACAGACGATGTTGACCGACGAATCCGCCAGGGCATGGGTCACGACGACCGGTGCGGGATCCTCCAAGACAAGATCGTGTGACTTGACCACCTCCAGGATGATCTGTTCGGCTTGCTCGAAATCATCGCCGTACCCGATTCCAAATTCCATGTCGACGCGACGGTTTTCATTGGCCGTGATGTTGGTGATGACGTTGTTCCAGATCGAATTGTTGGGCACATGGATCGTCTGATTGTCGAAGGTCCGGAACGTCGTGGAGATCAGGTTCATCTTGTCGACCGTCCCCGTGATGCCGCCGGCCGTGACGACGTTGCCGACATCGAAGGGACGATTGACCAGGATCATCAATCCGCTGGCAAAGTTGCTGAGCGTCCCTTGCAGGGCCAGACCGACGACCAAGCCGGTCGCTCCGATCGCCGCCACGATCGGCGTGATATCAATCTCCAGCGCCGTCAGTGCAACCGCAAACCCGATCACAAACACCACATTCTTGATCGAGTTGGAAATCATCCGTTCGGCCAACTGAGAGATTTTGACCTTCCGATCGAGCAACCAGTTGACGATCTTGGCGATGATCCGCGCGATGATGGACGTGATCACCAAGATGGCAACGAATCGGGCCAGATTCCAAGCCCAACGCTGACCTCCCTCCCGTGACATCAACCAGCCCACAAACCCAGACCACGCGGTTTGAACATCGGAAGTATCCAATTCGATTCCCGAGACCGCGGCCAGGTAACTGCGATACTCTTCGGCCTCTCCTCCCTTGAGTTCGAGCGAATCCAGCACGACTTCCAATCGGTCGCTCAGAGCCGTCCGCTCATCCTGAAGGACATTGACGTCTGCCAGCAGACCTTGCTTCGCCTCCGCCATCTCGACTTCGGCGGCCGCGACTTCGGCGGCCTCGACTTCGGCGGCGCCGACTTCGGCGACCTCGACTTCGGCGGCGCCGTCGGCCGCTTCCGAACCCGTCGTCGCTCCGGCAGCTTCGGTCGCTTCGGCAGCCGTGGTTTCCAGATCGCTGATCACCTGCTTCACCCCCAAGCGAGCCTCGGCGATTTGCCCGCCCTTGGCCCGCAGCAGGGCGAACCACGCGTCCGCCTCACGCTGGAGCTCCGATTTGGTCATCGGTTTGACCTTGATCTGCAATTGATCGATCGGGATCTGGGGGTCGCTGATTCGGACCGCGGGCAGGGAGGAATCGCTGCCGGAATCGCTGCCGGAATCGCCGCCCGACTGGGCCAATAGCGGTATCGGGCACGAGGCGAGCATTGCGATCGCAACGAGAACGGATCTGGAAAAAAACATTTGAACTTTCGCTCGATGTGTCGACGGCATCCGAATTGGAATGAAGATGCCTTCATTCTTAAGGTTTCGCGCTGATTGCCAAGTCGTTGCCGGGTAAGATGTCCGAGATCGGTGACAGGAAGACGCGAAAGACAACTTTTCCGCCCACCGGTGCTCCCACTGTTGTCCGCTCCTGCCCCATCTGAAAGGCCGAGCATGCGGACGTACCCTCAGAGCCAGCGCCATCACACCGGCGCTCCCGCCACTCAACCCTCCTGGAATTCGAATGTCCGCTCGCAGGCTCGCGAACTACGTCTCCCACCTTGCCCTCCTGACCCTCCTGAGTTCGCCCGTTGTTGCCGCGGACGACTGGCCGATGTGGCGCTACGACGCCACCCGCTCGGCTGCCAGCCCGAACGAGTTGGACAGCGAATTGAACTTGGTGTGGCAGAAACAGTTCTCCGCGCGAACTCAGGCTTGGGATGATCCGCTGAATCTGGACTTGATGACGTATGACCGGGTCTTTGAACCGATCGTCATCGACGGACGCCTGATCGTCGGATTCAATGATCGCGATAAAGTCGTCGCGATGGATACCGACACCGGCCAACAGCTTTGGACGTTTTACACCGAAGCTCCCGTCCGCATGCCTCCGGTGGGATCGGCAGGGCAGGTCTATTTCACCAGCGACGACGGCTGCTTGTACTGCGTCGACGCCGCCGACGGAGCATTGCAATGGAAATTTAACGGCGCGCCGAATGCTCAGCACGCGATCGGCAACCGGCGGCTGACCTCGGCCTGGCCGGCCCGCGGCGGTCCGGTCGTGCGTGACGACACCGTCTATTTTGCCGCCAGCATTTGGCCCTTCATGGGCACATTCATCTATGCACTCGATGCACAGACGGGCGAAGTCCGCTGGGTCAACGATCGCACCGGTTCCCAGTACATCAAACAGCCGCACAGCGCCCCGTCGTTTGCCGGGGTTGCGCCACAGGGAGCATTGGTCGCAACCGAGTCGCTGTTGATCGTGCCGGGCGGTCGCTCCGTCCCGGCCGTGTTCGGACGCGACGACGGCGAAATGCGTTACTTCGAATTAAACGCCGGGGGAAAAGGAACCGGCGGTTCCTTCGTCGCCGCGGATCACCAACACTTCTATGTTCACACCCGCAAGAAAGGAACGCGGGCCTTCAAGTTGGACGACGGCGTCAAAACCGCGTTCATGCCCAACGAACCGGTGCTGCACGACGGCACGGTTTATTCCGCAGAATCCAAAGACGACGGCAGCCTTGTTCGTGCCTACCGAGCCGATCAGAAACTGGATTGGGAAATCGAAGCTGACGGCAGCGGCGATTTAATTTTGGCCGGTCGGCAACTGATCGCCGCCGGGGCAAAGCAGATCACCGTGATTCAGTTGCCCGAATCCAACCGTCCCGCAAGGATCGTGAAATCGATTCCGACCGACAAGCCGATCGAGCGATTGATCGTTGCCGATGGCAAACTGTTCGCCGTTTCGATCGACGGGCGACTGCGGTGCTATGGCCGCGGCAAGCCAATGGCACAACCTGGCGACGATCCACCAGGCCAGAGAAATCCGTCCGATGACGCGAGGCGGGTTGCCGGCGAGTTACTGGCCACCGGCGATGCCTCCGGATACGCATTCTGGTTCGGTCGCTGTGATCACCCGACCGCGATGGCCATGGCTGCCGAGTCACCCTTTGTGCAATTGGCGATTGTCGACACGGATTCCGCCGCGATCGATCGGACGCGTCGACGTCTGGACGCCGACGGCCATTACGGCCGCGTCACGGTCCACCACAGCGATCCCCGATCATTCCAATCACCGAACTACGTCGCAAACATGGTGTTCGTTGCGGATGCAGAACAACTCGACGAAGCCGAAATCCAATCCATCTATCAATCCGTACGCCCCTACGGCGGCGTCATGCACCTGCTCGGTCACGACAACCAGGCTGCGATCGCACAACGTGTCGGTGCGATGCATCTGGAACAAGCCGTCGTCACGACCGGCGAACACGGCGTGATCGTGCGACGCGCAGGCGCCCTGCCGGGATCAGCCGATTGGACCCATCAATACGGCGACATCGCCAACACCGTCAAATCCAACGACTCCCGTGTCAAGCTGCCGTTGGGCGTGCTGTGGTTCGGGGGCAGTAGCAACATGGACGTGCTGCCGCGGCACGGGCACGGTCCACCGGAACAAGTGGTCGGCGGCCGCCTGTTTATTCAGGGCATGAACTCGCTGAGCGCCCGCGACGTCTACACCGGCCGCGTCCTCTGGAAACGCGACTTTGCCGACCTGGGCACCTATGACGTCTACTACGACCAGACCTACGAGAACCTGCCACTGGACCCGAAGTACAACCAGGTGCATATCCCTGGGGCGAATGCTCGCGGAACCAATTACGTCGTCACCGAGGACCGTGTCTACATCGTCGAAGGAAGCGTTTGCCACGCACTTGATCCGGCGACGGGAGAGTTGATCACCGACTTCCAGCTTCCACCGTCACCGACGGGCGAACAAGAGCAGTGGGGTTATCTGGGGGTTTACAAAGATGTGTTGATCGGCGGCCTCGGATTCGCGATGTATCGCGAGCGAAATCATCTTTCGTTCGATTCCGACAAGAAACTGAAATCTAACAAAGCCGGTTTCGGATCCAAAAGCTATGATCGCGCCGCCAGCGTGGCGCTCGTCGGCTTTGATCGCCACAGCGGCAAACAACTTTGGAAAGTCGACGCCCGTCACAGTTTTTGGCACAACGGCATCGTCGCCGGTGGCGGTAAGGTCTATTGCCTCGATCGCACGCCCAAACAAATCGCAGACGCGTTGCTGCGTCGCGGTCAGTCACGCAGCGACACCTACCGCATCATGGCCTTCGACTTTCAGACCGGAAAGCAGGAGTGGGAAATCAGCGACAACATCTTCGGCAGCTGGCTCGGTTATTCCGAGCAACACGACTTGCTGCTTCAGGCCGGTGCCAGGGCCAGCGACCGACTGGCCGACGAAGTCGCCGCGGGCATGGCAGTCTACCGCGGCGATGATGGATCGGTGAAATGGAGCAATCCGTCGTTGCAGTACTCCGGACCGTGCATCTTGCACAACGACTTGATCATCACCAACGCCAACTCTTACTCCGAGTCCGCCGGTGCTTTCTTCTTGGAAACCGGCAAACCGAAGCTGCTCGAGAACCCGCTGACCGGTGAATCTGAACCGTGGAAAATCACCCGTGCTTATGGATGCAACAGCATCATCGCCAGCGAGAACCTGCTGACGTTCCGCTCCGGCGCGGCGGGCTTCTACGACTTGCTGACCCATTCGGGGACGGGAAACTTAGGCGGTTTCAAATCCGGTTGCACGTCCAATCTGGTCGTCGCCAACGGCGTCTTGAATGCCCCCGACTACACCCGCACGTGCAGCTGCGCCTATCAAAACCAAACGTCGTTGGCGCTCGTTCACATGCCGGAGATCGAAACGTGGAGCGTGCACAACGGCGCCTCGGACGCCCGACCCGGCGAAATGATTCGCAACTTGGCGATCAACTTTGGCGCCCCCGGCGATCGCCGTGACGAAGACGGCATGTTGTGGTTGGAACACCCCGTCGTCGCCGGCGATTCACCACCACTTTCCGTCATGACGAATCCGGACACACGTTATTTCTCCCGCCACTCATCCACCGCCCCGTTCGCCGATCGGCCGTGGGTCGCAGCCTCGGGAGCCGACGGCATCACGGAACTGCGGCTGGCACTGACGCTGACCGACAAAAACGATGCGCCCGGCGAGCACGAGGAAGAACGCGAGATGAAACGCTACGACGTCGAACTGGTCTTCGCAGCTCCCCAACCGGGCGAAAAAGAGACTCGCGTGTTTGACGTCCACCTGCAAAACAAACGCGTCGCCGAAAACGTCACGATCGATGGCGTCGAACAAACCACGTCCACGTTGGCGTTCCATGACGTCGAGATCGGCAACGAATTGCAGGTCCAATTCATCGCCAAGCAAGGCGCACCCGTGCTCTCGGGAATCAAGCTCGAACGGCAATGAAACGCAACCCTGGCGGGCAACGCTGTGAAGCGATTGCCGCTGCAAGGATCTGGAAGTGACGATCCTGGATTTGGAACCGGGACGCTATCGGGCGTTCGTCTATGCACATGGCGACGCGCCCGATCAGAACGCCAACATCGAATTGAGAATCGCCGACGAGAGTATCGGCAAAAAGGCGACGGCAAATGACGGCACCCATGGCTATCGGTCACGGCCGATGACCGAAGGCATTCAATACGTGACGTTCGACTTCGACGTCTGGCGTGGAAACGACGTCAAGTTCATCAGCCATCGGGACGGAAGTTCCTATTCCATGTTCAACGCGATCCAGATCGTCCCGCTCCGTCGCGAAACCGATCGGAGCGTTCGGTAACGCCCATTGTGCGGCTCGGCTGCAAGATCATTTGACGCAACGCGGATCGAATTGGCGTTACAATGGGTTCGGAGATCAGCGACTCATGCGACCATTTGGCCCGAACCCTCACCGATACAGAAGCGGCGGAACGATGCGACGAACGTCCTCTCGAACGATTCGACTGTCCTGTTGCGTGGTCGCATCGGCACTGCTTGCACCGCTGCCGGCGCGGGCGGCCGACTACTTTCTGACGATCGGCGGCGGATACTCGCCTGCAGGCAATCAGGCGTCGCTTGAAAACAACGTGCTGTTCTTTCAGCGGGTGTTGGACGAGACCAATCTGGATCAGACGCACAATGACATTTTTTTCTCCGACGGCAGTTCGAGTGGCGCCGACCTGCAGGTGATGGATCCGCAAACGATCCCCAAAGCGAATCGATTGATGGCGGAGTTCTTCGGCAGTCGATCATCACTGGGATTGTCCTATCGCAATCATCGCATCGCAGAGGTGCGCGGCAGCACACGACCGGAAAACATTCGCAAGTGGTTCGACGAAGTCGGCGTCACGATGACCGCTGGCGATCGGCTGCTGCTGTTCGTCACCGCCCACGGTAACAAGAGTGCCGACTCGAAGGATCCGTACAACACGACGATCGCAACGTGGAACAATTCATCGATCAAGATGCGAGAGTTCGTCGGCCTGCTCGATGGGCTTGCGGTCGGAGTGGACGTGGTGGCCATTATGGTTCAGTGCCATAGCGGCGGGTTTGCCAAGTTGATCTACAACGGTGGGGACCCCGACCGGGGACTTTCTCCGCAACGTCGTTGCGCGTTTTTTGCGACCGTCCACGATCGTCCCGCGGCGGGTTGCACACCGGAAGTCGACGAATCGAGCTATGTCGAATACAGCACCTATTTTTGGGCCGCACTGTCCGGCCGGTCGCGAACCGGCGATCCGATCCATCCGCCGGACTACAACCACGACGGCGTCGTTTCATTCGACGAAGCCCATGCTTACACGATTTTGACCGCCGACACGATCGACCTGCCGATCAAAACATCGGGCGAGTTCCTAAGCCAGTACAGCAAATTCGCGGAAGGGGATTCAGAACTTCTCTCCAACGAGGAATCGTATGACCTGGTACTCAGCCTGGCCACCACGACTCAAGCGGCGATTCTCGAAGGCCTTTCCGAACAGCTGAACCTGACGGGAAACGATCGGTTGGTCGACGCCTGGAAGGCGCTCGAGGAGGGACGTCGCCGCGGACGTTCCCGCCGCCGCGCCCCCGAATCGTCGTCGGAGCAATTGCGACGAAAGATCGCCGGCGATTTCAAACGCAAGTGGCCGGAATTGGCCAACGTCGTCAATCCCGTTTCGATTGAATTGATGACGTCACGTGCTGCGGAGTTTGTGGCGGCGATCGAGAAGCACCGAGACTACAAACGGTATCGTGAACTGGCCGACACGCCCAAACCGGATTCGACCAAACAAAACGTCAAGTACGATCGCTTTCTCAGGGTCGCCGACAACGTGCTGTTGGCGGAAAACCTGAGACGTCTGGGCGACGAAGAACGCATCGCCCAATACGAAGCGCTCGTCGCCGCCGAGTCGGGATCGCTGGCGCAATAGCGATCTCCCCGCCCTTTGGTCGGCCCCGCCTCAACTGTGCCGGGTGGAATCAGTCGCGTGCGGAAATGCACGTTCCCGCTTCCGTCTTGACCTGATTCGCTCTGCTCTCACCGGCGAAGTCTCGGGCATATGATTTGCAACGGACATTCGTTTGGAACAACCGCCACGGGGCCGGTTCCGCCAGAGTTGGCCTAGCGAAGGATTCATCACGCAGCGTTGGGGGATCGATCAATGTCGTTAAGTGCAGAAGTCATCCGAATTCTCGGCGAGCGTGCCACGCACCAGATTAACTTCAATCTTGGCCGGTGCCGAATCGATCCGCCCGCATTCAGTCGGGTTCAGTCGATGCTCCGGCGATATGAGATCGGCGTCCAGACCGATCCCGATCTTCCCGACCGAGCTCGCTACGATCGCAACGGTCCGACGTTGTTCCTGTGGAGCGACGCTGACGAGAATCAGATCCGCTCGGACGCCGACAGCAAAGCGTTGATCGTGCATGAATGTGTCCACGTCATTACCCATTCTCAAGCCTCACGGGCCATCGATGTGGTCGAGGATGAAACCGTGGCATTCCTTGCCCAGACGCTCTATCGACTGGCGATCCAAGGATACACCCATCAGGGCAGCGGTGAACGAGGTGGCGAATACTCGCGAACCATCCACCACTTCCGTGATCGCCCGACCGGACGCATTTTCGACGCGGCTCAACAAATCGTCTTTGACCACGAGATGCTGGATCAAACAGCGTGCACGCCTCTTTTCGACCGCGACGTGGAACGATTGCGAGAAGCGATTCGAGCGCATCCGGCTTACTCGACGTTGGCGTCCTAGTGCTTCGTCAGTTTTTCAACGGAGGGCGCCGCGGAAAAGGGGTCAGGTACCAAAAATGCGAAGCACCCTTCGGGCTATTTGTTTTTTGGTACCTGCCCCCTTTTCCGCTCATGCGTCCCACTGCTGCATCGCCGTCGCGATGCGGCGCAGCTTTGGTTTGTTCTTTTCGATCGCCATCAACCCGATCATCAGCATCACGCCGCTGCTGATGCCGAAGACCCACCAGGGCCAGACGGCACCGATTTGTTGTTGGGCATGCCAGACCATACTGGTCACTCCGATCAACACGAACGTCGTCCCCAGGTACAGGAACGGTTTGACACGTAGTGCCACACCGGCGGCCGCACCCAGCAATGCCAATACGATCAAGACGATCGGGCCAAGGATCGTCGAACCGACCCCTTGAACCAACATGTCCGCCGTGCTGGTCACATAGATCGTCAACGTCGCCGCATAACGAATCGCGGCCGCGGTCGTTGCCCCCAGTGAATCCCGGTGAAAATGCGTCGCAACCAACACGCAGATCGCCGGTGGGATCAACCAAGCCTGCGGATGAGAAAGGAAGTCCCAGTTCGGCGTTTGGACCAAGATCACCCACAACGCCACGTTCCCGATCATGATTGAAACCAGCCGTGCCCGGCCGCTCTTCCACAGAAACGACACGACGCCATAGTAAAGCGCCGCCGCGATCAACAATCCTTGATAGGACACGCGGCCCTGGATGTAGGCCCATCGACTGCCGTCGGATTCGCCGAACAGTGACGACACCCACGATCCGCTCAGCCAGAACCCGATCACGGGAACCAAGGGCAAAAACAAAGCGGTCTGTTTGAGTGTTTTTTCAAGCACCTGATCGCCGCGCCGCCGCGCCCATTCGGTGATCCCCACGCTGGCAAACGCCAACGTCATCACGACGTACGGCCAATACGCTCGCAGCCCCAGGCTCGCCAGCGGACTCTTGCACAGGAACAGATGAAACCAGGTCAATCCGCCAAACACCTGCGCCGCAACGACCAAGGCGGCGCGTTGTCGATCCGTCAGTTTCCAAGCGTCTCGGTACGAATACCCCGGCCCACTCAAGATCCCCGCCAACGTCGACATCACGCTCAACAGTGCCAGCGTCGCCGCCATTCCCAGCATCAGGGGCTTGACCAACTGGTCGGATTGGCCGGCAACCCGAACGACCGCTTCTTGGACCAAGGTTGCGACCAACGCCCCAATCGCCAATGAGATCGCCAGCACAAATCCGCTTCGAACGGCGTTCTTCCATCGTTCCAAGATTTGGGCACCGAACAACTTTGGTACGCCGAACGACAATCCGATCGCGACGAACACCCAGCCTACGAACCAACGTGTGGAGAGCGAAACCATCGGATGAGCGTCGTTGCCTACGTTCACACTGGCCCACATCGCGATCGACGCCAAAGCGACAAACATCGCCACGTGTCGAACGATCTCACGCCCCGTCCGCTCGGCCAATTCCGCCAACGAAGCGGCCAACAAGGCGACGCCGCAGATCGCAACCGGAACCATGGTGTTGGAGTTGAAGCCGAACAACAAATAACTCGTCAGAGCGACGACCAAGATCACCGTGCCCACTGCGACACGCGTCAACGCGCGGGCGAAACGCGGGATCGAAATCGACGCCGGTAACTGGCCATCGGCAATCAAACCATTCCACCGGACAGCGATTCGATTGATCGCCCGGCAGATCCCCGCGGCGGAAAACACCATCACGGCCAGCGTCATCGGTGCGACCAGACAAATCACGGTCAGCAGAGTTTCGCTGCGGGCGAACCGGTCGACCCCGATTCTGATCCCCAGCAACGTCGCCGAAACGAGAACGGTCGCCATCGCCGTCTCGCCGACCGAAGGACGTCCCTGCCGAAAACTGACCGAGAGGGCGACGGCAAGTCCGATCCCCAATCGCAGCCACAGCAAGGGGTCTTCCACAACCGCCAGCGGGGCGAAGTCGACCGCCGAAATCGTCACGGCCAACAACTCCAATGACAACGCCGCCAGAACCAACATCGCGGCCTCGCTATCGGGCAACATCGCACGGCACCGTCGCGCATCCGGTTCGACCGACTCTCGGTCGGGACAGCCCAAACGCCAAACCAGAACCCAGGCCGCGATCCACGCCAACAGCATCGTCCACAGCACAAACTCCGATCGGGAATTTGCTTCGACGAGTTGAAACACAAACACCGCCCCGCTCGCGACCGCATACCAACTGAACAACCGCGTGATCACCGTCGATCGTTTCGTGATCGGCAGCCCACACCGAACCTCCCGATAAGCCAACACGGCCCGTGTCGCGACCAGGATTCCACCGGCGATACTGGCGATCAAACCGACCGTGGCATCACGGGACATCGAACCGTCAAAAAGACACAAAAGCGTCGCCGCAACGATCAAAAGCCCGGCGTGCCAGCGCGTCAAACGAACGGATGCATTCTGCCAAAACGCCACGCGACAAACTTCGAAAATCGAAACCGCTGCCACCGCCGTCCAAACCATCGGCAACCATTGATGCGGCAACATCGATGGCGCCGCGAGCTGCGATAACCACATCGCGACGTGGCCGGACATCAAGCTGAGCATGATCGGCCACGCAATCGGCCCGGCCAACCGCAGTGCCCGACCGGCAAGACGATTCCAAAACAGCATCAGGCATGCGGCCAACGTCGACAGCACCCATCCCGTCGGATGATGCAACTGCATCCACGATGCGTCTCGCAACACGATGCCCGTGATCAAGCCCAGCGAAGTCACCATCGCAACGGTGGCACAACCCAGCAGCGACACATCGATCGCCCGAGGCAGCATCGGTTGATCGGGTTCGGATCCTAAACGCGGCGGAACGAATCGCAACGCGACCGCATACGCGCCGCTGGTGATCGCCGCGGATTGAATCCAGACCCACCACTGGGCCGGTACCCAAAGCGGCATCACCAGGATCACCACCGCTGGAACCAGGATTGCCGGGACGATCGCCAACACACCGCTGCGATCGCGGTGGCCGAGCCATCCCGACAGGATCGCAGCGGTCGCCCACCACGCCGCGACCGACAGCGTGACGAACTGATCCGGCCGAACACCTTGCTGCACCATCGGCACCCAACCGCTGCTCAACAGACAACCGGACGACACGGCGATGAACGCCAATCCGATGGCTGCAAACACACCGCCGGCGGTCGATCCGCCGAACGCAAAAACGTGATCACCGGATTCTGATTCACGTCGCAACATGTCGATGGCAAAGCACCCCGCCGCCGCCAACGAAGTCGCCAAGACGAGTTGTTCCGACGGGTCCACCAACATCCGTATCCCGACCTGCCATCCGATCCAACCGAATCCGGCGGCCAAATGCAAACAGGGCAAAACCGATCGCTGGCCGAAGAACACTGCGTCACCGCGGGCGCCTCCTTGCAACACCACCCCGTGCAACACCAAACCACTGACAAACAGCACGGCGATCGGCAGTGTCAATCCGTTGAACAGGCTGGTCGCCGTTCCCCAACCGACGGTGACCACCAATGAACCGAACGCCAACGCGGACCCCAATCCCAATAACACCGTTGACGTTTGAATGACCAGTCCTCGCGTCAGGACATCCTGCGGATGTTCAGCCGAGTTGTACCAACTGAAGCGAGCCACGAAGGAGGAAACCCGTGATCCGTCCGAAACGTTTTTCAACGCTCCGATCAGGGCGTCCCTGCCGATGATCGCGGCGGCGACCAACCACCCCAGTCCCGACCACGCCCACAAGGCCTCGCCGCTGCGCCAGGCCGCAACGGTCAGCAAGGAATCATTGAACCAATCATGGCCCACCATGACGGCCGTCACGACGAGGTGAAACCGAGCATAGGAGAGATGCAGCGTGTTGCGATCGGTCAGCCCGATCCAGAGCCAGGCGAGCACACAGGAAAACGACACGGCGATCGCTTTGAGCGTGTTGGCATGATGAACGGCCTCAACGTCCGTCGCCTCAAACACCAACAGGATCGAAACCGCCGCGGCGCCGAGTACGAACGCGGATGCCGTCGCCCGAAACGCCTTCGCCAGTGTATTTTGTTTCCACAAGATTTCGGCGGCAACGATACCCGCACCCGCGGTTGCCAGCAGCGTCCACATCGCGGGAATCCAGCCCGGAAAGGGTTGTCCGATGACCAGCGGTTTCAGGATCGACAACCAAAATGCAAACATCACCGCCGAACCGATTCCCGCGACCAGCTTGGCATCGATCGGCAACGTGATCCGGCTGGCAGCGACGACCAGAGCAGCGGCGGCCAGCCCCAGCAACACCGGCAACACCCAACCGGGAATCGCTCCCATCCAGCTTGTCGGAGCGACCGTCAGCAAGCCTGCATTGGCGGTTGCGTAGGCCAGCCAAACGCCCGCGGTGCAGGTCATCGCCTTGCGTTGGTCCGACGCACGCAACAGCAACGCGATCCCCATCGTGACCCCACCGATGCACAGCGACGCCAACATCGGTTCGCCACCGACCAATCGCTTCCAGATCGGAAACTGCGACCAAGCGAGATCCGAAGCCCACGCCGGCGAGCTGAGCAAGAACGCCATCGAGACGGGCACCGTTGCGATCACCGTCCAACGCGGAGCATTCAAAAGAAACGCTGCCAGCACAGCGGCAACTGAAAATGAAACCGCCCAGGTCCAAAGCCACTGCGACGACGCCATCATCGGGATCAACAGAGCACCGCCGGCCAATAGCCCCAGGGACGCCATCACCGTTCCCGCAAGCGCCAGCTTGGTGCGCCGGCGATCGCCCGCCAATGAGCCTGCCGCCGCGGCCAGCAGCACCACGCCGGGAAGCGTCGACACGGCGATCCCCAGCCAACCCGATTCAAAACTCCGCAGCATGAAGGCGACGTATCCGGCAAGCACGGCCAGGGAAAACGTGGAGACACCGATCACCAGCGCGCGTCGCCACGACGTGTTGCCTTTGAGTCCCCGCTCGACGTTTCGGTGAATTAACAACGCGATCGCGACCGCGACGGCAATCGATCCCCCATACGCGACATATCCAGCCGACGCGTCCCAAACACGGACCGCGGCGGGCACCAGGGGCAGCACCGCGGCCGGACCGGCGACTCCCAGCGTCATCGGCAGGGCGCCGGACGAACCGACCAGCGCGCGACTCGATTGCCAGATCAACGTGATGTAGATTGCGCCGGCACCCAAAATCGACAAGATAGTGATCGGATCGTTGAGCATCACCGACGCATCGTCGATCCCTGCGGTCGATAGCCCGGTCAAGATCCCCAAGGGCACCAACAACATCGCGATCACGAGCGTCGCCCGACTGCTGTCCTGCAACCGCCAGCGGAACAGCGTGTACAACCCGGCGCCGAAGATCGCGGTGTTGCCGGTCAAAAAGATCAACGACGGGATCACGCGGTGCATTTGCGTGATCGTGGTCCACAAACTCATCACCAGTCCGATCGAACAGACGACGATCAGCAGCCCCGCGATCAACTCACCCCAACGAATGTTGTGGGCGGCCAAGAACTCGGCGAGCGACTGGCCGAGTGAAGCACGCGGCGAAAAAACCGGCGGCGTTGGAGAAACCGGTTGGGCCGTCGCTTGAGAGGGTTCGGCGACAGGCTTGGCGGCGGCGGGCGTGGCGGCGGCGACGGGCGTGGCGGCGGCAGTCGGACGCGGTGCCAGAAACTCGTCGAGTGAGGGTTGTCGCGCGCCGGCGGCATCGCTTTCGGTGCGTGCCGGCGGTGCGGCAGCGGACGAAGCCATCGGGGAACCCATCGTGGCGACGTCAGACGCCGCGGCGCCCAACACGTCTCCGTCGGGCGTCGATTCGGCGGTCGGAGTTTGGCCTTCGAGACCCCGCTGGGCTTCCGTCGGCGGGGCGTTGCTCCGCCATGGAGTGTGATCGAGCTGGTTGATCTTGCCGCGGAGTTTCTGCGCTTCGGCGGGGCTGATCAGCAGCGCCGCGGCCATTCGGCTGACCACGCGGTTTGCCGCCTGGACATCCTCGTCGCGATCGATGACGTTTGTTGCCGCATCGTCGCCCCCTGTTATCGCGTGGTAGAGCGCAGCGATGGCCAACCACGACAGGTGCCCGATCAGCGTGATGAGAATCCAAACGATGGTGATAGCGATAAAAACGGTCATCACGGTGGGTCTCGACGGAACGTCAGGAGCCAAAAGGTTGCTCACGGGTTGGAAAGAGCCCAGCTTTCCCTCGACGTTTCAAGCTATTTCATAAGCTTTTCCCGGCCGGAACGCGAATATTGCGTGTTTGAGAGGCTCGCGGAGGGATGCCAGCCATTGGCATGCGCTACGAGGCTGCAACGTGGGGTAAGCTTCCAGCTTGCCATACGTCACGCACCGCGTGACGTACCGGCCTTGATCCCAGGCTCTGCGTGGGAACACGTTCGCCGGCGGAGCCGGCGAGGACGGCAAGCAAGATGCTTACCCCACTGCCGCTACGCGGCGCGATACAGAATGCCGGATCGGTTGCGTCCGATCGGCTCGATCGCCTGGGTGTGCTTGAGCACGTAGGCGATCTTTTGGGCAAACCATCTGGGGCGGCCGGTCACGCGGGCGATGTCTTCGGTCGTGAACGACTCGGTCTGGCGATCGAGTCCCACCAGTTCAAACAGGTCCTCGGCGCTGCGGAGTTCCAACGTCGATTCGATCTGTTCGAGTGAAACATCCGCGACGCGGTAGTCTTTGCGCCAGCGGCGACGATGTCGGCGACTGGGGACGCGCGTTTGTTCCACATGCAGGAGCGCCAATTCTAAGATCAGGTTCGGATGCGGAAACACACGCGTGAAATAGATCAGATCTTCGAACAGATCCAACGTGTCGCCGCGTTTCGGGCTCATCCGCCGCGACGTCACTTTGCCGCGGGCGTTCTTCTTCTTGGCGATCCGAGTTCGCAGGATGATCGGTTTGACCACCCGAACGGGATGGCGATGCAACAGCGCGTTGATTTTAGATTTGATCGCCGAAAGGGACGCGCATTGCACTTCGATCAATTCATCATTTCGAACTGCATCAATCCGATAACGCCCGACGACGACTTCCGTTTGTGACGCGTCGCAGGCGTAGTGGAGTTTCAACTGTTGATGCAGCGACGTTTCCACTATTCCGGCTCGATCCCGAAGTCGCGAATCGTGGTCAGCGTCTTGAGTTTCAATCCGCGGGCGGCAAACGCGGCCTCGCCGCCGGCCAGCCGGTCGATGATTCCGATGACTTCACGGACCTTGAGACCGAACGCCTCGGCCGCCTCGACGGCTTTGAGCGCGCTGCCGCCGCTGGTGATCACGTCTTCGACGATCACGACTTCCTGGCCGGGCTCCACCGGTCCTTCGACCTGTTTCCCCGTGCCGTGTCCCTTCGGCTCCTTGCGGACCATGAACCCTTTCAGCGGCAGGTTTTGTTGACCGGCTACGGTGACAATCGCGGCGGTGATCGGATCGGCGCCGATCGCCATCCCGCCGACCGCGGCCGGCAGCGGACCCGATGCCTGGATCTCTGCCAACATCCCGGCGGCGACCAGATTGGCGCCCTGGGGATGCAACGTGATGCGTCGACAATCGAGGTAATACGATGCCTTTTTCCCACTCGCGAGCGTGAATTCGCCACGCTGGAGGGCCTCGGATCCGAGCAGATCGATCAAGTCTTGTTTGTTGTACGTCATGCCATGATTCCCTGCGTGATTCGGCGCCCGCGAGCTTTCTGCCCGGCCGCCTACGTTCTGACCGGAGGGCTCGCGCCCTACCGCTAACCAAAGACACCCCGTTTGGTGCCACAGGGCATTGTTATCGGCGAATCGTCACAGAGGAACCCTGGCTGAGAATCCCGTAGATGTCATCGGCGTAGTCACCGGCGACACTGATGCACCCGGCGTCGGTCGGCTGCACCGTGTTGGGGCTGCCATGGATGCTGATCTGCCCCCCCAGGTCCAGCCACATCTTGCCGTAGGGGTTGTTGGGGCTGCCCGCAGGTATCGGCACACCGGTCCGGTCGTAAAACACGTGCGAAGTCTGTTTCTCTTGGACGGTGTAGGTCCCCGGTTTGGGCGCCGGATCATTGCCGACACCAATTTCGAAACGCCCGGCATACAGATCGCCGAGGAACAGCGTCAATTGTTGACCGGTCAAATCGACTTCGGCGCGAAACGGTCCGCGGACGATTTTCAATTCTGTTCCCGGCAACACCGTGACCGGATCATCCACTTGATTGATGTTGGCCAGCAACTGTGAGGGCACTTGGTACTTGTCGGCAATCTCCACCAACGTTTCGCTGGCAGTCACACGGTGCGGCGGCTCGAGCAAGTGCCGTCGCGAGTAGATCACTTCGCGGGCCAGGGGATCGAGTCGGCTGAGCAATTGTTGCCGCTGGTCGGGCGACAGGTTCGGCATCCCGTAAAAAACGCTCAGCGTGGCCAGAGCTTCTTTCAGCTGGCCCTTGACGAACATCGTGTCGGCCGTCTTGAACGCATTGGTCAATCCACGGTTTTCCTCGGCGGGCGGATTCCCCAGCGTTTCGACCGCCGTCGCTGGCGATTTGTCGGTCATCGTGAATCCGGCCGGACCGCCCTCAAACGCGGCGCCACGCGTCGGATCGAAGGTCGCAGCGGCGGCTGAAGGATCGGGCAGGCGGAACGCTCCGGGCGTCGAAGCGTACGAGTCTACCGGTCCGGGTGTGACGCCGGGTGCGTTCGGATCGACCGCGGGCAACTTGG
Organism: Stieleria sedimenti; assembly: GCF_025060895.1. Lineage (GTDB taxonomy): Bacteria > Planctomycetota > Planctomycetia > Pirellulales > Pirellulaceae > Stieleria > Stieleria sedimenti. The sequence goes on along the minus strand of NZ_JANZKV010000112.1, from coordinate 35,319 downwards.
TGATGGTCGCCGAGCCGTCCGACTGGCGATCGACCGAGGATTCCAGTTTCGGAGGTAGATCCGCGAAGGAACTGCCGAAGGTATTGGGATTGGCCGAGGAAGTCGGCCGCGGCGCCGGGTTGAATGACCCGCTGACAACCGGATCGGCTGCAGGGCTCGGCAGCGGAGCCGGTTGCGCCAAGGCGTCCGTCGACGGAGGCAATACGCCCGGTGGGGGCTCATCGAGTTGCAATCCGCTGGCCACCGCTTCGCCGGCCCCAAAGGCCGATCCACCGGCTTCTTCGATGACCAGGATCTCCTCGATCTCATTGGGCAGCGGCTCGGGCGGAGTGGTCAACGATACATAACCGCCGTACAGGACGGTGAGCATCAGAACGACAACGGCGGCGGTTTTTATCGTTTGCACGACAGTCCTCCATGACGGATTCGTGCGAAAATCAAGCGGGTGAACGGTCAAGGATCACGTCTAGCGGAATCTTCCCCCGCGTTTCCAGATCAGTTTGCAAGAATTCCCCTCCATCGCCCGGTCGTCGATCATCCGCTGCCGCGTTCTTAGGCAGACCAATACGGACGTGCACTCGTTTCGCGCTGATGTGAACGGACGCCGTCTCCCTGCTGCTCACAAAAACCTGCACGCTAAGGGATATATTTAAAACCTTCGCCTGGCACTGTGTCGAATTCGACCAGCGCCGCTCCATTGAACCTGCTCAGTTGTGCGGATTGGCGCAACGATTGCGTGCGGCGGTGACCCGGTCGGCCCTTGCTAGGCAAAGACGGTCCGGCCATGGAGGTCAACCGAAGTCGATCTCCTCGGTTCCTTCCCCCCCGGATTCACCTCCACCCGGACATGGTTGCCGCGCTGAACGCCCCTCTCGCGAATCGTCAACAGGTTGGTCCAACCACCGCCCAGCGTCACGTCACGCCCCCACAACGCCCCCGGCTGGTGATCGTCGGAGGCGGAATGGCGGGCTTTGGCCTCTGCGATCGCCTCGTCCGCAGCGGCGTGATCCAGGGCTATGACGTCACGGTCATCGGTGACGAACCGCTGCCGGCGTATGACCGAGTCAACTTGTCGACTTACTTTGACGGTCGATCGGCCGAAGAGCTGTTGTTGGCACCGCGGGATTGGTACCAAAAACACCGCATCGAACTGATCACGGGGCGGCGGATCGAGCGGATCGATCGCGAGCAGCGAATGGTGTTTGACCAAGATGGCTCGTTCTATGGCTACGACCATTTGGTGTTGGCGACCGGATCCCACGCCTTCGTGCCTCCGATCAAGGGTTGCGATAGCGACGGGGTTTTCGTCTATCGCACCATCGCCGACCTGGAATCGATTCGGGACTACTGCGCGTCACGAAACGTGCGTCGGGGCGGCGTGATCGGCGGAGGCTTGTTGGGATTGGAAGCCGCCAAAATCCTGATGGACCTGGGTTTGTCGGTCAGCGTGATTGAGATGGCACCGGGATTGATGCCGCGACAACTGGACGCCGACGCTGCCGGGCTGCTCAAACGCAAGATTCAAAGCATGGGCGTTGACGTCCAACTCGTCCGCCGCACCGAATCGATCACTGTCGTCGACGAAGGGATTTGCATCGAGTTTTCCAACGCAAATGATCTGCACGTCGACTTGCTTGTCATCGCCGCGGGCGTACGTCCCAACGACAAACTGGCCGAAGCAGCGGGGCTTGAAATCGGCCCCCGTCGCGGGGTGAAGGTCAACGAGTGTTTGCAGACCAGCGATCCGAATGTCTTTGCGATCGGCGAATGCGCCTCGTTCCACGACCACGTCTTCGGACTCGCGGCGCCTTGCTTTCGCATGGCCGATGTCTTGGCACAGCGGCTGGCCGGCGGTGAGACGACCTTCAACGGCGCCGACGAATCGGCAGAACTGAAATTGATGGGGGTGCAAGTCGCGACGCTGGGCACGACGCTCGGCGAATTCGCCGGCGGCAACGTGGTGACACACCATGACGAATCGGGATACCGAAAACTGTTGACCGAGCGGGGGCGAATCGTCGGTGCGTCGTGTGTCGGCCCCTGGGATGAATTGCCCCAAGTCAGACAGGCGATCGCCAAACGGGCGCGACTGTGGCCTTGGCAACGCAAACGATTCTTAAACACGGGATCCCCGTGGTCTCCCGGCGGTGCGATGCCGGTCACCGATTGGCCGGCCGACGCGATCGTGTGTTCGTGCTTGTCGGTCAGCAAATCAACGATCGTCGAATTGATCGAGGACGGCAAACCAGACGTCGAACAAATCGCGTCGGCATGTGGTGCGTCCACCGCCTGCGGCAGCTGTCGCGGGCTGGTCGGCCAATTGGCAGGCGCCGCAGCGGCAGAACCGATCGCGGTCCCCGGGGCCAAGACCATGTGGGTGGCCAGCGTGATGGCGTTGCTGGCCAGCCTGACTTGGTTGGTTGTTCCGCCGATCCCGCTGACGGACAGCGTGCAATCGTCGTGGCGAAACATCGAGACGATTTGGCGCAGCGATCTCGGTCGCCAAATCAGCGGATTCACCTTGGTCGGTTTGACGTTGTTGGGGCTCGTCTTTTCACTCCGCAAACGCCTGACGTGGTTTCATTGGGGATCGTACGGGTTTTGGCGCGCCGCACACGGGGTGTTGGGCATGGCCGTCCTGATCGGCGTCGCCATACACACCGGGATGCGGCTGGGGCACAACCTGAATTTCATGCTCGCGGTCTGCTTCTTGTCCGCCGCGGCGTTGGGCGCGGTGGCCGGAATCGCAAGCAGCATGGAGAGTCGTGCGTCGGGAAATCTGGGGATGTGGATCCGCCGCTGGCGTCCCCGATTGAGCCGCATTCACCTCTGGGTGACCTGGCCGTTGCCGATCTTGATCGCGCTTCATGTGCTCGGTTTTTATTGGTTCAGCGATTGATCATGAGCATTCAAATCCGATCGATCTGGAACGCGTTTCGCCAGTCTCCCCACGCACCGAAATGGTTGACGTGGGCGGCGATCAATGTCTCGATCGCCGCCTACTTCGGGTTCGGGTTGGTTGCTCCGGCATCGATCAGCAAGACCGCTTGGCTACCCGGTGAAACGACGCACGGACACTATCAAATCGAAATGGATTGCAACGCCTGTCATGACCCGGGGCGATCGGCGGACGGGCCGAGCGGATCCGACGTCATGCAAGATGCCTGCATCCGCTGCCACGGCGAACAGTTGGATCTGGCCAAGGACACACACCCGGCAAAGAAATTTCGCGACCCGACCAACGCCGAGCGACTGGCGGTGCTCGACGCGCAGAATTGCTTGAGTTGCCACCAGGAACACGTCCCCGAACAGACGCTCACGATGGGGCTGACCATGCCGGCCGATTACTGTTGGCATTGTCATCAAGAGGTCGCCGATTCGCGTCCCAGCCACCGCGACATGGCGTACGACAGTTGTGCGACCGCGGGGTGTCACAATTACCACGACAACCGTGCGCTTTACGAAAAGTACCTCGATGATCATCACGGGCAGCCCGATCATCTGAAACTCGCTTCACTGCCTCTGCGGTCGACCGCTGCTTCGCTCTCGGGCGTCTTTCGTCCCGACCGCCCGCTGGGGATCGATGAAGCCGACCATCCCCCGGCCGAAACCGTCGATCAACGCGTGCTGGACGACTGGGCGACAACCGCCCACGCACTCGCAGGCGTCAACTGCACGCACTGCCACGGCGGGAACAATGATTCACAGTGGTCCGAGACAGTCGCCATGGAAAGCTGCCAGCGATGCCATGCCGGCCAGGTCGCCAGCTTTCAAACCGGCAAACACGGGATGCGGCTGGCCGTGGGGCTGCCCGCGATGACGCCCGACCAGGCCCGTTTGCCGATGCATGCCGGCCGGGCTCACGCCAAACTCGATTGCAACGCCTGTCATCCCGGCCATCGATTCGACACGCAATTCGCCGCCGCGGAGGCCTGTCTGCGGTGTCACGCCGATGACCATTCGTTGGCGTATCGCGACAGTTCGCACGCGACGTTGTGGCAGGACGAGTTGTCCGGCAGCGGTGCCGTCGGCAGCGGCGTTTCCTGCGCCACCTGCCATCTGCCCCGGATCGAAGGTGAAACCGGGATCTGGGTCAACCATGATCAGAACGCGAGCCTGCGTCCCAATGAAACGATGGCCCGACAGGTCTGCACGCACTGCCACGGACTGGAGTATTCACTCAGCGCGCTGGCCGATCCCCGATCGATCACATCGTGCTTCGGCGATGCCCCGACCGAGCGAATCAAAAGCGTGCAGATGGCGCGCGCTTGGTTCGAGCAGCGTCGGGCCAAACGCGAGACGCTTCTTCAAACACCATGACCCTGTTTTTCTCTTTTTTTTGCCACGTTCCCTTGAAGGATTTTCATGATGAAATTGAATCGCAATCAACAACTCGCCGCGGCTGCACTGACCGTGTGCGCGCTGCTGCCACTGGCCGCTTTACCGGGCTGCACCAGTAGCGAAGCGAGTTCGACACCGTCCGGTGGGATCACGCCCCAACAGTTTGCCGACGGCGTGCACGCGGTAATGATGGCCGACCGGACCGTCTACGCGACACACGTCGTGACGAACCTGAAAAAGCAAGACGCCCCCGTCAAAGCGTTCGAATACTGGGAAGACACCGAGAACTCGATTCCGTTGCCCGCGCAAATGTTCCGCATGGGTGCCGAGTTGGTCGACGAAAATCCGGAAGCCGGTTTCACCTACGCACTTCGCAGCAAGTGGCCGCTCAATGAACAGCACCAGGCCAAGACCGAGTTGGAACAGACAGCGCTCGATTACCTGAGCGACAATCCCGGCGAGAACTTTTACGGAGAAGAAGAACTCGGTGACCAAAAGTACTTCGTCGCCGTCTACCCCGACCGTGCCGTCGCCGAGGCGTGTTGGTCGTGCCACAACGAACACCCCAATCGCGGCGATGACTATCCCGAATTCGGCAAAGACGACGTGATGGGCGGTGTGCTGGTGCGCGTCCCAATTTGACCGCTGCCCATCGCAACTCTCTTTGTTTTCATGGCACGGATGCCGGTCTCTCTTTTTTGACACGTAACCACGAGTGAACAACTCATGACTCCCCAGCAAATCGATTTGGTCCAGTCTTCTTGGGAGAAGGTAAAACCGATTTCCGAGCAAGCCGCAGAACTGTTTTATGGCCGCCTGTTTGAGCTCGACCCCTCCCTGAAACCGCTCTTTAAGGGTGACATGAAAGAGCAGGGCAAGAAGCTGATGGCGACATTAAATCTAGCCGTCACGTCACTGACCAAATTGGAAGACATCCTGCCCGCGGTCCAAGACCTGGGGCGTCGTCACGTGAAGTACGGTGTCCCCGATGAAAGCTACCAGACGGTCGGCGAGGCGTTGCTCTGGACGCTCCAACAGGGGCTCGCCGAGGCCTTCACAGACGACGTCAAGCAGGCTTGGACCATCACCTACGTGACGCTCAGCAACGTGATGCTGGACGCCGCCCATGAAAGTGATGCCCCCACGCCCGCGGCCGGTTAAAGGTGGGGTAAGCTTCCAGCTTGCCTTCCGTCACGCACCGCGTGACGTCCCGATCGCGCTCCCGCCTGGGAGCAAACGGGGTCGGAAGCGACACATCGCAGGTTCGCCGGCGGAGCCGGCGAAGTTGGCAAGCAGGATGCTAACCCCACGCCCGCGGCCGGTTAAAGGTGGGGTAAGCTTCCAGCTTGCCTCACGTCACGCACCGCGTGACGTCCCGATCGCGCTCCCACCTGGGAGCAAACGGGGTCGGAAGCGACACATCGCAGATTCGCCGGCGGAGCCGGCGAGGGTGGCAAGCAGGATGCTTACCCCACGCCCGCGGCCGGTTAAAGGTGGGGTAAGCTTCCAGCTTGCCTCACGTCACGCACCGCGTGACGTCCCGATCGCGCTCCCGCCTAGGAGCAAACGGGGTCGGAAGCGACACATCGCAGATTCGCCGGCGGAGCCGGCGAGGGTGGCAAGCAGGATGCTTACCCCACGCCCGCGGCCGGCTAAAAGTGGGGTAAGCTTCCAGCTTGCCTCACGTCACGCACCGCGTGACGTCCCGATCGCGCTCCCACCTGGGAGCAAACGGGGTCGGAAGCGACACATCGCAGATTCGCCGGCGGAGCCGGCGAAGTTGGCAAGCAGGATGCTTACCCCACTGCGATCGCGTTCCCGCGCTCCGCCTAGAACCGCCACTGGAACTGGGTCCAGAAGAAGTCGGCGTCGGCGTTGGTCGGAACCCCCGGCGTCGTGTCGTAGTAGTCGCCGGCTCGGAAGTGCGAGTATCCGATTTGGACGTTGGTCCGCGGGTTGATCGCACAGGTCACGACCATGTCGATTTCTTGCCCCAATTCCCTGTCGCCGGCGGCATTGGCCGGGTTGAAGGGAGCCATCGTCACACCGTACGGCGTCGTGGCTTGGTCCAAGAAGAAGTGGTGGTACCACAACAGCAAGCTGACCCGATCACCCAGCAACGGCGTGATGAATTGGGCATTGATGTCATGAAGGTTACGGCGGCCGAACAAGTCCATCAGACCGTTGTACTTGTGAGCCAACGGAAACAAGTGATCAAAACTGTCATCACCACGAGCCGCCGGGACGTCATCGCCACCGGAAGCCCAATCGTACCAGAACCAAACGGTCGGTTTCCACTCGCCACAAGCGGTGCAAACGCTCAACTTCTTACCCAAGCCGCCGGTAAAGAATCCGGCGCTGTGGTCACCATATCCAGGGCTGTTGGAACCGAACTGGACTCCACCCTCGATCGCGTAAAGCACGCCGGCGTCAGACGACCCGACGACGCGTGAACCGAGCGTGTGGTAGTCGAAATCAGCAACGTCATTGTTCAATCCGAGATAATACGCGTCCACGGTTCCCAGAGTGGTTCCGCTGTTGCTGGCGTAAACGCCATAGAAGTCGACGTCCTCGTTGGCGTCGTCGATCTTGCTTTCGTTGGCAAAGTTCCGGTTCAGCGGGTTAACGAAGAACCCGTCAACGGTCCACGCCTGCCCCTTGTACGTTCCGCGAACCCCCTGGAATGAACGTCGGGTGTTGGCCCAATCCAACGGTGAAATCAACCGCTGGTCGCCGAACAACAATTCTTGTCGTCCCAGACGCAAGTTCAACGAATCGGTCAGCTTGGTGTCCAAAAACAGGTTCTGGATTTCACCGCGATTCTCTTCGATCGGTCGGTTGTTGAACGTCTCGCCGCCCGAATCGGCGTACAAATACTCGCCGTAGGCGCGGAAGTACTCGTTGATGCGCAGATTCGCGTACATGCGGTAGCGGGTCAGGAAGAACGAATCGTCGACGCCGGTCAATCCGAGACCGCGGTGATTGTTCTCGTTGTGGTAACGCATCCGCGCTTCACCACCGACGTCCAGCTTGCCGCCCAGCATGCCTTTGAGCGAATCGCCAAAGAACGAAGGGCCGTCGTAGCAGGGATCGTTCAGATAGCTAAAGTTGTTGGCGTAGAACACACCGGCGTAGGCGCTTTTCATCGCTGCCGTCGCGGCGTCTTTCTTCGCCTTGGTGCAGCACGGCGTCGTGCAGCAGTTGCAACTCGTCACGACGGGCGCAGCCATCGAAGCGGCATCAACCGTCGCCGCGGGAGCCGGCTCGTCCATCGGAACGGGCTGTGGCGGGTCCGCCTGGGGGGCATCCTCCAGCGGCGCGGGACCATCCTGAAAGGCGATGTAGGGGATATTGCCGTACTCAGTATCGGCCACCAGTTGGACGTTGCCTTGTGGCGTGTCGCTGGCGTCCAGCACGACCGTCTCGACCAGGCCGTGTGGTGTTTCGGCCAACGCCGACGGGGCAGCGGTCAAGCCGGCAAGCAATGCCAGCGCGAGGGTGCGCCGGCGAGTGTTTTGATGTGGAGGCATCACGTAGGACTCCTTCCTTACGGAACGGTTGGTCACCGAGAAGGTGACGGCTAGTGGAATGGCAAGCTCCCCGAGAGATGCGAGCCACCGCGCAACCGCCTGTCGCACATCATGCCCAATCATCCCGGTGAACATCCGCGTCGGCTCCGGCGAATCCGACCGTCATGCTGTGCTCTATCGTCTCATCGATGACGTCGATTGGCGAAGAATCTTCCGAGCCGTGAACAGACACGACAATCGTTAAAGTCGCGCGAGCACCTGTCAGGGACATGCTGTCGACCCCTCGCACGATTCCTGTGCAGCGGGGTGAAGCGACTGCCCACAATCGATGCAGAACAAGAGCACCACACCCTGTCAAGTGAATTCACGCCGATTGGCTTTATGGTGAATCGTCTTACCTTGCTCGGCGACTGTGTCGCACCTCCCTCACGTTGTCGGTCCCGGCGGAACTTGAGATTGGCTTTGGCACGTGGCATGCCTCGCCCATCCCGACAGACGATGCAGCAATCCCGTGTCTCTGATTCACCCCATCGATGCCAAGCGCGGCTGAATCGGAAAATGCCACACCTTTTCCACGATTCTCCCCTCGGAGCTTATCCAAGTGCCTTTGAAATCCGTTCCCTCTCGACGCTTGCGGCGTCTGTCTCGTGCCGCGTTGTTTTCCTTCACGCTGATTTCGGTCAGCACCTTACTGGTCGGCTGTTCTGATTCCGAGATTTCGCTGGAAGATCTGGAAGCCGCCGCGGCGAAACTCGAAACCACCGCGGGCGACGACACCGAAGTCGGCGCGGCGGTGATGGAAATTCTAGACGTCGAAAAACCAAACTTAAAATTCGGCTTCATCAAACTGACCGACTGCGCCCCGTTGGTCATCGCGAAAGAGATGGGTTACTTCGAAGAAGAAGGTCTGAACGTCGAAATCGAAGCTCAATCGAACTGGAAAGTCCTACTGGACCGAGTGATCGACGGCCAACTCGACGGCGCCCACATGTTGGCCGGCCAACCGATCGGTGCGACCATCGGGTTCGGCACCCAAGCTCACGTGATCACCGCCTACAGCCTCGATTACAACGGCAACGGGATCACCGTCAGCAACGAAATCTGGGAACAGATGCAGGAGAATGATCCGGCACTGAAGTCAGCAACCCCGCCGCATCCGATTGCCGCGACCTCGCTCAAACCGATCGTCGATTCATACAACCAAGAGGGGAAGGACTTCAACATGGGGATGGTTTTCCCCGTCAGCACGCACAACTACGAAATTCGATATTGGCTGGCCGCCGCGGGCATTCATCCGGGGATGTACACCGAAGAAAACATCCAAGGAACCGTCGACGCCGACGTGTTGCTGTCGGTCACTCCGCCGCCCCAGATGCCCGCAACGCTGGAAGCCGGGACGATCCTCGGCTACTGCGTCGGCGAACCGTGGAATCAACAAGCCGTCGTCAAAGGCATCGGGGTTCCCGTCACCACCAACTATGACATTTGGAAGAACAACCCCGAGAAAGTATTCGGGGTGACCAAAGAGTGGGACGAAAAACACCCCAACACTCACCTCGCGGTGATCAAGGCTCTGATCCGCGCCGGCAAATGGCTCGACGCAACCGATGAGAACGGCGTGCTGGTCAACCGCCAAGAAGCCGCCAAGATTCTGTCGGGGAAAGATTACGTCGGAGCGGACGAAGATGTGATCGACAACAGCATGACAGGCACGTTCGTTTTCCAGGAAACCGACGTCCGCCCGATGCCCGACTTCAACGTCTTCTTTAAATACTACGCCAGTTACCCGCACTACAGCGACTGCATCTGGTTCTTGACGCAGATGCGGCGGTGGGGCCAGATCACCGAAGGCAAGCCCGCGAGTTGGTACGCGGAAACGGCCAAAGAGATCTACAAACCGGAAATCTATCGCCAGGCCGCGGCGATGTTGGTCGCCGAGGGCAAGGCGTCTGCCGAAGACTTTCCCGCAGAGGACTACGACGGCTACCGGGCTGCGACGACGGAGTTCATCGATGGCACCCGATACGACGCCAAAGACCCGGTCGGCTACGTCAACGGATTTGAGATCGGCAATAAGGATCCCGAATCGCTGGCGAAGCAGTGAATTACCCCTCGGCGCGATCGACGTGGCACGGACGTCGGTCGCGCCGGCCAAGCCCTTGAAATGTGCATGCCGCGGTGACCGCCTCGCCGTTGCATGTTCGGGAAGCGGCCATTCGGGTCGGACGTCTCGGTCCGGTGCCAGACGTCCGACCCGGCCGTGGATCCCGAACGCAGAAACCATCCCACACTCCTACACCCAACCACCTTGTAGCGAATCGTATGAATTGGAGAGGAAACGCACTGAAGTTCTGTGACGTTGCCGGGCTTCCCGCGCTGGAGCCGTTCGTCAGACTGCTCGCCGGCGAAGACGTCAAAGAACAACTCAAAGGGATCGCGAAATTTGTGGTCCTGCCGGTCGCGGCCGTCGCCGTGTTCCTGCTGTTGTGGTCGGCTGCCGCACGCACGGTGGTCACCGACAGCATGCGGCTGCCCAGCCCGACCGACACCTGGACGGCCGGCAAGGAACTGTTCGCGATGCATTCGGCTCAGCGTGCCGAAGACCTGAAGGTGAAGCAGGAAAAAACGATGCAAGCGGTCACGTTGCTCGCCCAAGCCAACGCGGTGACGAAGCAGGCCGAATCGGCAACCGGCGAGCGGAAGGAAACGCTGCTGGCAAACGCCTTGGTGCTGAAAAAGAAAGCGGTGCAAGCGGCCAACTACCGTCCATCGAGTGCCCCGACGTTCGTCGACCAGATCATCACCAGTTTGAAAACCGTGTTCGTCGGATTCGCCATCGCGACGTTGATCGCCGTCCCGATCGGCGTGCTCTGCGGCATGAGCCCCTGGTGCAACGCGGCACTGACGCCCTTCATCCAAATCTTCAAACCGGTTAGCCCGCTGGCTTGGTTGCCACTGGCTTTCCTGATCATCGTCTGGGCCTACTCCGGCACCCAACCCGGCGACAACTTTTTCGATAAAGCGTTTCTGATTTCCGCGATCACGGTCTCGCTGTGTTCCTTGTGGCCGACGCTGGTCAACACCACGCTCGGCGTGGCAAGCGTCGACAAGGACTACATGAACGTGGCTCGCGTGCTGAAACTTTCCTGGAGCCAACAACTGTTCAAGATCATTCTGCCGGCCAGTTTGCCGCTGATGTTCGCAGGACTGCGGATCAGTTTGGGTGTCGGTTGGATGGTGTTGATCGCCGCCGACATGCTGGCCCAGAATCCCGGTCTGGGCAAGTTTGTCTGGGACGAGTTCCAAAACGGCAGCAGCCAGACCTACGCCCGCATCGCGTTCAGCGTGATCATCATCGGTTTGATCGGGCTGGTGCTCGATCGAATCATGATCTTCATGCGGAACCTGGTCAGCTTCGGTGACCCGCAAGCCGCCTAACAATTTCTTTTCTCACGAATCCTCACACCCCAGAAAAACGATGAGCGTCGCAGTTCTTGATCGGCCTCGATCCAAAGCGATCGCCAGACCCGCGCCGCCCGACCCGTTGATTTCCATGCGGGCGGTCTGTAAAGGGTATGGGAGTGGTGTGACCCGCAACGAAGTACTCAGCAACATCAATCTGAATCTGCGCAAGGGCGAGTTTCTGGCGATCGTCGGTTTCTCCGGCAGCGGAAAAACAACGTTGACGAAGTTGCTGGCCGGACTTGAGATGCCGGACAGTGGCGAGATCGTGATGAACAACGAAGTCATCAAGGGGCCGAGCCAAGAACGCGGCATCGTGTTCCAAAACTATTCGCTGCTGCCCTGGTTGACCGTTCGCGGCAACATCGCCCTGTCGGTCGATCGAGTGTTCAAGCATTGGTCGCGCGGTGAACGACGCGATCATGTTGAAAAATTCGTCGAAATGGTCGGCCTGTCTCACGCCGTACATCGTCGACCGCATGAGTTGTCCGGCGGGATGCGACAACGGGTGTCGCTGGCACGAACCCTGGCGATGAAACCCAATGTTCTGTTGCTCGATGAACCGCTGTCCGCCCTCGATGCTCTGACCCGCAGCGTGCTGCAAGAAGAGATCCTCAAGATCTGGGAAGAAGAGCGGCAAACATGCTTGCTGATCACCAACGACGTCGACGAAGCGATCTTGTTGGCCGATCGGATTGTCCCCTTGAATCCGGGGCCCAACGCATCGCTGGGTCCGGCGTTTTCCGTGGAGTTGGAACGCCCCAGAGACAAGACCGCGCTGAACCACAACGAGACCTTCAAGGGCTTGCGGAACGCGGTCACCAATTATCTGGTCGCGGTGCGGCAAAAGTCGCGTGACGACGAAGCGTTGGCGACCGAAGCGTCGCCGATCGAGTTACCCGACCTACAACCGCGCAGTCTGCGAGTCCCGCGCGGACGGGCCGGTTAACCCATTAATGCCACTTACTTTGACGCCAAACGGGGAACTTTTGTTAGCGGCAGGGCGCGAGCCCTCCGGTCTTTCACGGTCAAACCGGACGGCTCGCGCCGTGCCGCTAACGCCTGTCGTGCCAAAGTAAGTGGCATTGGGCGGACACCCGCGGGAAAGGTTTCCCGCCTGTCATCCGGCCCCGAACCGGCTTGACTCCTTCCACACACCAACACAGACAACATCAAGCTCAACGAAGGCGGATCCATGGCCGGTTATGTAGAAATGTTTCGTCTCGGCAAGACCTACGACACGCCCAACGGGCCCGCGGTCATTGTCGAAGAATTCAACTTAAACATGGCGAAAGGCGAGTATATCTGTCTGCTCGGCCATTCCGGGTGCGGCAAAAGCACTGTGTTGACCATGACCGCCGGACTCAACCCGATCACCGACGGCGGCATCGTCATCGACGGCCACGAAATCGAAGGGCCGGGTCCGGACCGTGGCGTGGTCTTTCAATCGCCTTGCTTGATGCCATGGATGACGGCCATGGAGAACGTGCTGCTGGGCGTCAACCAGGTTTATCCGCACGGCACCAAAGCCCAGCGACATGACATTGCCGGCTACTACCTGACCCTGGTCGGCCTCGGCAACAGCCTTCACACACGAGCCTCGGCACTCAGCCAGGGCATGCAGCAACGTGTCGGGATCGCGCGGGCGTTTGCCCTGAAACCGAAGATGTTGCTGCTGGACGAACCGTTCGGAATGCTCGACTCGCTCACCCGGATGGAACTGCAAGAAATTCTGTTGGAGATCCTCGTCCGCGACAAAGTCACCACGTTGATGATCACGCACGATGTCGACGAAGCGCTGTTCATGAGCGATAGGGTCGTGATGATGACCAACGGTCCGCGGGCACGCGTCGGCAAGGTGTTTGAAATGCCGTTCGACAGGCCGCGGATCCGTGCCGAAGTCCTCGATCATCCCCAGTACTACGACTTGCGGGGCGACATGATTCAGTTCCTCGAGGACCAAGACCACAAGAAGTTAAAAGCCGATGCGGAAGCGTTGGAAGCGAAAAAGCTGGCCGAACAGGAGCCCCAAGCGGTCGGCGTTTAATCGCGAACCGGTATGAACACTATGATCACAGCCACATCCAATCATTCGTTCTTGACCAACATGATCGTGTCGGAAATCGGCGACAGCGGTTCGCCACCGAGTTGCTCGATCCCGGTCGCCGATCGCGCGATCGCCGCCTCGATCGAGACGGGACTGCCCACGATCAAACAGTCCGTCGATGGCGAAGCGGATGCGGTCGCGATGTGCGTCCCCATCTATCGCTCCGAAGAAATCGCTTCGGTGATCGTTTGGGTCGGCAACGCCCACGACGATACCGTCGGGGCCATGGAGATCTGGCAGCCGATCGGAGAATTTGATGACCTGAACCTCACGCAGGGCTATTACGGCCCGCTGGATCGATTCCAAAACGTCAGCTCGTTCGTGCGTTTCGAAAAGGGCATGGGATTGCCCGGACAGGTTTGGCGCAACCTCAGTTTTGTCATCCACGACAACCTTCCCAGTCATCCGGGTTTCCTGCGTGCCGCCGGTGCGTCCGCCGAATCGTTGCAAGTCGCGGTCGGCATTCCGGTCTGCGGCGAAGACTTTCTGGCGGCGGCCGTTCTGATCAGCTCCGACTCCGCTCCGATCGCACGCGGATACGAGGTCTGGCGGTGCGTCGAGGACCACTTGCTGTTGGAATCGCGCGCGTATCAACGCCTGGAACAATCACTGATGTACGAGATCGATCAGACCGTGCCGTTGGAAGGCAGTCTTCCCGGCCTGGCCTACCTGTCCGGTGTCGCCACGATCAGCGAGGATCCGGACATCGTTTACTCGGGGCGTCCCTTCCGCGGTGGATCCCCGTGCAAAGGTGTCGCGATCCCGTTTTTCGAACAAGATCGCATGACGAACATCCTGACGTTGTTGCTGTAAGGGAAGAAAAACGCAATGAGCACTATGCTTCCCGTCGTCAACCGACAACCCGAACTGGTCGGGCAACTGCTGCACGAGCAACAACAACTCAGTGCCGCCGAACAGTTCAGCGACTGGCACACCGACCACGAGTCTTCCGGCACGGCGACCGCACCGGCACAGGAAAAATACTATCGCAGCCTGTTGCCCGCGACGGCCCCGGGACCGAACGAACAATTCGCCTTCGAAGTCGATCTGAATGCGTGCAGCGGATGCAAAGCCTGCGTGGTGGCGTGCCACACGCTGAACGGATTGGAGGAAGACGAATCCTGGCGGCGAGTCGGAACGCTGCTGATCGGCGATCCCGATGATGCCGACGCCGCCGCGATCCAACATGTCACCACCGCCTGCCACCACTGCGAAGACCCCGGATGCCTGAACGGTTGCCCGGTCAAGGCCTATGACAAGGACCCGGTCACGGGGATCGTTCGCCACTTGGACGACCAATGCATCGGTTGCAAATACTGCACGATGATGTGCCCCTACGAGGTGCCGCAGTACAGCGATCGCTTGGGCATCGTTCGCAAGTGCGACATGTGCCATCAACGATTGAGCGTTGGTGAAGCACCGGCCTGCGTTCAATCCTGTCCGAACGAGGCGATTCGCATCACCGTTGTTCCCACCGGGGAGGTCGAAGTTGCCGGACAAGACACGCTCGTCCCCTCATCACCGTCGTCGAACATCACCCGACCGACCACACGCTACGTTGCCGAATCATCGCTCGATCCCGCACGGACACGTCCCCAGGACGAGAACGTCGACGAGGTTGCCGAAAGTCATTGGCCGTTGGCCGTGATGCTGGTCGCGACACAGATCGCCGTCGGCATTCTGATCGCCGAATCGCTGTCCACCGTGGTGTTGACTGCTTTGGGAATCAGCGTGCCAGGCTCGGTGCCGATCGCCGCGGCGCTGGCGTCGTTCGCGATCGGCAACATCGGGCTCGGGATCGCACCGCTGCACCTCGGACAACCGCTTCGCATGTGGCGTGTGTTTTTGGGTCTAAAAACCAGTTGGCTCAGTCGCGAAGCCGTCGTCCTGGGCAAATTCATGGGGCTGCTGGCGGGTGCCATCGCGCTGTTGTTGCTGCCCGTGGTTTGGGACTGGATCCCGACATCGATTCAGCAATGGATTCCGACCGATTGGATCCCCGCCTGGGCCGGGCGGGCGTTGCTGGTCGCCTCGATTCCGGTCGGGCTGGCCGGGTTGTATTGCAGCGCGATGATCTACATCGCGACCAAGCGGCGCCCCTGGCGCAGCGTCCGAACGTTGCCGCGTTTCTTCGGCACGTCGCTGACCTGTGGACCGATCATCGCGGCGGTCATCTTCGCGTTTGCCGGGTTCGGCGTCACCGCCTCGCTGTTGTCTTTGGCCGGCGCGGCTGCCGGCTGGTGGAAATGGACGCGTGAACGTCGGCTGTATCGCGTCCCTGACGGTTCCGAGGATCCCTATGACCGGCGTTCTCGGCGGCTGGTGCATCAGCATCTCGGTGAGACGTTGCGGATGAGAAACTTCAGTGCCGTCGTCGCCACCCTGCTGGCCGGACTGGCGTTCGTCTTGTGTCCGTTCTTGCCCACGGCCGGTGCGGTCTGCGCCGCACTGTCGGCCGCAGTTTGGATCGCCGGCGAAAACCTGGAACGTCTGCTGTACTTCCAAAGCGTTGTTTACGACCGCATGCCGGGCACACTTTAAGAGACCACCGCAATGAGCATTGGAACCCCCAAATCATTGACGCAAGTGAACCAAGAGCGTCGCCCGAAGTCGTTTGAGCTTCCCCAGCTGCTGCAGGCTCGCACGGGCAAAATGACACGCGAACTGCTGCTCAACCCGGGCGATCACGGGCTGGGGATGACACCCGAGTCGTTGCGGGCAGAAACAACCACCGTGGCCGCCTGCGGTTACTGCGCCACCGGTTGCGGACTACGGCTTCACGTCCGCGACGGACAAGCCGTGGGGTTGACCCCCGAAACCGATTACCCGGTCAACCTGGGCATGGCTTGCCCCAAGGGGTGGGAAGCCCTGGAGGTGCTCGACGCCGATGACCGAGCGGTGCATCCGTTGTTGCGCGACTCCCATGGCGAACTCAAACGTGTCGATTGGGACACCGCACTGACGACTTTTACCGAGCGTTTCAAAGCCATCCAATCCGCACACGGCAACGACTCGGTCGCGTTCCTCAGCACCGGGCAAATCCCTTGCGAAGAGATGGCGTTCCTCGGCGCGCTGGCAAAGTTCGCAATGGGAATGCTGCACGGCGACGGCAACACGCGGCAGTGCATGGCAACCGCCGTGACCGCGTACAAGGAGTCGTTCGGGTTCGACGCACCTCCGTACAGCTATGACGATTTCCAACAGAGCGATTGTCTGGTTTTCGTGGGCGCAAACCCCTGCATCGGGCACCCGATCATGTGGGAACGCGTGCTCCGCAATCCCCATTCGCCCGAGATCATTGTGCTGGATCCCCGCCGGACCGAAACGGCGATGGCCGCGACCCAGCATTTGCAACTGCGTCCCAAAAATGATCTGGCAATTCTGTATGCGATCACCCAGCATCTGATCGCATCCGATTTGATCGATCACGAATTCATCGCGGCACACACGACCGGATACGATGAACTGGCCGCCCACGTCGCAGCGTTTACCCCCGACGCCGTCGGCCCCGCTGCCGGCATCTCTGCCGACGAGATTCGCCGCGCCGCCGAATCGATCGGTCAGGCGAAGGCGGCGTCGCTGTGGTGGACGATGGGCGTCAATCAAAGTTACGAGGGAACGCGAACCGCCCAGGCGATGATCAACATCGCCTTGATCACCGGCAACATCGGGCGTCCGGGAACGGGGGCCAACAGCATCACCGGACAGTGCAACGCGATGGGTTCGCGACTGTGGAGCAGCACGACCAACCTGTTCGGCCACCACAAGTTCGAATCGGCCGAAGATCGCCAGCGTGTCGCCGACATCCTGGGGATCGATGTTGACAAGATCCCCACGGAAACAGGTTGGTCCTACGACCGAATCGTCGAAGGGATCCGCAACGACGAAATCAAAGGGCTGTGGGTGATCGCCACCAACCCGGCTCACAGCTGGATCGACCGAGGCGACTTCCAGGAGTTGCTCGACAAGCTCGATTTCTTGGTGGTGCAAGACATGTACACCTCCACCGCAACCGCACAACACGCCGATCTGGTGTTGCCGGCGGCGGGTTGGGGCGAAAAAGAAGGCACGTTCATCAACAGCGAACGGCGTTACGGGTTGCTCAAAAAAGTCCGTAAAGCCCCCGGCGAAGCGTTGGCGGATTTCCAGATCTTTCGTGCCATCGCCGCCTACTGGGGCGTCGAAGACATGTTTGCCGATTGGACACACCCCGAAGCCGTGTTCGAAAAAATGCAAGCGGCCAGCGAAGGCCGTCCCTGTGACATCAGCGGAATCAAAGGTTATCGACAGCTGGATCAATGCGGCGGCATCCAGTGGCCGTGGTCGCGTGAAGACGCGGCGGCACACGCAACGCCGCCCCAGGAACGTCGATTGTTTGCCGACGGATCGTTCTGCCATCCGGATGCCAAGGCGCGGTTGATCGTTGACAACATCACTCCGATGCCGGAGCCGCCGGACCAAGACTACCCGATTCTGCTGATGTCCGGTCGTGGCACGGTCAGCCAATGGCACACGCAAACCCGGACCAGCAAGAGCAAGGTGCTGCGCAAGCTCTATCCCGAGCGGCCGTATGTCGAAATCCATCCGACCGACGCCAGTTTGATCGGCGTTCACAACGGCGACAGGGTGTCGGTGCGTTCGCGTCGAGGCGAAGTTTTCGTCACCGCGATGGTCACGCCCACCGTCCAACGAAATCAAGCGTTCATCCCGATGCACTACGACATCGTCAATGAATTGACACTGCGGCACTTCGATCCCCATTCACGGCAACCGAGTTTCAAGGACTGTGCCGTGGCGATCGGCAAAGCCTCATCCGCCTCAACCCACTGACCAACAAACCCTCTGATCATGCCCAGCGATAAAGCGTTCACCGAGGAACAAAAACAATTTCTTTCCGGATTCGCGTTCGGCGCAGACGTGGCGCGCGCCGTCAGCGGACTGCCGGTGATCAGCAACGGCAGCAGCTGCGGCGGCGATGCATCGATCACCGTCGGCAGCACCACGACGACGACGCTGCCGGTCGGCCCCGAGAAAATCGCACTGATCGCCCAGCAAGAAACCGAGTCTGCCGGCAAGGCACTCTGCAAGGAAGAACTCGCCAAACGAGCGAAGAACCCGCTCGACATCTGGGACGAGATGCAAGCCCGCAGTGATGCCGGCGAGTTCCCCAAAGGGACCGACGTGTTCCTGCAAAAATTCCACGGCCTGTTCTACGTGGCGCCGGCACAGAACAGCTACATGTGTCGCATGCGGATTCCGGGTGGATCGCTCCGGGCCTGGCAATTGTCGGGGCTGGCTGACCTGGCCGATCGTTCGGCCGGAGGTTTTTTAGACGTGACGACGCGGGCCAACCTGCAATACCGCGAGATCCCCGCCGATCAAGCGATGAACATTCTGTACGGGTTGCGTGAATTGGATATCGTCAGCCTGGGTTCCGGCGGTGACAACATCCGCAACTGCACGGCAAGTCCGCTTTCGGGTATCGACACGTGCGAATGGATCGAGACGATTCCGTTGGCCAAGCGGATGCACCACTACATCTTGAACAGTCGAGAAATGTATGGGCTGCCTCGGAAATTCAACATCGCGTTTGACGGCGGGGGCACCATCAGCGCCCTGGACGACACCAACGACATCGGCTTTCACGCGGTCCGCATCGCCGAAGAACACGCGACGGCCGAGTTTCCCGCCGCCGTGTACTTTCAACTCACGCTCGGCGGCATCACCGGGCACAAAGACTTTGCCCGTCCGACCGGCGTGCTGCTTCGCCCCGACCAATGCCTGGCCGTCGCCGGCGCCATCGTTCGCGTCTTCGTCAAATCGGGTGATCGCACCGATCGCAAGAAAGCGAGACTGAAGTATGTGCTGGACGACTGGGGATTCGACAAGTTTGTCGCCTCCGTCGAAGAACAACTCGGGTGGAAACTCGGCCGTTTCGACGAATCCAAATTGACCCGATCGGTCGCGGAGAACCGTTTGGCCCACATCGGGTTTCACCCCCAAGCTCAAGCGAACAAGAACTATGTCGGCGTCGTCTTGCCGGTCGGACGCATGACCAGTGACCAGGCTCGTGGGCTGGCGCAAATTGCTGACGAGTATGGCAACGGTGAGGTCCGTCTGACGGTCTGGCAAAACCTGTTGATCCCCAATCTCTCGGACGAAGACATCGATGCGGTCAAAGAACGACTGACGGAATTGGGACTCGGTTACGAAGCGAGCAGCTTTCGAGCCGGACTGGTGGCCTGTACCGGTAGCGGAGGCTGCAAATTCGCCGCGGCGGAAACCAAAACCCAGGCGATGGCCTTGGCCCGGCACCTTGAATCCCAATTCAAACTCGACAGCCCGATCAACATCCATCTGACCGGTTGCCATCACAGTTGTGCCCAGCACTACATCGGTGACATCGGTCTGCTGGGCTGCAAGGTCGAGAAAGGCGACGACATGGTCGACGGGTACCACGTGCACCTGGGCGGCGGCTGGGGCGACCGCCAGGGGATCGCTCGGCTGATCTTCGAATCGGTCGCGTATGAGGATTTGCCGGACCTGGTCTCCGCCATCATCGGCGGTTATCTGGAACAACGACACGAGGGTGAGACGTTTGTTGAATTCACGTCCAGATCGACCGATGACGAATTGAAATCCCTCGCCAGAGCCTTGGTTTGAACCGCTCTGCACTGATCACGAAAGAAGATTCGACTCCTTCCCCCCCTTTGACCGCCATGACAACCAGCTTTATTCCAGAAACGGCACCTTTCAACGACGAACAACGTGCCTGGCTGAACGGATTTTTCTCGGGCATGATGGGCATGCAACCCGGCGGCGACGCCTCCGCGGTGATGAACGCCGCCGGCCTTTCGGCCGACTCGTTGCCGGGTGCCGTGGAACAGACCAAGCAAGAAGAGGAAGACTTTCCCTGGCACGACGACTCACTGCCGATCGTCGATCGCATGGAGTTGGCCGAAGGAAAGCCCGTCGAACGACGTCTGATGGCGGCGATGGCGCAGCTGGACTGTGGCTCCTGCGGCTACCTTTGCAAGACCTACAGTGAAGCCATCGCATCGGGGGAAGAAACCAACCTGACGCTCTGCAGTCCGGGCGGGAAAGAAACCGCGAAAATGATCAAGCAGGTGCTCAAGGAATCCGGTGACACCGCCGCACCGCCCTCCAAACCCGCCAACGGCAGCCCGGCCAACGGGACGTCGCAACACGGATACTCTCGAAAAACGCCGTACGCGGCCAAGTTGATCGAATCGAGACCGCTGAACGGGGAAGGCTCGGCCAAAGACACACGACACATCGCCATCGATCTGGCTGATTCAGGAATCAAATACGAAGTCGGGGACGCGTTGGGGATCTACCCGACCAACTGCGACGAGCTGGTCGAAGCCACCGTCAGTGCCATCGGCGCCGATTCCAACCTGTTGACCGTGACACCGGCGGGTGACCCCAAATCACTCGCCAACGCGCTCCGCGAAGACTTTTGCCTGAAAGACCCCAGCGACGAGTTATTGGAACTGGCATTGAGCCGTGTTTCCGATCCGAAAATAAAATCGCAACTCTCACAAATGCTTGAAGAAGGCGCACCGGACGGCTTCGACGTTTTGGATGTCTTGCAGCTCGCTGGCGACGTGCCGATCAGTGCCACGGAGTTTCTCGAAACGCTCTCGCCTTTGAACCCGCGACTGTATTCGATCGCCAGTAGCCAAGCATGCGTCGGCAACCAGGTTCACCTAACCGTTGGCAAAGTCACCTACGGTCGAAACGGACGCATGCGAAAGGGCGCCGCCAGCACGATGCTCGCCGATCGCTTGGAACCCGGAGCCACCCTCCGCGTGTTCACACAAGCCAACCACGGCGGGTTCACCGTCCCTGCCGATCCCACCAAACCGATGATCATGGTCGGTCCGGGAACCGGCATCGCCCCGTTCTTGGCGTTCCTGCAAGAGCGAGACGCGACCAAGGCGACGGGCAAGAATTGGTTGTTCTTCGGCGACCAACATGCCGCCACGGACTTTTTGTACCAACAGGAATTGCAGTCGTATCTCGACACCGGATTGTTGACCCGGTTGGACACGGCCTTCAGTCGCGACGGGACGGAAAAAGTCTATGTCCAGGATCGCATGAAGCAGAACGCTGCCGAACTCTGGAGCTGGCTGCAAACGGGAGCCCATTTCTACGTTTGTGGCGACGCCAGCCGAATGGCCGTCGACGTCGATCGCACGCTCAAGTCGATCATCGCCTCCCAAGGTGGACTGTCCGAACAGGCCGCCGCCGACTATGTCGCAAAGCTGAGCAAGGAAAAACGCTACGTCCGCGACGTGTATTGAGGGTGTCGCGGTAAAGGGGGCACGACCTTGACCAACGCAGGATTGTGCAACCGTTGGTGTTCCAGCCTTTAGGCGATTCCCGTTCGCTGCGACGCAGCACTAGTCGACCAACCCCAGCCGAACGGCCCGGACCGCAACGTCGGTGCGATCCGAGGCCCCCGTCTTGCGCAAGATGTTCTGCACGTGTTCCTTGACGGTCTCGACACTGATCCCCAACGACTTGGCGATCTCTCGATTGCTCAGTCCGAACGCGATGTGACGCAGCACCTGAGCTTCGCGAGACGTCACCGGCAATTCCGGTGGAAGCTGTTGCGAGCGAATCGTCTCGGACATCTTTTTGCGGAGGTTGTCTAGACGGCCACCCGGGTACGCCGATCCGTTTTCGCACGCATGACTGAGCGTCTGTTCGATCTTGGTTGCCGAATCGCTCTTGAGCACGTAATCATGAGCCCCGTTGGCAGCCGCCCGGGCAAGGTAAACGGGGTAGTCGTACGCGCTAATCAAGACCACGGGCAAGTCGGGATGCGCCCGGCGAATCGATGTTAACAGCGTCAAACCGTCCATCTTCTTCATCTGAACATCGATCAGCACCGCGTCGAAGCGGTCTTCATCCAGATACCGCAGCGCGCTTTCACCGTCGGCAACCGTTTGCGCGACTCTGATCGCCGTCCCGACCAATAATTCCATGAGCCCGAGACGAGCTGCCTCATGGTCGTCGACGACCAGCGTTTTTAACGACATTGCGATCCTGCGTGCCTCTGCTTTGATTCCAAACCGCTCCAACAAACGCCAGGAGCGAACTCTCCTAAAAATGGCGTATTTGCGCCGGGAGTGTGGGGCTAATATGAGAATTTTTCGCATATCGACACACCCACACCCCCTAAAATAAGTACAAATTCGCTGCGGCAGCGGTAAGATCGGGGGGCGGGCAGAACGAAACGCGGGAATTGGATTTTGCTCTGACGCTAACGGCGACCTAGGAAAACGTGAGAGAGAACGCGCTGCATCGCGCTCGACCCCAATTCCTCGCACGATCCCCACGCCCGACATGAATGACCCCGCCTCCATTTTGCTTGTCGACGATGATTGGCACTTGGTCCAGTCGATGGCCGAATGGCTGCGGGAAATCGGACACACGGTCCAGATTGCGGATTGTTTAAACGGCGCCAAAGCGAGCCAGGACGAACATCGCTTCGACTTGGTGATCACGGATCTCCGCCTGCGTGACGAAGACGGGTTCGAGCTGATTCACCACACGCGGCAAAAGCACCCGGAAACCACGGTGCTGGTGATGACCGGATACGCGACACCCGACACGGCGATCGAAGCGATCAAAGCCGGCGCGTTCGACTTGCTGACCAAGCCGCTGATCGACGACGAATTGAACTTGGCGATCAGCCGCGCGGTTTCGCAGCGAGACATCACGCTGGAGAACCAAAAGCTTCGCCAGCGACTCGATAGCCGAAGCGGGCTGGAGAACATTCTCAGTCACGACTATCGGATGATGAAAATCTTCGATGTGATCGACAGTGTGGCCGACGCCAGGGCATCGATCCTGATCACCGGGGAAAACGGAACGGGCAAAAGCATGATCGCCCGCGCGATCCACGAACGCAGTTCCCGTCGTAGCAAACCGTTCGTCGAAGTCGCCTGTGGGGCACTACCGGACAATCTGCTCGAGAGCGAATTGTTCGGCCACGTCAAAGGCGCCTTCACCGGTGCCAGCGGTGACCGGGTCGGCAAGTTTCAATTGGCCGACAAGGGCACCCTGTTTCTCGACGAAATCGGAACCGCGACCGCGGCGATGCAAGTCAAACTGCTGCGAGTGCTTCAGGAATTCCAGTTCGAACAACTCGGCGGCACGCAAACGCACTCGGTCGATACACGCGTGATCCTGGCGACCAACGAAGACCTTTCCCGTGCGGTGACCGAGGGATCGTTTCGACAAGACTTGTACTACCGGGTCAACGTCGTCAACATCGTTCTGCCATCGTTGCGTGAGCGGGTCGGCGACATTCCCTTGTTGGTCGATCACTTCCTCCGCGAAGCCGCCGAAACGTGCGGGCGGGAGATCGAAGGCTTTGATCAACACGCGATGGCCACCCTGCAATCGTATCGTTGGCCCGGCAACGTTCGACAATTACAAAACGTCGTCGAGCGTGCGGTGCTGCTCTCTCGCGACAACGTGCTGACACTGGAAGACCTGCCGCCGGAAATCTTGGGCCGCGTGGCCGATCCGCTGGCATCGGCGATCCCACAGGCCGCCGGCGAAAACACCCTCAAGCCGTTCGCGATGACGCCGGCCAGCTGTCAAAATAAAAGTCTGCGTGAAGCACTCGAAGGCCCCGAACGCGAGATCATCTTGCATTCACTCCGCCGCCACAATTGGAACCGAGCCGCAACGGCCGACGCGTTGGAAATCAATCGCACGACGCTTTACAAAAAGATGAAGCGTCTGGGTCTGGACGATCCACGGCTGCAATTCGCAATGGAAGGGTAGGGCATGCTGTGCATGCCATCTGCCTGTCACGCACAGCGTGACGTACGTCGTCTCAGCTCAACGTCCGCAGCGCTGCCGGCAGGGCTTCACATTCTTGCTTGAACACCCGGGCGGCAAGGCTGTCGGGCGTGTCATCGGCACGCACTTCACAGGCCCGCTGCAAGATAATCGGACCGTGGTCGTATTGGTTGTCGACAAAGTGCACGGTACAACCGCTGATCGTGACACCACGCTCGATCGCCGCCGCGTGAACGTTGTGGCCATACATGCCCTGGCCCCCGAACGCCGGCAGCAAGGAAGGGTGAATGTTGATCACGCGGTTTTCGAAATCGTCGGGAATCAGCACGTGTTTCAGAAACCCAGCCATCACCACGTACTTCGCACCGCAGCGGCGAACCGGATCGAACATCGCGTCACTGTAACTGGCATCGTCGTGGTCGCGTTTGCGAATCACCAGCGTCTCGATGCCATCGTTCTGGGCGATCTCGATGCCACGCACGCCGGCGCGACTGCTGATCACCAACCGGACATCGATCGGCAGGTCGTGCTCATCGCGATGTCGCAACAGGTTTTCAAGCGTCCTGCCGCCGCCGCTTAAAAAAACGGCGATCGGCAGTTTGGTCGTCTCGCCGCTCATGACGCGGTCGCCTTGGCGACGAACACGCCGCCGTGCTCCGACGCCGCCGAATCGACGCCCTCGATCGTGCCGATCTCCAGTGAATCGGCCAGCGTTTCGTTGCAGATGGTCGATCGGTGTTCCTCGATCGCTTGGGTCACCTCGTCGCTGGCTGAATCGATCGCGACGCGGATCCGATCGGTGTACTGGCAATCGATCGCTTTGCGTTGATTCTGGATTCCGCGAATCAGATCGTTGGCGATCCCTTCACGTTGCAACTCCGGCGTGACCTCGGTGTGCAACACGACAACGGAACCGAGCCCCTGAGCCGCCGCCCAACCCTCTTTGGCCTGCAAGCGGACTTCGATGTCGTCCCCGTCCAACTCGATCACGTTGTCACCGAGCTCAAGTTTCACAACACCGTCGGCTTGCAACTGGCTCAACAACTCGTTCCCGTCGGCATCGGCGAGTGCCTTCTTGACCGCCGGCACTTGCTTGCCGACTTTCGGACCGAGTCGTTTGAAGTTCGGCACGACGGTGTATTGGACATATTGGTCGCCTTCGGTCGTGTAGTGAACGGCTTTGACGTTCAACTCTTCACGCACCAGGGCGTCGTGGTTTTGCAGCCAGGCGATCTGGGAATCGTCGGTCAAAATCACAGTGACTTCAGACAACGGCAAACGCACCTTCAATTTCTCGCTCGCCCGCGCGGCGCGTCCCAGCGAAGCGATCTCACGCAACAGTCGCATCGAGTCGGACAGATCGGTATCGATCCGCTCGGCGTCGACGACGGGAAAATCACAGAGGTGGACGCTGCACAACGTCTTGTCGCCGAAGGGTTCGGTCAGGCGTTGCCAAAGGGTATCGGCCAGAAACGGCGTGAAGGGCGCGGCCAGTTTGACCAGTTCCAACAGCGTTTCATACAGCGTCCAATAGGCGTCGTGTTTCTCTTGCGAATCCTTGTCGGCGGCCCAAAACCGATCGCGGCTGCGACGGACGTACCAGTTGCTCAACCCGTCCAACAGCGAAGAAATCGCTTGGCAGGCGTTGTAGTTGTCCAAGGCGTCCATGCGGTCGATCACCTTGGCGGTCGCCTGGTTGAGTTCCGACAGAATCCAACGATCGATCTCGCTCCGCTCCGATGCCGGCCGGTATTTTGGCGCCGACGCCAGCGACCCCGGCGTCAGTTGCTCGTCGGCGGCGACGGCGTCACGCGGGTCAAAGCCGTCGATCTCGGCATAGATCGTGAAGAAGCTGAACGTGTTCCACAGGCGAAGCAGGAACTCGGGGATCGAATCCTTGATCGACTGTTCGGCATAGATGATCGAATTCCACGGTGCCTGATTGGCAAACAGGTACCACCGCAGCGCGTCGGCCCCGTAGCGGTCAAAGATCTCTTCGGGGCTGCGGTAGTTTCGCAGGCTCTTGGACATCTTGCCGACTTGCTTGTTGAATTTCTTGCCCGGATGTTGCTTGGTCTCGGACTCTTCCAACAGGATCGTTTTCTTTTTCTCGTCGTCTTCATGCTCCCACCACTGGGAAAGCATCAGACCGAGCACGATGCAATTGCGGAACGGCAGCGGATAGTCGAGCTCTTTGACTTGCAACGATTCCGCTTCGGTGCCCGGTTCGGCGACCGATGCCCCTTCACCGAACAGCATCGTGGCAATCGCCAGTTGGCTGTAGAACCAGCCGCGGGTCTGATCGATCGCTTCGCTAATGAAGTCGGCCGGGAATTGCGACTGGAACTGCTGGTCACCGGTGTGCGGCCACCCCCACTGGGCGAAGGGCATCGCACCGCTGTCATACCAGCAATCGATGACTTCGCTGACCCGTCGCATCCGCTTGCCATCGGCAAACGGCGAATCATAAGTGACTTCGTCGATGTACGGTTTGTGGACCCGCAGATCGTCGACCAGTTCCGGGTGGGCCGCTTTGGCTTGCAGCCAAACCTCCGTGCCTTGAATCCCCGGCTTGGCCAACAATTCCTCGTAACTGCCGACGGCTTCCATCCGACCGCTTTCTTCGCAAACCCAGATCGGCAGCGGCGTGCCCCAGTAACGTTCGCGCGACAGCGCCCAATCGACGTTCGATTCGAGAAAGTTCCCGAACCGCCCGTCGCGAATGTGTTCGGGTTGCCAGCCGATCTGCGAGTTGTTCTTCAGCATCAAGTCGCGGAACTTGGTCGTGCGAATGAACCAGCTGCGGCGAGGGTATTGGATCAGTGGATCTTGATCGGCCCGCCAACAGAACGGGTAATCGTGCAGGTACTGTTCCTGCAAGAACATCAACCCGCGTTCTTTGAGATCCCGTGAGAGTGCCTTGTCGGCGTCTTTGACCCAGACACCGAGGAACGCCTCCGGAACCGCTTCGTTGAATTTTCCGTCCGGGCCGACCGCGCAGAGCAATTCAGGTTGTTCGCCCTCGACAAAGCGTCGTCGCTGTTCGTCATAGACTTCATAGTCGACTTCGCCGAACGCCGCCGCTTGATGGACGATGCCCGATCCGCTGTCGGTGGTGACAAAGTCGGCCGCGACGACCCGCCAGTAGTGGTGCTCGGTTTTGGAGTCACCGCTGGCCGCCTTCAATGTCCCGGTCGGGTCGCCGGTCGATTTCAGGTAGCCGTCAAACGGCGGCGTGTAACGCAAACCGATCAGATCGCTGCCACGACATGTTTCCAACAGCTCGAATTTGCACTTCGCCTTGTCCGCGATTTTGTCGACCAGCGCAGACGCCAGATAGAATTCTTCGCCGGTTTCGCCGTGCTTGACCAACGTGTACTCCAGTTCGGGATGAACCGCGGCGTACATGTTACTGGGCAGTGTCCACGGGGTCGTGGTCCAGACCAACAGACTGCGCGAGGAATCGTCCACCAGAGGGAATTTGACGTAAACACTCGGATCGGCGACTTCCCGATAGCCCTGACCCACCTCGCCCGAGGAGAGGGCCGTACCACCCTGGGCCCACCACCAGACGATCTTGTGGCCTTGGTAGAGCAGCCCGCGATCGAACAGATTCTTCAGACTCCACCAAACACTCTCGACGTAACTCTGGTGATAGGTCACGTAGGCCTGCTCGAGATCGACCCAGAATCCCAGTCGTTCGGTCAGACGCTGCCACTCCTGCATGTAGCGCCAGACCGATTGCTGGCATTTTTGGATGAAGGGCTCGACACCGTAGGCCTCGATTTCCTCTTTACTGTGGATCCCCAGCTCTTTGCCGACCTCGACTTCGACGGGCAGTCCATGCGTGTCCCAGCCCGCTTTTCGCTCGCAACGATAGCCCCGCATCGTCTTGTATCGGGGAAAAACGTCCTTGATCGCGCGGGTCAGACAGTGGCCGGGGTGGGGCATCCCGTTGGCTGTCGGGGGGCCTTCGAAAAACACAAAGGGAGGTGCATCGGCACGGCGCTGCAGCGATTGCTTGTAGACGTCGTTTTGCTGCCAAAACTCCAGAATCTGCTCTTCCAGAGCCGGAAATTTGGGGCTGGCGGGGGCGGCACGAAACGGGGCAGCGGAGTCAGACATCGTTGTCATGGGAAGCTGAAACGGGTTTTTCGGAGCGAATGCGAAGCGGGATTGTAATGGGATTTCGGCGTTTGACGTAGGCGGAGTAATGGGGGGGAACGCGGATCGGTTTTGTCCCAAGCGGACCGCCGGACAAATGGGACCAATAGGACAAAGACGACTTATGGGTCCTATCGGTCCCATCCGTCCTATCCCAGCCTGAATTCCCCTCGGGCGGCTCGCCGCCCGACTGCCGCCACCCGCCCGCACATTTTCACTCATCCGCAAAGCCAGCCTTACCGATAAACTTGTTTGTGTAGCTTCGCTTCGACGCTCCGCCTCCCCAAACTCTCGCCGCCCAGTTGATGTCGCTTTCGGTTTCCACACAAAACGATCCAGCGTCAGGACGGCCCGAGAACGGGTCCGCCACGATTCGGGACATGCTTTACGCCTGGGTGGTTCAGTGGGGAGCGGCGGTGGTCGATGGCATTGCGACGGTCGGCGATATCGCGATGTTCGCTTGGCAGATGCTGGTATGGATTTTTACGCGGTTGCCACAGCGCGGAACGCTGTTGATCAACTTCTATCAAATCGGCGTGCTCAGTCTGCCGGTGGTGGCCTTGACGGGGACGTTCATCGGGATGGTGCTGGCCGTTCAAAGCTATTACCAGTTTCACGCGATCGGGCTGGAAAGCCATTTGGGTGTGGTGATCAACACCTCGCTGGTCCGGGAACTTGGTCCGGTGTTGGCGGCGACGATGTTGGCCGGCCGGGTCGGCAGCGCGATGGCGGCGGTGTTGGGAACCATGCGTGTGACCGAACAAATCGACGCGTTGACGACGATGGGTGCCGATCCGGTTCACTACTTGGTGGTGCCTCGGTTTTTGGCCTGCATCTTTTTGATTCCCGCGCTCACGATCATGGCCGATTTCATGGGCATCGTCGGCGGCTACTTTTACAGCGTCATGGTGTTGGAAATCGATCATGCGGCCTATCTGACGCACTCGCGTGACGGCGTGGTCGGATTCGATTTGTTCAGCGGAGTTTTTAAGAGCGTCTTCTTCGGCGGGATGATCGCTGTGATCAGTTGCTACCAGGGATTTCATTGCAAACCGGGCGCAGAAGGCGTCGGCAAAGCGGCGACGCAAGCATTCGTGTATTCCTTCGTGATGATCTTGGCCATCGATCTGTTCTTGAACATCATCTTGGACAAAATCTATTTCGCCATGTACCCCGCGGGAGCGAACATCTTATGAGTGATTCTGCGGTGGAACATCTGATCGACGTGCAGCAGTTGCATGTCGATTTTCACGGCCAAAAGATCTTGAAAGACATCAGTGTTTCGATCGAAGCCGGGGAAACCGTCGCGATTATCGGCGAAAGCGGTTGCGGCAAAACCGTGTTCATGAAAACGATCGTCGGGCTGATCCCGCCGACTCGGGGCACGATTCGGTTTGACGGGCAAGAACTTTCGACACTGTCACCGGCGGCACTCAGCGACGTCCGGCGACGATTCGGTTTCGTGTTTCAAAACGCGGCTTTGTTCGACAGCATGACGATCTTTGACAACGTCGCGTTTCCGATGCGGCAGTCGACCACCGCCGATGAGGACGAGATTCACGAACGTGTCTTGAAACATCTTCAAGAAGTCGGATTGCCACCCACGGTGATTTCGAAACGTCCGAGCGAATTGAGTGGCGGCATGCGCAAGCGAGTTGGCATTGCCCGCGCGATTATTTTACAGCCCGAATTGGTGGTCTACGACGAACCGACGACGGGACTGGATCCGATCATGAGCGACGTGATCAATGAACTGATGCTGGACGTCCGAAAACGCTATCCGGTGACCAGCGTGATCGTCACGCATGACATGCGAACGGCCCAAAAGGTCGCCGACCGCGTGTTGATGTTTTACCCGCGGGCAAGACTGGCCAAGGATGAACCACAGGTGCTCTACGATGGTCCGCCCGCCGGGCTGGATCAATGCGAAGACGATCGGGTGCGTCAATTCGTTCGCGGCGAAGCCGGCCAGCGTCTGATGGAGATAACGGGTTAATCATGGACGATAACAGACTGAAATTCGGCGTCGGCGTGCTGGTCATTGCCGCCATCGGAATCGGAATCATCCTGACGTTCTTGTTCGGCGCCGTGCCACGCGTGTTGACCGGTGAAGTCCGACTGCTGGTTCAGTTTCCAACCGCCGAGGGTATCAACTCTAACTCGCCGGTGCTGCTGCGTGGCGTTGAAATCGGACGCGTCATCGACAAAGAACTGCGAGAGAACGATGTCTTGCTGACCATCGGCATCGACCCCAAATACCAAAACAACTTGACCCACGAATACCTTCCCAAAATCAAAACGAAATCGATCATCACCGGGGACGCGAAACTGGAGTTCGTCAAAGGAACCGAAGACGAATTGCTGGAAATCCACAAAGAACGATTGCAGACGATTCGCAGCGAAACGTACACCCACGATCAGTTAATCTCTTACGGAACACCCGCCTCCGACCCCTTCAGTCTGGTGTTCAATCTGGAAGACGAAGTCCGTGAAACGCTGGAGGCGGTCCAGTCGGCCAGCGGGTCGTTGCAATCGGTCGGTGACAACGTCAATCAACTGGTCCAGAATGCCGACGGTGTGGTCCAAAACGCCGAGGGGCAAGTGGGCAACGTCGCACAAGACGCCCGCAACGCGTTGATCGAATTCCAAGGTGCGATGCGCGACATTCGCAACGTGATCGGCAACCCCGAACTGAGAGACAGTCTGGCCGAAGCCCTCCGCGAACTTCCGCTCGTGCTGACCGAAGCCCAAACCACGCTGCAGTCGACCCAAAGGACCTTTGAAAGTTTTGAACGCGTCGGACAGCGGTTCGAAAACGTCGGCGTCGCGGCGGAGAAAACGGTGCAGAACGTCGACCAAACCATCGACACCGTCCGCAACACCATCGAATCCGCCGAACGGGCGATCGTGAATGTCGAAACGATCACCAAACCGATCGCGGCCAACAGCGACGAACTGGTGGATCAGGTGCTGATCAACCTGAAGAACCTCGACCGCACGCTACGCCAAGTCGAAACGTTTGGCGTGGCGTTGAACAATAGCAACGGAACCGTCCGCCGGTTGTTGGAAGATGATGACATCTATTGGCAAGTCCGCCGCACGATCGAAAACGTCGAATTGGCCACCGCCAAGATCCGCCCGATCCTGGACGACGTTCGGATCTTCAGCGACAAAATCGCCCGCGACCCACGCCAGTTGGGCGTCAAGGGAGCACTCGACAAACGCGGCAGCGGACTGGGATTGAAATAGCAATCAAGTTCGTCATGCCAACGCGCGTCCTGGCCGACCGCTCGGAGTGATGGCAGAATGATTCGGGGCAGAATCATGGAGAGGCAGTCGATCCCCGGTATGGCGAATTGATTCGCCATCGTTTTGCCCCCATCATCCTGTCCTCCATCATTCTGCCCCGCATGATTCTGCCTTTTTGTCTTAAAATCTCCAAGTCTGCTGACAGATTCCCCAACTCCTTGCGTGTATTCTGCCGCTCCGCAATACCCGCCAGCAGTCGAGTTGATTTTGTCCGTTCCCGAAACACGACCGAGTATCCTGATTCGGCTGCGCGACCATCGCGACCGCGACGCATGGCGGCAATTTGTCCAGGTCTATCGTGGCGTGATCCGTCGTGTCGCAATCCGATATGGTTTGCAAGAAGCGGATGCCTCGGACGTTGTCCAGGATGTCTTGATTCGTGTCAGCAAAGGCATCGACGGGTTCGAGCAAGATCCCCAGCAGGCCAAGTTTCGCACCTGGCTGGGGCAGGTCATCCGTTCGGCGATCGTTGACCATCATCGGCGGCGACCACGTAAGCAGGGCAGTGGATTGACGGAAGTCCACGATCAACTCGCACAATTGGCCGATGCCGAAGATCAGGCATCGTTTGATCAGGTCGTGCGTCGCGCAAGCCGTGACGAAATCTTCCGCTGGGCGGCGCGTCGAATCCGCGGGGAATTCGCCGAGTCCTCTTGGTCGGCATTTTGGAAAACGTCGGTCGAACAACAGAGCGTCGAATCGGTCGCCGAACAACTCGGACGGTCCGTCGGCGCGATCTACACCAGCCGCTCGCGGATCATGCGACGACTGCGTGAGGAAGTTTGTCTGTTCGACCAAGATCCGATGTTCGACCAGCAGGAACATTCAACGGGAGGTATGCCTGATGAAGCATGAACTGCACCCCGAATCCGAAACGCTCCTGCAATACCTCCGGGAAGAGCTGTCCAGAACGCAATCAGACGAAATTGAATCGCATTTGAACGAATGTCAATCGTGCCAAGACAACTTGCAGTCCATGGCGGCCGATCCGAATTGGTGGGGAGCGTTGTCGCGGTGTTTGTCCGATTCGTCAACGGACATTGGCATCGCGATTGATGCGGAACAAACGGCTGCCTCGCCGGACGAGCTTTGGTTCGTCGAACACCAACAGATTCAAAACCTGCTCTCTCCGACGGATGACCCGAGCAAGATCGGACGGCTGGGCGTCTATGAAGTGATCGGAATTGTCGGGGCAGGTGCGACGGCGGTCGTGCTCAAGGCGTTTGACGCGGCGCTCAACCGTTTCGTCGCGATCAAATTATTGCGTCCCACCTTGGCCGCTTCACCGATCTCGCGAAAGCGGTTTGCGCGTGAAGCTCGCGCGGCGGCGTCGATCGTTCACGAGAACGTGATCGAAATTTATGGCGTCAGCGAAGTGGACGGTCTGCCGTATCTGGTGATGCCCTACGTGCGCGGCGAGTCGCTCGCCAACCGCATCGAACGGTCTTGGCCGATGTCGACCGACAGTTAGACGAACTGGCCCCCTGACTCCGAACGACCGATCCATCTGGAGAATCTCGATGCGATACGTAGTGACAGTCTTTTCATGTTTCCTCATTGGCGGCTCGTTCCATGCCGTGGCCGACGAAGACCATCTCAAACTCATTCAAAACGCGGAGACTCTCGCGGCTGAATACAGAAGTTTGGAAAATGACTCGGACGCCAAGTCGGAGTTGAAGTCAAAGGTCAAGTCTCTGATCCAACAGAGTTTCGAGGCTCGACAGACGGCGCAGCGGAACCAGATTCAGGAGATGCGAAAAAAGCTGCGCCGGGCGGAAGAGACGCTCGAAAGTCGCGAAGTGATCAAGGACCGAATTATCGATCGCAAAGTCGAAGACTTACTCTCGGGCCAAGCGGCGGATTGGAAAGCGAACGCTGCACCCGAAGATCAGCTTTTTGACGTCATCGGCATCGGTGACATCGTCGCGGTGTATCTGCCGGGCGTCCTGCCGTTTGAGTCTGCCAAACAGGGCCCGAGTCCACCAAAAGTCACGTTGCTCGATTCGGGCCGTCTGGTCACCGGATTTCCATTGGCCGTCGGATCGGACGGCGCGATCGCGATGCCGCTGGTCGACCCGATCGAAATCGCCGGACTGACCGTCCGGGCGGCGGAAGAAAAGATCGCAAAAACCTATCTCGACGCAGACATCCTCCGCCCCGGGAAAGCACGTCCGCTGTTGACGTTGATCCCAAAAGCGGAAGCGTCTCGTCGAACAAACGAGGCCCCGAATACGATCGCTGCAAACGCACTTGGCAACACTTCTGCATCGCCCGTCGCCGCTGGCGTCGCGTCATTCGAAGACACCTACGGCCGGCTCGACAAAGCAAGGGAGCTGGTCACAAAATTTCGATCCAATCAACAGATGATCGACCCGTATAGGCAAATACTCGAATCAGCGAGGGTCTCGGTTGAGGAGAGAGCCAACGCTCGTCGAGCCGTCTCAGCTTACGAATCGATACAAGCGACCGTTCGATTTCGCCTCGAGCTCGAAAAGGACTATCTCACCGACGTGATGGAGCAGTTGGAAACCGAGCTTCGCTCAAAACAATCCCTGCTTGAAAAAGCGACAGGAAAACTGGCCATCACCGAAAAACTTTATACGTCAGGCACCACGACCTCCACCGAATTATCCGATATGAAGTCCCAAGTGTTACAGGCGAAGGTGCAAGCCCAGAGTGCTGAGCTCAAATACGCCCAGTACAAGAAAATTGCCAAGCGATGGCAGGAGATCGTCGGCGACGTCCTGGGCGAAGACGCCGATTCAAAATAGCGTGTAAATGAAAGGGGCGGCCGGTGAGTTGGTGACGAAGGCCAACACGACGAGCAGCAACAACACGACCAGAATCGGCGTCAGCCACCATTTCTTGTTGTACTTCACGAACCAAACGAACTCCCGGAAAATCCCGGGATCCGCCCCATCGGCCATCGAGTCGAAGGACTCGGTGACTTCGTCTTCAGGTTTTTTGGAGGGCTTGTCGGGTGTCGTCATCGCGGGATCAAAAGGTTCGGAAATAGGATTGCGGGTCGGACGGCAAGTCGATCGATCGCCAATTCGATTTGGAATCGGACGCGTTCGTGCGGATCGACTTCCCCTTCACGCGGAACCAAATCGAAATCGGCGTGACCACTCCATAATAGACGATCGCCAGAACGACGAGGGTGGCGGTCCAGCGGATCGGATACGTGATCGCATGGAAGAACGCGATCAGCTTCGGCTGAGACGCCGGGATTAAATAATACACCATCGCAACGACCAACGCGGCCGCGGCCAGTCCACCAGACAGAAAAGGCGACGCGATCGCACGCCACGCGATCCAGGCTAGCATCAACAACGCCGCCGCGATGGCGACGCCGAAAGAGCGTCGGTGGGAATCTGTCGGTGGTTTCATGGCCATGTTAAGTCGTCTTTTCGTTCAGGCGAGGGCGCGGAAGAAGGGATGGCAGAATAATTCGGGGCAGAATGATGAGAGGGGGAGGGGAGACAAGGAGACAAGGAGCGGAGCGGAGCGATAGATCTTAATAAGACCTGTGCCCCCCAGTTGCCACATCATCGTTCTGCC